>JALSIA010000138.1 GCA_026981865.1 Thermaceae bacterium
TCCTTTCCGAACATCACGGTGCCAATCTCCACGCCGCGCACCCCACCCTCGACGTAGAGCTCCACCGAGAGCGCCTGCCCCGGGTACTCGAGCGGCGGCACGTGCGGCAGGAAGCGGCGCGCGTCCAGGTAGACCGCGTGCCCGCCGGCCGGAAGCATCACCGGCACCCCTGCCTCGTCCAGCTTGTTCGCCACGTAAGCAGTGGAAACGATGCGGTAGTTCAGGTAGTCCTCCTCCAAGACCTCGTCCAGCCCCACGGCGATCGCCTCCAGGTCACGGCCGGCGAGGCCGCCGTAGGTGGGGAAACCCTCGGTGAGGATGAGCAGGTCACGCTCCTGGGCGGCCAGGTCCCCATCGTTGGTGACCAAGAAACCCCCGATGTTGGCGAAGGCGTCCTTCTTAGCCGACATCGTGGCCCCGTCGGCGTAGGAGAACATCTCGCGCGCGATCTCGCGCGGGGTCTTGTCGGCGTAACCGGGCTCGCGCAGCTTGATGAACCAGGCGTTCTCGGCAAAGCGGCAGGCGTCGATGTAAAAGGGAATGCCGTGGGTGCGGGCGATGCGCGCGACCGCTTTGATGTTGGCCATGCTCACCGGCTGACCGCCGCCCGAGTTGTTGGTGACCGTCAACATGATCACCGGGATGCGCTTCGGCCCCACCTCGGCGATCAGCGCCTCGAGCGCCCGGACGTCCATGTCGCCTTTGAAGGGCGCGCGCGAGGCCGGATCCGCGGCCTCGGGGGCAGGCAGGTCCACCGCCCGACCGCCGGCGAACTCGATGTTCGCCCGGGTGGTGTCGAAGTGGGTGTTGCTGGGGACCACGTGGCCGGGCTTCACCAGCACGCCGAAAAGGATGCGTTCGGCTGCGCGCCCCTGGTGCGTAGGGATCACGTGCTCGAAACCGAAGATCTCCTTGACGGCCCGCTCGAAGCGGTACCAGCTGCGCGCGCCCGCGTAGGACTCGTCGCCCTGCATCAGCGCGCCCCACTGCGCCGAGGACATGGCGCTGGTGCCCGAGTCGGTGAGCAGGTCGATGATCACGTCCTCGGCGGGCAGCTTGAACAGGTTGAAGCCCACCCGTTCGATGAGGGCCCTGCGCTCGATGGGCGTGGTCATCTTGATGGGCTCGACCGCCTTGATCCGAAACGGCTCGATGATGGTCTTCATGGAACCTCCTTCCGTCCATGCTACTCCGGGATATATAACGCTTTTTCGCCGGTAGTGGCGTGATACGATGAACACGCGTCGGCTTGCAGGGCCCGGCCAAAATATTTAGACTGGGTCAAAGGAGAGGGCCCCCTCGGGTGGCCGGCGGTCTGGAGGTGGCTTCGTGGCGCTCGATTTCTCGCTGACCGACGAACAAAAACAGCTGCAACAACTAGCGCGCCGTTTCGCGCGCGAGCAGGTGGCCCCGCGGGCGGCCGAGTACGACCAGAACGAACAGGTGCCCTGGGAGCTGGTGGAGCAGCTCTACGAGATCGGACTGCTCAACATTAGCGCTCCCGAGGAGGCCGGCGGCCTGGGCCTGGGCCTGGTCGAAGAGGTGATCATCGGCGAGGAGCTGGGCTGGGCCGACATGGGCTTCTACACCATCCCCATGGCCTCGGAGCTGGGCATCACCCCCATCTTGATCGCCGGGACCGAGGAGCAGAAGAAGCGCTTTTTGGGCCCGCTCACTGAACGCCCCTCGCTGGCGGCTTTCGCCCTCTCCGAGCCCGGCAACGGCTCCGACGCCGCGGCGCTGCGCACCCGCATCGTGCGCGAGGGCGATGAATACGTGATCACCGGCACCAAGATGTGGATCTCCAACGCCAAGGAGGCCGACTTCAACGTCGTCTTCGCCACCTTCGACCCGGCGCTGCGGCACAAGGGCGTGATCGCCATCGTGGTGGAGAACGACCGCGAGGGCGTGAGCTTCAACAAGATCCACGGCAAGATGGGCCAGCGCGCCGCCCCCACCTACGAGATCGTCTACGACGGGGTGCGGGTGCCGGTGGAGAACCGCCTGGGCGAGGAGGGCGAGGGGTTCAAGATCGCCATGCTCACCCTCGACAAGACGCGCATCCCGGTGGCCGCCGGCTCGGTGGGCGTGGCCCGGCGAGCGCTCGACGAGTCGGCCAAGTACGCGCTCGAGCGCGAGGCCTTCGGCCGCCCCATCGCCGACTTCCAGGCCATCCAGTTCAAGCTGGCGGAAATG
>JALSIA010000139.1 GCA_026981865.1 Thermaceae bacterium
CCCACGCTTACCAAAGCTCCGATGAGCGGGAGGCCCACCTTGCCGCATGGCTTCACTTCTACAACTGGCACTGTCCGCACGGCAGCTTGGCCAACCAGGACCCCGCCTCACGCTTGGGGCTTAGTGTGAACAAGCTGGTGAGACTGCACAGCTAGCTTGCGCACCAAGTAAACAGCATGGGCTTTTCCCTATGCCCGGTGAGATCCCAACTGGGGTCACTAGGGTCAGCCAGCAAAAAGTAGACGGGGCCTAAACCCCGTCCTGGTGGTGGGCGATGGTGGACTTGAACCACCGACCTCACGCTTATCAGGCGTGCGCTCTAACCAGCTGAGCTAATCGCCCTCGTCCGTCGCCCAGCACGGGATATCGTATCAACCCGGCGGGGGGCTGTCAAGGTTTGGCCACGCGCTCGACCCGCTGCCCAACGGCATCCACGGCGATTACCGTGGCCGAGGTGGCGGGCACCTGGATCATGAAGCTAACCTCCTTGCCGCGCGGCAGCGGCAGGCGGCTGAAGGTCTGGCCGTACTTCACGACCACCCGGTCGACCTCCACGTCGTCGGTCGCCTTGCCCACGATGCGGAGCAGCTTGTCCTCGGTGAGTTCGACGCGTTCGAGCACCAACTTGGGCTTCTCAGTGTCGAGGGTGAGGGGAAGCTTTAACTTGCGCACCTGGCCATCGGTGTCCCGCGCCTCAAGCTCGAGCTCGACCTGGCCGCCCTTCTTGGCCTCGACCAGGAAGCGAAACTGCACCAGCTTACGCCCGCGCTCGGTCTGGGGCAGCACCTCCTGCCCGCCTACGCGCACGCTCTCGACCCCGGAGTCGTCGAAGGCGTAGCCCTCGACGGTCACCTTTTGCCCTTCGCTCACCGCACCGCTACGCGGCTGGGTAATGCCCAGGAGCGGGGCCATCGCATCGCCGCTGCGGGAACATCCGGCCAACAGGAACAAAAGGAGAAGGGGGAGATACCTGCGCATCTCCCCCATCGTAACAGCCGAAGATTAGCGGAAGTTGACGCCGAAACGACCACCAAAGAAGGGGCCTATTGGCGTACTCCAAGTCTTGTACCTCACACCTAATTGCGCCTCCCCAAATACCCCGAAATTAGTTTCGGGAATCGCCCATTCCACACCAGCTAAGCCGTGACCATTCACCATGAATTCAGTCGGAAAATACATGGCTGCCGAAACCCCCGCGCCATAGTAGTAGCTCAGGTCCAAACCCTCCATATCGATAGGGCCGGAGCCCAGGATCATGTCGGCAGAACCTGCGATACCAAAGCCCCAGTTGTAAGGCATACCAACGCTAAAGCGCATGCCGCTGTCCATGGTCGCCTGCAGCCCTAAGGCTTCAGGGTAACCCGTAAACACACCAAAGTACGTCTTGGCCGAAGCGAACGACAAAACCATCATCAAACCGGCGACTACCAAGGCTTTTCTCATAACCGCACCTCCAAGGTTCGTTACGCACGTCAGTATAGCACAGCAGCAGCGGCAAAAAGCCCTTACCGTCGCAAAAACCGGCCGTATGACGGGCCTAGGTGGTGTACTCGGCGTTGATCTTGACGTAGCCCTCGGTAAGGTCGCAGCCCCAGGCCTCGCCCGTGCCCGCGCCCACGCGGAAGTCGACGTCCACCACAACCTCCTCCGCCTGCATCGCCTGCGACAAGGCAATGCCGCTGTAGGGCACCGCCCCGCCGTCGTAGATCACGGTTTCTTGAAGGCGGATCTCCAGACGCTCGGGTTCGAAGCGGGCCCCCGAATACCCCAGGGCCACCAGGATGCGCCCCCAGTTGGGGTCGTTGCCGTGCACCGCGGCCTTCCAAAGCGCGCTCGCCGCCACCGCGCGCGCCGCGATCCGCGCCTCCGCTTCGCTGGCCGCCCCGCGCACCCGCACCGAAATCAGCTTCTGGGCCCCCTCACCGTCGCGGGCGATCTGCCGGGCCAGGTCCCGGGCCACGGCGTGGACCGCCTCCCAAAAGGCCCCGTCGGAGACCGGCCCGACCCGGCCGCTCGCAAAGAGCACGGCCATGTCGTTGGTGGAGGTGTCGCCGTCCACGGTGACCTGGTTGAAGGTGGCCCCCACCACCCGCGGCCAGCGGGCCCGCAGCGCCTCCCGGTCCACCGCCGCGTCGGTAAACAGGTAGGCGAGCATCGTCGCCATGTTGGGGTGGATCATTCCGCTTCCTTTGGCCACCCCCACCACGCGGGCGCCGCCGGGCAACGGCCGCTCGCTCAGCTTGACGCGGGTGTCCGTGGTGAGGATCGCCTCAGCGAAGGCCTCCAGGTCGCGGCCGAGTTCGATCGCGTCGATGCGGGCCTCGATCTTGGCGACCGGTAAGGGCACGCCGATCACCCCGGTCGAGGCCGTCAGCACGGCCTCGGGCGCGAGGTCCAGCCTGCGCGCCGCCAGTTCCGCGAGCCTCAGGTCATCGGCCGCCCCCCGTTCCCCGGTGGCGCAGTTGGCGTTTCCAGCGTTGACGATCAGGCCTGCGATCGGTGCTCCACCGGCGTAAAGCCTCCGGCCGCGCCCCACGCAAGGCGCGGCGGCGCGGTTGGTCGTGGCCACGTAGGCCCATTCGGCCCGGGGTTCGATCCGCACCAGCGCAAGGTCGGGGCGACCGCTGGGCTTGATGCCGCTGGCCACAGCTCCGGCCGTGAATCCTTGGGGTAACCGCATGCCGCACCTCCTAGGGCCAGAGCCCGTGGGTCTCCAGGCCCAGCCCCTCGTCGTACCCGAGCACGACGTTCATGTTCTGCACCGCCTGGCCCGAGGCCCCTTTGACCAGGTTGTCGATGGCGGCGAAGACGACGATCTGCCCGGTACGCTCGTCGAGCTTTGGGCTTATCCAGACGGTGTTGGCCCCGTAGACCCCCTTGGTCTGGGGCAGGTCTTCGGTCAGGCGGACGAAGCGCTCGCCGGCGTAGAACTCCCCGAACAGCTCCTCCAGCTCCCCCACCGCGACCCCGCGGGGCGGGTCGACGTAGGCGGTCACCAGGATGCCCCGGGTCATCGGCACCAGGTGGGGCGTGAACGAAAGCGGCCGCGCCTCGGCGGGGCCGTGGGTACGAACCTTCCGCCCCTGGGCGCGCAGCCGCGCCAGGTTGAACTCGATCTCTGCGGTGTGGCGGTGCTGGCCTGCGGGCTTGTAGGGGCGCAGGTTCTCGTTCACCTCGGCGAACGCCGTGCCGCCGGCGTCGCGCCCCGCCCCCGAAACGCCGCTCATGGCGGCAACGGCCACGCGCCCGTCGAGTCCCGCGGCCACAAGCGGCGCCAGCGCCAGGCTGGCCGCGGTCACGTAGCAGCCGGGGTTGGCCACCAGCTCGGCGTCGGCGAGGTCGTCCCGAAACAGCTCGGTGAGCCCGTAACGGGCGCGCGGGTACCAGTCGGGGCTCGCGTGGCGGATGCCGTACCAGGCCTCGTAGACGTCGGGCGGCAGCCGGAAGTCGCCGGAAAGGTCGACGACCCTGCGCCCCTCCTCCACGAGCCGCGGCGCAAGCTCCATGGCGATGCCGTTGGGAAGCGCCATGAAGACCAGCTCGGCCTCGGACACGGCTTCCTCCACCTGGGCGAAGGGGGTGTTCAGGTCGATCTGGGGCCAGGCGGCGCTGAGGGGACGGCCGGCGTAGGCGCGGCTGCTAAACCCCACGAGCCGCACCTCGGGGTGGCGGCCGAGGATGCGGATCAGCTCCGAGCCCCCGTAGCCGCTGGCCCCCAGGATGGCTACCCGGACCAAGGACGGCCTCCCAGGTAGTGGGCGAGCACCGCCTTGACCGTATGCAAGCGGTTCTCGGCCTGATTGAAGATGCGGCTCTGGGGGCCGTGGGCCACCTCCTCGACCACCTCCTCGCCGTAGTGGGCCGGCAGGCAGTGCAAAAAGATCGCCCCGTCCCCGGCGGCCTCCATGAGCGCGGGGGTGACCGTGTAGCCCGCGAAGTCGCGCAGGCGGCGCTCGGCCTCGGCTTCCTGCCCCATCGAAGTCCAGACGTCGGTGTAGACCGCGTCGGCCCCCTGCACGGCCTCGAAGGGGTCGCGCACGAACCGGGCGCGCGCCCGCTCGAGCAGCCCGGCGTCGGGCTCGTAGCCCCTGGGGGTGCTCACCACGACTTCGAGCCCCGCGAGCGCCGCGGCCTCGAGCAGCGAGGTCAGCACGTTGTTGCCGTCGCCCACGTAGGCGAGCCGCACCCCTTCGAGCCGGCCGAAGTTCTCCTTGAGCGTCATCAGGTCGGCGAGCGCCTGCAACGGGTGGTGCGCGTCGGAGAGCGCGTTGATCACGGGCACGCCCGCGAACTCCGCGAGCCCGGCCACCGTTTCATGTTTATTCACACGCGCCGAAACCCCCTCGACCCAGCGCCCCAGGTTCTCGGCCACGTCGCGCACCGGCTCGCGCACGCCCAGGCCCACCTGCCGGGCGTCGAGGTAAACCGCGTGCCCGCCCAGGTGCACGGCCGCGACCTCGAGGGTAGTGCGCGTCCGCAGCGAGGGCTTTTCGAAGATCATGGCCAGCGTTTTGCCGCGCAGTTCACTGCCCCGGTAACGCGCGTTCTTGAACTGCTCCGCGGTTCTGAGCAGGGCGTGCAGCCGGTCGGCATCGAGATCGGAGATCGACAAGAGGTGGTTGGACATACAGGATGCGCCTCCCAAGACAACGTGCTTCAGTATAGGCGGGGTTCGCATGTTTATTCAACCCAATCCTACGCTTTCAAAGCGTTATAGTTTCACTTGAAACATTTTGACCATCGTGCTATCCTCTTCCCCGTGGAAGCCTGGCCCCTGCTCACCCGCATCTGGAGGCTGCAGCGCGCCCTGGCGCAGGAGGCTGCACCCTGCATCGGCGAGTACGGCCTCAACCCTAAGGAACTGATGCTGCTCGCCTTCGTGGAGAAGCGCCCCCACGCGGGGCAGCTGGCCCGCGAGCTGCACCTGCCCGCACCCAGCGTCACCCACGCCCTCAAACGCCTGGAGCGCTCGGGCCTGATCGTTCGCGAGCACGATCCCCAGGACCTGAGGCGCTTCCTCTTCACCCTCACCCCCAAGGGGCGGGAGGCGCTGGAAGCCGGGCGCGGCTGCCTGATCGAGCGCCTGCGCGACCGACTGAGCCGCCTGGCCCCCGAGGAACGGGCAACGCTGATCGCCCTGCTGGACCGAATGCTGGAGGAACACGCATGAACCGCACGCAACGGCTAACCCTAATCGGCATCTTTCTTGGCATCTTCCTGGCGGCGCTCGACCAAACGATCGTCGCCACCGCACTGCCGCGGATCGTGCAGGACCTGGGCGGGATGGACAAGTACGCCTGGGTGGGCACCAGCTACTTGCTCGCTTCCACCATCGCGGTGCCCATCTTCGGTCGCCTGGCCGACCTGGTCTCGAGCCGCATGCTGCTCCTCTGGGCCATCGTTATCTTCTTGGTGGGCTCCATGCTCTCCGGCCTCTCGGGGACGATGGAGCAGCTCATCGCCTTTCGCGGTCTGCAGGGCATCGGCGGCGGGGCCCTTTTCGCGGTGGCCACCACAACCATCGGCCTGCTCTTCTCGCCGCGGGAACGCGGGAAGTTCCAGGGGCTGTTTGGCGCCGTCTTTGCCATCGCCAGCGTGGTAGGCCCCTGGCTGGGCGGACTGCTCACCGACCACCTCTCCTGGCACTGGGTCTTCTACATCAACGCGCCGGTGGGCGCGGTGGCGATCTACTTCATTGCGCTGCACATGCCCGTACTCAAGCCGGCCTCGACCCACCGCTTCGACCTGGGCGGCGCCCTCACCCTGGCGCTCTGGACGATCCCGCTGCTGCTCGCCACCTCCTGGGGCGGCCACGAGTACGCCTGGACAAGCCCCGTCATCCTCGGCCTCTACGCCTGGGCGGCGGCGGGCTTGGCGCTCTTCGTCTACGTGGAGACGCACACCCCGGAGCCGCTTTTCGACCTCACCCTCTTTCGGAACCCGGTCTTTCGCTGGGCCAGCGTGGCGCTCTTCTTCTTCGGCGCGGCCTTCCTGAGCGCGATGTTCTTCCTTCCCCTCTACCTGATCCAGGTCAAGGGCATCTCGGCGACGATGAGCGGCCTCACGATCACCCCGCTCACCCTGGGCGCCATCGTCGGCGCGATCGGCTCCGGGCAGATCGCCAGCCGCTGGGGACGGTACAAGCCGCTGATGATCGGGGGGATGAGCTGGTTGCTGCTCAACTTCTTCGCCATGCACTTCCTTATCCAGGTGGACACCCCGCTGTGGCAGGTGCTGGCGCTGATGGTCAGCATGGGGCTGGGGCTGGGCCCGGGGATGCCGCTCTTCACGCTCGCGGTGCAAAACGCGGTGCCGCCCGAGCGCATGGGAACGGCCTCGAGCGCCACCCAGTTCTTCCGCCAGATCGGCTCGACGATGGGCATCGCCCTGATGGGCGCGGTGCTGGCGGCAAGTCTGCAGACGCAGCTGAGCGCCAACCTTCCGAGCAACCTCACGAACGGCAAGGTCGACCTCGGGGCGATGCGCGATCCCGGCGCGCTGGAACGCAGCTTCGACGCCGAGCTGCAGGCAACCCTCGACGAACTGGGGCGCGCCCTCTCCGGCGACGAGGCGGCCAAGGCCGCCCTCCTGCAAAACCCGCTGTTGCCGGCCGAGCTAAAGCAGATGCTCCAGGGGCCGCCCCCGCCCGCCGCCTACCGCGAGATGATCCTCGCCAAGGTCAAGGAGGAGCTCGCCGCGCAAGCGGAGCAGCTTAAGCGGCAGGTCACCGAAGCGCTGAACCTCGCCATCACCGAGGCGATGAAGCAGGTCTACCTCTACGCCGCCTGGCTGGTGGTGCTGGGGTTGGCGGCCACCTTCCTCATCCCCGACGCACGGCTGGAAGGGCGCGCCCACTTCAGCCCCGGAGACTAGGGAAGGTCGAGCAACCAGGGGCGCGGGCTCACGAGCGGTTCGGCGTAGACCACTCCCGCCAGGTTGCCCCAGTAGCGGCGCAGCGCCCGGCGGGCCTGGAGGCCCGCCGGGCCTACGGTTTCGCTGACGTCCTCCCCTCCGAACTGGCTGGCGAAGGCGCGCACCGCCGCTTCCCAGACCTCGATAACGTCGCTAACGTCGACGAGCAGATCCGGGGGTACGGGCGCGTTGCCGGGGTAGTAGAGCAGCCGCTCGGGCTTGTGGGGCCGGCCCTCGACGTCCGCGCGCGCAAGGCCGGCCAGGTGGACCGCCCGGCGCACCAGCGCCGCTGCGGCCACGTGGTCGGGGTGACGGTCCTCGGGGTGGGGCGCCAGGACGGCCCGCGGGCGGGTGCGGCGCAGCAGTGCCGCCAGCGCCCGGGCGGGCTCGGGGGCGTCGGCCACGCCGCCGTCGGGCAGGCCCAAGTTGGCGCGCCACGCCAGCCCCAGGACCTGCGCCGCCGCCTCGGCCTCGCGGGCGCGGGTCTCGGGGTCGCCCTTGCTCCCCAGCTCGCCGCGGGTGAGGTCGAGCACGCCCACCGCGCGCCCGGCCCGCGCGGCCTTGGCCAGCGTGCCGCCGACGCCGAGCTCGGCGTCGTCGGGGTGCGGGGCCACCGCGAGCAGATCGAGCATCACGGGTACCTCGGCTTCTTGTCGGCCTTCTCCCCCAACCGACGCTCCTTGCCCTGCTGCAACCGCACCACGTTCTCGCGGTGGGTCCAGAAGACGAGGGCGACCAGCAGCGCCAGCTCCGTTAGCTCCCAGGGCGGCCGACCCACGAAGGCGGCGTAGACGAGGCCCGCGGAAGTACCCGTCAGGCTGCCCGCGGAAACGTACCGCGTCAGGGCGATGACGACGAGGGCGACGACCAGCCCAAAGAGGGCGACCTCGGGATCGAGGAAGAGGACCGTGCCGAAGCTGGTGGCCACGCCCTTACCGCCCTTGAAACCCAGGAAAACGGAGAAGTTGTGCCCGAGCACCGCCGCCAGCGCCACACCGCCCAGAAGCCAGCCGTCGACACCCAGCGCCCGAGCGATCAGCACCGCCAGACCGCCCTTGAACATGTCGAAGGCGAAGACGACGAGCGCCGGACCCCACCCCAGCGCCCGCAGCACGTTGGTGGCGCCGATGTTGCCCGAGCCGACCTCGCGGATGTTAACCCCGTAGAGGCGCGCGATCAGCACGCCGGCGGGCACGGATCCGAACAGGTAGGCGAGCAGCAGGGTGACGAGGGCGTAGAGGCTCACGCCCGCATTCTAAGACCTCAACTCGAGGCCGAGGTGTAGAAGCGCAGGGCAAAGCGCCAGAAGGCCCGGGAAAACGCGAAAAGCCCGAGCCCGACGAGGAACATCGCCCAGGGCGCGCCGCCGCCCGCCCGGCCCAGCGCCAGCTCCGCCGGCGCCGTGGTCATGAAGTAGACGGGCAGCACGAAGGTGAGGAAGAGCCGGAAAGGGCGCGCGTACGCCTGCACCGGGTACTGGGCGCTCCAGATCATCGAGCTGAGGAAGTGCACGACGTTGAAGATCTTGACGAACCAGATCGAGGTAGTGGCCAGTAGAAAGGCCAGAGCGTAAACCAGGAAGACCGCGCCGGCGCCGGCAAAGGCGAGCCAGGCCCAACCGCCCGCCCCCAGACCCGAGGCCCACCCGGCGTAGCCGAGCACCGCCGCGCCCAGCAGCAGGTAGGGCAGGCCGATGGGGTCGAGCTTCTGCGCGCTCACCCAGAACTGGCTGTCCACCGGCTTGAGCAGCACGAAATCGAGGGTGCCGTCCTGCACCATCTCCGAGATGCGCCGCAGGTTGGGAACGAAGAAGAGCAGGAAGAAGGCGTCCACCAGCTGCGCGAAGCCGAGGACGAGGAGGGCCTCCTGCCAGGGCCAACCGCCCAGCTCGAAGCCGCTCGAATAGAAAAGGTAGACCCCGAACAGTTTGCCCGCCGTCTCGATGACGGAGGCGAACATCGCCACCACGAAGGCCGCCCGGTACTCCATCCGCGCCGCGGCCGAAGCGGCCCAGAAGATGCCGAGGAGGCGCAGGTAACGCACCTAGGCCCCCATCGCGCTGTAGCGGCCGCGGCCCAGCCGCCAGAGCAACCGCGAGACCGCGAAGAAGACGAGCGTCCAGACGAACAGCACCGCGAAACCGCGCGCATCCGCGGGCTCGAGCCCCGACCAGAGCGCCGCCGGCAGGTAGACGAGGTGGGGAAACGGCGTCCAGAGGAGCACCCGCTGCACGGCCTCGGGATAGAGCGAAAGCGGCGCGAGCATCCCCGAGAAGAAGAGCACCAGCACGTACCAGAGCTCGAAGATCTCGGTCGCGTCTTCGAGCCAGAACGCCAGCAGGCCCACCGAATAGGCCACGAAGAAGCTGAGCAGAAAGGCCAGCGTGCTGGCGGCGAGCCCCAGCGCCAGCGCCCCCCAGCCGGGCCAGACGAGCGCGCCCGGGAAGAGGGCGGCGAAAACGCCCCCGATGACCACGAGGACGGGCAGGCGCACCCCCCGTTCCCCCACGTGGTCGGCGAGGAGCCGCCACATCGGGTCGAGGGGCTGGAGCAGGTAAAAGGAAAGCTTGCCGGTGCGCACCCAGTCGCTGAAGGTCCAGTTGGCCCAGACGATGGCGAGCTGGCGCGCGACGAAGACGGCGAAGAAGTAACGGGCGTATTCCAGAGGGCTGTAGAGCGTGTACCCCTGCCGCGCCGCTTCGCTCCAGGCGGCCATGAAGAAGAAGGGGACGAGGCCGCCCAGGATCCAGAAGAAGATCTCGGCGCGGTACTCCATCATGTACGCGAAATGCACCGCCAGCAGCGTGCGCGCCTTGGCCAGGAGCATCTAGACCGCCCCCTTCGCGAAGACCCGCCCGATCACCTCTTCCAGCGGCGGCTCGTCCACCGAGAGGTCGCGCAGTTCGAAGTTTGCCAGCAGCTCCGCCACCACGCCGGTGAGCCGATCCTTTTCAACGAGCAGCCGCACCCGCAGGCCGCCGGCCTCCTCCACCTCGCCGAAGCGGGCGAAGGCGGCGGCCGCTGCCGGCCGCGCCAGCATGAGCCGCACCTCCTTGAAGGGCGCAAACCGCTCGACCAAACCCCCCAGCGGCCCGTCGTAGAGCAGCCGGCCCTCGTGGATCACGATCACCCGCTCCGCCAGCGCCTCAATGTCGGCCATGTAGTGGCTGGTGAGCAACAGCGTCGCCCCGTAGCGCTCGCGGTAGGCTTTCAGGAAACGGCGCACGGCCAGCTGCGCGTTTACGTCGAGACCCAGTGTGGGTTCGTCGAGGAAGAGCACCCGCGGCCGGTGCAAGAGCGAGGCCAGCAGCTCGGCCTTCATCCGTTCACCCAGGCTGAGCTTGCGCACCGGCTGGCGCAGCACCTCTGCGACCCCGAGCATCTCCGCCAGCTCCGCGGTGCGGTGCTGGGCCTCGGCCCAGGGGATCTCGTAAACCGCGGCGTTGACGCGCAACGAGTCGAGGACCGGGAGGTCCCAGATGAGCTGCTGCTTGTTGCCCATGACCAGCGTGAGTTCCCGCAGCAGCCCCGCCTCGCGCCGGTAAGGGTCGCGCCCCAGCACCCGCGCGCGCCCGCTCGAAGGCTGAATCAGCCCGGTCAGCATCTTTAGCGTCGTCGTCTTGCCCGCGCCGTTGGGGCCCAGAAAGCCCACCACCTCGCCGGGCGCGATCTCGAAGCTTACGCCGCGCACCGCCTCGATGCGCCGGTAACGGCGGCGCACGAAGTGGCGCAGCGTGCCCGCGAACCCGGGCTCCTTCTCGGCGACCCGGAAGGTCTTGCTCAGCTGTTCGGCGAGGACGGCCGGGGCTGCCAAAGCGGCTCGCTCACCCCCTCGCGCGCGTTGAGCCAGCGCGCCATCGCGAAAAGCAGATCGGAAAGCCGGTTGAGGTAGCGCAGCGCCTCGGGATTCACGTCCTCGGCGCGGGCAAGGGCGACGACCGCGCGCTCGGCGCGGCGCACCACCGCGCGCGCCACCTGCAGCGCGGCCGCCGCGGGGTGGCCGCCGGGCAGCACGAAGCCCGTAAAGGGCGGCCCCTCCTCGGTATAGCGGTCCGTCCAGGCCTCGAGCAGCGCCACGTCCTCCGCGTCCATGCGCCGGACCTTCTCCGCGTAGGGGCTGCCTTCGCGGGTGGCCAGGTCGGCCCCCAGGTCGAAGAACGCGTTTTGAACGGCCGCCAGATCCTCGTCCAGCACCTTCTGCTCCTCGGGCAGCAAGCTGCGGGCGAACCCGATCTGGCTGTTCGCCTCGTCCACCTCGCCGTAGGCCCGGACCCGCGGGTGGTCCTTGCCCAGGCGCTCGCCGCCGTAGAGCCCGGTTTCGCCGGCGTCGCCGGTGCGCGTGTAGAGCTTCATACCCTAAAGCCTACCGCCTTGGCCGCCCCGCAAAGGGGTGCAGGCCCGCTTTCGCGGGCCTGCGGAGGGAGGGATCAATCAGTGGATCTTGGACGCAGCAAGGTAAGTGTACCGGTCCGCTCCAGGACAGGTGTCCCGGGGCGCGCGTTGCGGGCGCGCGAAGGGGCCGGTAGGCTTGGAACATGCGGCCGACCTGGCTGGAGATCGACCTTGGGGCGCTGGGGCGCAACTGCATGCAGCTGGCGGGACGGGCTCCGGAAGCGGAGGTGGTCGCCGTGGTCAAGGCGAACGCCTACGGCCACGGCGCGCTGCAGGTGGCGCGCTACCTGAGGGAGCAGTGCGGGGTCCGGCGCTTCGCGGTGGCCACCAGCGGCGAGGGGGCCGAGCTGCGGAAAGCCGGGATCGCCGAACCGGTGCTGCTCCTGGGCGCACTGCACCCGGGCGACGCGGAAGACGCCGCCCGCTACGGCCTCACCCCTACGCTCGTCACCCTGGAGGCGGCGCGGGCCTTCGCCGCGGCGCGGCCCGGCGGCCGGGTGCAGGTCAAGGTCGACAGCGGCATGGGGCGGGTGGGGGTGGCCCCGGCGGAGCTGGCGGGCTTCGTGGCCGCGGTGGAGGGGCTGGGGCTCGAGGTCGAGGCGATCTACACCCACTTCGCCGTCGCCGACGAGGACGAAGCGGAAACGAGGCGGCAGCTCGCGATCTTCCTGGAGGCCGCGCGCGCCCTGCCGCGCCGCTACCCGCTGCACGCGGCCAACTCGGCGGCGATCCTGGCCGGCCTCGGCACGGGGCTGGACTTCGTGCGCCCCGGCATCGCCCTCTACGGCCTCCCGCCCGACATGCGCGGGGCACCGGGGCTCGAGCCCGTCCTCGCCTGGAAGGCGCGGCCCACCCAGGTCAAGCGCCTGCCCGCCGGCCACGGCGTGGGCTACGGCCTCACCTACCGCAGCGCCGGCGACGAGTGGATCGCCACGCTGCCCTTCGGCTACGCCGACGGCTTTTCGAGGGCGCTTTCGAACCGCGGCTGGGTGCGCTGGCGCGGCGGCTACGCGCCGGTGGTGGGGCGGGTGAGCATGGACCAGACCACGGTGCTCCTGCCCGAGGCGGTGGGGCTGGACGAGGTCTTCGAGGTCGTCACCCCCGACCTGGACGAGCGCACCGGCCTGACGGGCCGCGCCCGCGCGCTGGGCACGATCCATTACGAGCTGGCCACGGCGCTCAGCTCCCGGCTGCCGCGCCGTTACCGGGGGAGCGGATGAAGCTGGAACTGCTCGCGGAACCCTACACGGTCTGCACCGCCCCCCAGCCGCCAGGGCCCGGACCCGGCCCGCTGGCCGCGGTGCTCCGCGACGCGGACGGATGGACCTGGGCGGGCCCGGAAGCGGCCGCCCCCCAGGGCGCCACCTGCCGCGGCGGCTGGCGGGTGCTGGCGGTGGAGGGGCCGCTCGACTTCGGGCTGACCGGCGTGCTGGCCGCGCTCACCACCCCGCTCGCGCAGGCGGGGGTGCCGGTCTTCGTGCTCTCCACGTGGTCGACCGACTTCCTGCTCGTGCCCGGCGCGCGGCTGGCGGCGGCCCGCGCCGCCCTGACCGCCGCGGGCCACGAACTAACGGGCGCCGAGGATCCGGGGTAGCTCGGCCTCGAGGGGGCGGTGTTCCAGCTCGAAGTCGGCGAGCAGGGGGCCGGGGTCGGCGGTGTTGCCCTCGAGCAGCATGAGCAGCTGGTCACGGGTGAGGGGCGCTCCGGGAAGGCGCGCCAGCACCGCAAAGAAGGCCACGGGCAGCGGCAGCAGCGGCTTGCGCGAGCCCAACGCACGGGCCACCGCTTCGACCAGCTCGCGGTAACGGTATTCGCGCGGCCCCACCAGGTCGTAGCGCCGGCCCGCGGTTCGCGGCCGCTCGAGCGCCTGCAGCGTGGCCGCGGCCACGTCCCCCGCCCAGACGGGGCGGAAGGGGTAGCCGCCCCCGCCCACCAGCGGGACGAAGGGCAGCGGCAGCCGCACCAGGTCCCGGAGCACCCCGCCGAAGAAACCGTCGCCTTCGCCGAAGATCAGGCTGGGGCGGAAGATCGTCCATTCGAGCCGGCTCGCCTGCACCAGCGCCTCGCCCTCGGCCTTGCTGGTGTGGTAGCGGCTGGGCGCGTCGGGCCGGGCCCCCAGCGCCGAGACGTGCACGATCCGCCGCACCCCCGCGGTGGCCATGGCCTCCAGCACCCGGCGAACCCCGCGGACGTGCACCGCTTCGTAGGTCTGCTCGCCCTCGCGGATGATCCCGGCCAGGTAGACCACGGCGTCGGCGTCGCGCACGGCCTCGATCCCCTGCCCCCGGGCGGCGTCCCCCGCCAGGTAGCGCACCCCTGCGAGCGGGCCCGCGCCCCGGCGCGAAAGTGCGCTGACCTCGTGCCCGGCGGCCAGCAGCGCCCGGGCCAAGTGGGTTCCGAGGAAGCCCGTTCCACCGATCAACAGGGTTCGCATCGCTTTCCTTCAGGGTATCCTAGAGGCACGCAGCGCGCCAGCGACTGGATCGAGCAAGCGGAAAAGGACCTGGAGCTCGCCGAACTGGCCCGCAACGCCGGACGTCACGAGCGGGCCTGCTTCGCTGCGCAACAGTCTGCGGAAACGGCGGCGAAGGGCCTGCATCTGCATTTTGGGGCAGGAGGCCGGTGGATGCACCGTCGCCAAGCTGCCTGCCGAGCTACCGCTCGACGTACCGCAGGAGCTCATCGAGCGCGCCCGCTTTCTGGACGCCTACTACGCTCCCGCCCGCTACCCCGACGCCTTCAGCGAACCCTGCAGACCACTACGGACCCTGGCAACGTGAGGAGGCGTTGCGTCATGCCGGTGCGGTCCTTGCGTTCGCCCGTGCTCAAATGGCCCCCAGAGGCTGAGGTAGTGGCTGCGCTGCGTCGCTGGGCCCGCGATCTCGATCTTCCCGGCCTGGTGGCGCTGGGTTACTGCGGGTCCTATGCCCGCGGCGAAGCCGGGGTGGGCAGCGATCTCGACCGCGTGCTCATCGTCGAGCAATCCGACCAACCCCAACCGCTACGGGCGGTGGGGCTTCCGCTCGAAACCTTGCCCGTACCCGCCGACGCCCTCGTGCTGACCCACAGCGAATGGGAGGCGCTGAAGGGCGGGGGCGGCCGCTTCGCGAACACGCTGCTGCGGGAAGCCCGCTGGATCCTCGGCCCGCCCTAGCCGTACCGCTCTTCGCGCCAGGGGTCGCCGCGGCGGTGGTAGCCGCGCATCTCCCAGTAGCCTTCGACCTCGCGCTCGAAGAGCTGGATCTTGGCGAGCCACTTCACGCTTTTCCAGCCGTAGAGGTGGGGCACCACCAGGCGGACCGGGCCCCCGTGCTCGTGGGGAATGGGCGCACCGTCCAGCGACCAGGCGAGCAACACCCCGGGGGCCGTGAGGTCTTCGAGCGGCAGGCTGGCGCTGTAGCCGCCCCGCGC
>JALSIA010000140.1 GCA_026981865.1 Thermaceae bacterium
GGCGGCCTACCTGCGCAGCATGGGGTACGACGCCTGCGAGGCCGACTCCATCGAGGCGGCCCGTGAGGCGCTCTACGACGCCGAGCCCGACCTGGTGATCCTCGACGTGATGCTGCCCGAAGGCGTGGACGCGGGCTTCGAGTTCGCCAGCGAGCTGCGCGAAGCGGGGTTCGACGGCCCGGTGCTCTTCATCACCGCGCGCGACGCGGTGGAGGACCGGGTGCGCGGCCTCGACCTGGGCGGCGACGACTACCTGACCAAGCCCTTCAGCCTCGAGGAGCTGGCCGCGCGGGTGCGGGCGCTGCTCAGGCGGCAGGGATCGGTGCGCCGCAGCTTCTTCGAGCGGGGGCCCCTGCGCGTGGACTACGCGGCGCGCAAGGTCCACTGGCAGGGGCGCGAGGTCGCCCTCTCGGGGCGCGAGTTCGCGCTCATCGAGCTCTTCTCGCTCCACCCGGACCGGGTCTACAGCGCCGAGGAGCTGCTTGAGCGCCTCTTCCCGGGCACCGACTCGGGGCTCAAGATCGTGCGCGTCTACGTGCACCGCCTGCGCACCAAGCTGGGCCCCGAGGTGGTGCAGACGGTGGCCGGCGGGTACCGGCTGGGGTTGGAGCCGTGAGCCTGAGGCTGCGCATCGCTCTGGGCACCGCGGCCATCGCCGCAGTGGCCGCAGGGCTGCACTTCGTGGTCGGCTACCTCAGCTTTTCGGAGCTGCTGCGCGAGGACATCCAGCGCGACCTCGAGGTCTGGTCGGGGGCGGTGGCCGGCACCCTGGTCTTCCAGCAGGGGCGGCCGGCGCTCGCGGGCTCCGACTGGCCCTGGGTGAGCGCCGGCGGTTCGCTGGGCTTTCGCGTGCGCAAGGGCAACGTCATTTACATCGAAGGCGGGGTGCTGCCCGAGGCGCAGGACCCGAACTGGATCTGGACGGAGAAGCCCTTGCAGGACGGTTACGTGCTCGAGCTGGTGGCCTACGTGGGCGAGTACCGCAAGGCGCTGGCGGGGCAGCTGCGGGCGGGCCTGGTGAGCCTGCCGCTCGTCGTCCTCCTCGCCAGCGGTCTGGGCTGGTGGCTCGCGGGGCGCATCGCCCGCCCCATCGGCCAGCTGTCCGACGCGGCCGACGCGCTTTCGTCGATGCGCTTTCCCGACCCGGTGCCCCCGCCGCCGGGCGGCGACGAACTCTCGCGCCTGGCGCGCAGCTTCAACCGGATGGTCTACGCGGTGCGCGAAGCGCTGGAGCGCGAGCGCGCCTTCACCCGCTACGCCTCGCACGAGCTGCGCACCCCGCTGGCCACGATGCAGGCGCAGCTCGAAGCCCTGGAAGCGGGGCTCACCCCTCAGGAGCGGGCGCTTCCGGAGGCGCGCAAGGCGATCGAGCGGATGCGCGGCATCTTGGAAGGGCTGCTCACCCTCAGCCGCGAGCCCCAGGTGACGCTCGAGCCGCTGCCTGCGGGCGCGGTGCTGCGCTCGCTGGTCGCCGGTCTGGGCGAGGCCGCACGGCGCGTGCGCCTCGACCTGCCCGACGAGGAGGTCTGGGTGGTGGGCGACGAGGAGCTGCTGCGGCGCGCATTGGGCAACCTGATCGACAACGCCCTCAAGTACAGCGAGGGGCCGGTGGAGGTCCGCCTGGCCGCCGAGGAGGGCGAGGCCGTCCTCAGCGTGCGCGACCACGGCGACGGCGTCGCCGAGGACTGGCTCGAGCGCCTGGCCGACCCCTTTGTGCGCTTTCACACCCGCGTCGCGGGCACCGGCCTGGGGCTTTCGCTTTCCAAGCAGGCCGTGCAGGCCATGCGCGGCCGCCTCGGCTTCGAGCCGGCGCGGCCGGGGCTCTGCGCCTGGCTGCGCCTGCCGCTGGTGGAGGACGCCGATGCCTAGGCGGATGCGCGCCCTGGTCGCCTTGCTGTTGCTGACGCGTCTGTTGCCCGGCGGGGCGCTGGCCGCCGGCGCGCCCGTCGCGGCGGCCCCCGCGTACGCCGCCGATGCCGGGCCGCAAACGGACGCGGCGGGGCCCGCTCTGCACGACGATGACGACGGCGGCGACGATGGGGGCGACGATGGCGGCGGGGGCGGCGGACACGACGACGACGGATCCGACGACGGCCACGAAAACGGGTCGGGGAGCGACGACGGCCACGAAGACGACGGGCACGAGACCTACGACCGCCAGTACAGTTTCTACGGG
>JALSIA010000141.1 GCA_026981865.1 Thermaceae bacterium
GCGCGCCCGCTCCATCAGCCGGTGCAGGTAGCGCAGGTTGTGCAGCGAGAGCAGGCGCAGCCCCAGCAGCTCCTCGGTGCGTACCAGGTGGGTCAGGTAGGCGCGCGAGTGGTTCCGGCAGGCGTAACAGTCGCAGGCTTCGTCGATGGGGGCGGGGTCGTCCTTGTAGCGGGCGGAGCCCAGGTTGAGCCGGCCCCCGTCCACCAGGGCGTAACCGAAGCGGCCGGTGCGGGTCGGGTAGACGCAGTCGAACAGGTCCACCCCCAGGGCCACCCCCGCCACCAGGTCCTCGGGGTGGCCGACGCCCATCAGGTAGCGGGGCCGGTCCTCGGGCAGCAGGTCGGTGGAGAGGTCCACCACCGGGATCATCCTCTCCTTGGGTTCGCCCACGGCCAGTCCGCCGATGGCGTAGCCCGGGAGGTCGAAGCGGATCGTCTCCAGCGTGCTCGTTCGCCGCAGATCGGGTTCGACACCGCCCTGGGTGATGCCGAAGAGCGCCTGGTCGGCGCGCGTCTTGGCCGCGAGCGAGCGCTCGAGCCAGCGCAGGGTGCGCTCGAGCGAGCCCTTCAGGTAGCTCCGCTCCGCCGGGTAGGGCGGGCACTCGTCGAAGGCCATGACGATGTCCGCCCCCAGCTGTTCCTGCACGGCGATGCTGCGTTCCGGGGTGAGCAGGATGCGGTCGCCGTTTAAGTGGCTCGAAAAGGCCACCCCCTCCTCGCGGATCACCCGCCGGTGCCCCAGGCTCATCACCTGGAAGCCGCCGGAGTCGGTGAGCCAAGGGCCGGTGTAGCCGGTGAAGCCGTGCAGCCCCCCGAGCCGCGCGACGCGCTCGGGTCCCGGCCTGAGCAGCAGGTGGTAGGTGTTGGCGAGCACGATCCGGCTGCCAATCTCGACCAGCTCGCGGTTCGACAGCCCCTTGACCGTGGCCTGGGTACCGACGGGCATGAAGAGCGGCGTGGTCACCTCGCCGTGCGGGGTTGCGAGCCGGCCCGTGCGGGCCTTGCCTTGCTGGTGGAGAACGCGGAACTCGAAGGCCATGGCGTACCTGCCCCACTCTAGGGTGCGCCTCAGGGTTGTGCAACCGGCGCTAGGGCCCGGTGCAGCCGACGCGGTAGTTGCGCGGGACGGCCTTGAGGGTGAGCGGCGGGCGGTCCCGTGGTGGAACCCGCACCGTGCGATTCGCCGTCTTTTTCAGCATGCGCAGGCGCAGCTCCACCGAACCGTCAGGCAGGACGCTGAAGATCGTGTACCCCGGCGAGGCGTCCTGGGGTTGCACGTACTCCACCAACAGCCGGCCACTGCCGTCGAGGCCGCCGTTGGGAACCGGGGTGTTGGTGCAGGGCGGGCTGGCCTTGGTGTTGGGTACGAAACCCGATAGGACGCCGCGGAACTCCATGAGGACCCAGGTGCCGTCGTTGCGCGGGTCCGGGTCCAGGCGCTGGTCGCTGCCGGGAGTGATCACCTCGTCGTCCAGATAGTAGCTGCGCGGAAAGGCGTAGTAGGCGTAGAAACGGTAGCAGCCGTCGCGGTCGCTGGCGCAGTCCCTGCGCGGGTCCTTGGGCGGCAGCACCAGGGCCAGGAAGGGCTGGTCCGGGCCGCCGCCCACCGTCCAGGAGCTGGATCCGGCGAGCGCGTTGGCGGTCGTCTTGCCGCCGTTGATCTTGATCGACGTGCCCGCCGGGTAGACGTACCAGGCAAGCTTGACCTTGCTGGCGATCAGCTGCTGGGCGATCTGGGCCTCGTGCAGCAGCTCGTTGCGGGCGCTGATGTTGCCGGTGGCGTCGAAGGTGGAGGAGAAGATGCGGACGAAGACGAGGCCCAGGAACCCGAGGATCGCCAGGGCGACCAGCACCTCGAGCAGGGTGAGGCCCCGGCGTGCGCCGCTCACGGTCCGCCTCCGCCGGGCGCCGGTCGGGCGACGTCGAGCACCACCTCGGCCTTGGGCCCGCCGCTGGCGGCCACGATGTGCACGCGCCGCAGCGGCGCGCTCGAGGCCGCACCCCCCGGGCAGGCGGCGAGGGCCTGGGGGGCGGAGGCAGGCGCGGCCAGGGCGTCCAGGTCCTGCACGGTCACGCTCACGCCTGCGGGGAGCGGTTCGGCGGCGAGGTCGAGGCAGCCGCTGGAGAAACGCGCGGGGTCCGTCCAG
>JALSIA010000142.1 GCA_026981865.1 Thermaceae bacterium
GGCCGAGCGCTACCTCGACCATCAGGGCGCGAAGTTCACCCGGCGGTTCTCGGCCGCCAGCTACGCGCTGCTCACCCGGGCGATGGACGCCCACGACGTGGGACGGGGCCGCGGCGGGCTGGAAGCGGCCCTTGCCCGCCTCAGCGCCCCGGCGATCTTCGTGGGCATCGACAGCGACCTGCTCTACCCCGCCGCCGAAGTGCGGCGCGTCGCCGCTGCGGCGCGTTCCGAATACGCCGAGATCGCGAGCGCGCACGGGCACGACGGCTTCCTGATCGAGAGCGACCAGGTCAGCCGGATCCTGCGCGCCTTCGGGTTTTGAGCAGGGTGTAGGCCCCCAGGCCGGTCAGGACGGCCAGCAGCGAGATCCAGGGCACCGCGGACGGCCGTCCCTCGACGACCGCGCGGGCGGTCAGAAGCGCCCCCGCGGGGAAGAGGAAGGTGACGGGCACCTGTTCTCCGGGGCGGTAGGGCCCGCCCGTGAGCCGGATCCGCATCGGAGTGGCGGCCCCGAAGTTGGTGACGCCGTAGGGGACGGGTACGGAACGCACGTTGCGCCAGCCGCCCTCCTGGCGCAGCTCGAGTACGCCCTCGCCGCGGTCGGTGGCCACGATCTCGAGCTCGAGCGGGTCGTCGGCGGCGGGGTAGACGATCTGCCCTTCCAGAAAGACGCCCTGGGGCGTGCGCACGATCCGCAGGTTCTCGACCTGGAAGTCGCCGGCGTGGGCTGCGGCCATCCCGGCCAGCAGGAAAACCGCGAACCACGCGACCCGGCGCACTAGAAGCGTCCCTTTCGCTCCAGGATCGCGCGCAGATCGCGCAGCATCGCGGTTTCCTCCTCGACCAGCTGCTGCCCGTAGAGCACCCGGATGCGCCCTTCGGGGTCGATCAGGGTGACCGTCGAGGTGTGGTCGAGGTAGCCGGTTTCGTCCTTGCGGACGTAGACGAAGAAGCCTGCAGCCACCTTGGCGATCGCCGCCGGCGGACCCGAGAGGCCGACGAAGCTGGGGTGAAACATCTTGGCGTAGCGGTCCATCGCCTCGGGGGTGTCGCGTTCCGGGTCGATGCTGATGGCCACGACCTGCAGCTGCTCGGGTTCGCCGAGCTCGCGGTAGAGGTGGGCCAGGTGGTTGAGCGTCAAGGGGCAGACGTCGGGGCAGTGGGCGTAGCCGAAGAAGACGAGCACCACCTTGCCGCGGAAGTCGGCCAGGGTGACCGGACCCGAAGCGCTTTCGAGCCGGAACTCGGGGGCGGGTCTGGGGTTCTTCAGGACAGTTCCCGAAAGCTCGAGCGGACGGGGGCGCGGCCAGAGCGCCCAGGCGGCGCCCAGCGCGGCGAGGAGCAGAAGGGCGAGGATCAGGTTCCGCTGCATCGCGCCCCAGTCTACCCGGCCGCGCCCCGTTCGGCGAGCAGGGCGGCGAGGCCCGCCTCGTCGAGCACCGGCACCCCCAGCTCCTGGGCCTTCTTGAGCTTGCTGCCGGCGCCCGGGCCGGCCACGACGTAGCGGGTCTTGCGGCTCACCGAGCCGGCCACCTTGGCCCCCAGGGCCTCGAGCGCCTCCTTCACCTCGTTGCGGGGGCGGCTGAGTTCGCCGGTGAGGACGAAGGTGAGCCCGGCGAGCGGTTGCTCGGCGGCTGCCCTTTGCCGGGCTTCGAAGCGCACACCGGCCTCCCGGAGCCGCCGGATCAGGCTGCGCATGGCCGCGTCCGAGAGCGCCCGCCGGATCTCCGCGGCGGTGACCGGGCCCACGTCGGGCACGGCCTCCAGCTCTTCCTCGCCGGCTTCCATCAGCTTTTCGATCGTCCCGAAGCGCCGGGCCAGGGTGCGCGCCAGCGCCTCGCCCACCTGGGGAATGCCGAGGCCGTAGAGGGCGCGCTCCAGCCCCCGGCCTTTGCTCTCCTCGAGCTGCACGAGCAGGTTCTCCGCGCTCTTCTCGCCCATCCGTTCCAGGCCGGCCAGGTCCTCCTTGGTGAGCCGGTAGAGGTCGGCGGCGTCCTTCACCAGCCCTTTTTCCAGCAGCTGTTCGATCAGCTTCTCGCCCAGACCCTGGATGTCCATCGCGCGGCGGCTGGCCCAGTGGCGCAGCTGCTGGAAGGCCTTGGCGGGGCAGAGCGGGTTGGGGCAGCGGTGGATCTTG
>JALSIA010000143.1:2500-14395 GCA_026981865.1 Thermaceae bacterium
CCGGCCGGGTTTCCCCATTCGGAGATCCAGGGATCGAAGCCCGCTACCGGCTCCCCCTGGCTTATCGCAGGTAGCCACGTCCTTCATCGGCTCGGGTGCCAAGGCATCCACCGTGCGCCCTTCGTATCTTGACCTTTCAGGACAAGGATGATGTGCGAGGAAAGGCTCGTAGCGCGTGGCTCGTGGTGGGCTCGTGGTCTGGAAGAAGGAAGGTAGAAGAAAACCACGGGCCACGGGCCACAGGCTACAGGCCGCCTTTGCTCGCTTCAGGACGGTACTTACGTCACGCCACCTTTCAAGATCCCTGCGCCGGGTAGAGGACCGTGGTCCTTACTGGGCGCAAGACTCAAGATATCAAAGGGGGGAGGGGGAGTCAAGGGGGGTGGGGGGCGGTGTTGGCCCTGGAAAGGTGGCAGAATAGGGGGGTGGTCCTGATCCGCTGGCTCTTCCTCCTGGCGCTCCTCGTGGCGTTCGTGCTGCTGGTGCTGCAGGCGACGGCCCCGAACCCCGACGCCCGCTTCGTGCGGCGGGTGCGGCGCGCCCTTGGCGAGGTGCTGCGCCGCGGCCGGCGGTTGCCGGCTGGGGAGCGCAGCCTGCTCGAGGAAGCCCGGCGGCTGGCTGCGGCCCTGGAGCGCCTCGATACCAAGGCCCGGGATTTGCGGCGTTTTCTGGGGACGCGCGACCTGGACGCGGTGGCGCGCCGACGGCTGGAAGAGCGCCTTGCAGAGATGGAGGCGCAGCTCGAGTCCGGCGCGGCGCTGCTCGAACGCCTGGCCGCCGAGCTGTGGGCGCGCGAGCCCCTGGACCTGCCCGCGGCCGCGGCCCGGCTGACCCGGACCCGGCTGGGCCTGCAGAAGGCCCTGGAATCGCCCGCGGAAAAAGAAGGGGTAAACTGATGCCGATGAAGCGTTTTACCTTCGCGCTGGCCCTGCTCGTGCTGGTGGCCGCCTGCGCGCCGCAAACCCAGACCCCCGCTCCGGAGCCCTTCGCCCGGGAACAGGGACCCGTGGAGTTCTACCCCCACAACATCGGCCTCTACTGGGTCTACCTGCCCCAGACCGACCCGCCCGACTACCCCAGCTTCAAGCTGAGCGTGCTAGGTCCGGGGCAGTGGGACCAGGAGCCCGCCACCCAGATGCGGTTCGTGGGCCGCGGGCAGGAACGCGTCTACTACCGCCGTTTCGGCGAGGCGGGGGTGGAGCTGCTGGGTTTCAAGGAGCAGATCACCCTGACGCGGGTCTCCTTCGATCCCCCGATGCTCGAGTACCCCCCCGAAGAACTGCTGCGCCCCGGGTACCGCTGGGGCGGGCGCACCGTGACCCAAAGCGTCTTCCTGCTGCCCACCGGGGCGCAGGAGCAGGCCACGCTGCAGCTCGAGTACAGCTACGAGGTAAAGGGCAAGAGCCGGGTCGAGGTGCCCGCCGGCTTGTTCGAGGCCTACGTGATCGAGCTGACCGTCACCGACGAAAAGGGTAACCAGACCGTGCAGGAAATCTGGTTCGTGCCCCACGTGGGCGAGGTCCGCACCCGCGAGGGGTTGGTCCTCATCGAGAAGAACTTCTAGGAGGGTCGATGCTGCTTAGCCGAATTCACGGTCCCGAGGACCTGAAGGCGCTGTCCGAGGAAGAGCTCGGAGAACTCGTCGAGGAACTGCGCAGCGAGATCATCCGCGTCACCGCCGAAACCGGCGGTCACCTGGCCAGCAGCCTGGGTGCGGTGGAGCTGATCGTGGCGCTGCACCGCGTCTTCGACTCGCCCCGCGACCGCATCCTCTTCGACGTGGGCCACCAGGCCTACGCCCACAAGCTGCTCACCGGCCGCCAGGACCGCTTCCACACCCTGCGCCAGGAAGGCGGCCTCTCGGGCTTCACCAAGGTAAGCGAGTCCGAGCACGACGCCATCACCGTGGGCCACGCCTCCACGAGCCTGGCCAACGCCCTGGGCATGGCCGTGGCGCGCGACCTCCAGGGGCAGGACCACAAGATCGTGGCCGTGATCGGCGACGGCGCCCTCACCGGCGGCATGGCCCTGGCCGCGCTCAACAAGATCGGCGAGCTGGGCAAGGACATGCTCATCGTGCTCAACGACAACGAGATGTCCATCAGCCCCAACGTGGGCGCCCTCGCCGGCTACTTCAAGACCCTGCAGGTGCAGAAGTGGGTGCAGGACGCCGAGAAGCTGGGCAAGGGCTTCCTCGAGCGCATCTCGCCGCGGCTCTTCGAGCTGGCCGACCGCGCCAAGGAAGCCACCAAGATGATCCTGCACCAGGAAAACCCCTTCTACGCCTGGAACCTGCGCTACGTAGGCCCCGTAGACGGGCACGACCTCAAGGGGCTCGTCTACCTGCTGGAGAAGCTGAAGGATCTTTCCGGCCCCACCCTGCTGCACATCGTCACCAAGAAGGGCAAGGGCTACAAGGTGGCCGAGGACGACCCCACCCACTGGCACGGGGCCAGCCCCTTCAACCCCGAAGCCCCCACCAAGAAGAAGGGCAGCCACACCTGGTCGCTCGCCTTCGGCGACGCCGTCACCGAGCTGGCGGAGCGCGAGGAGAAGCTGGTCGTGCTCACCCCGGCGATGCGCGAGGGCTCCGGGCTGGTGCGCTACGCCCAGACCTGGCCCGACCGCTACCTGGACGTGGGCATCGCCGAGGACGTGGCCGTGACCACCGCCGCCGGCTTGGCGCTGGCGGGAATGAAGCCGGTGGTGGCCATCTACTCGACCTTCCTGCAACGGGCCGTCGATCAGGTGATCCACGACGTGGCCATCGAAAAGCTGAACGTCGTCTTCGCCATCGACCGCGCCGGGCTGGTGGGCGCCGACGGCCCCACCCACCACGGCGTCTTCGACCTTGCCTTCCTACGGACCGTGCCGGGGATGCAGATCGCCGCCCCCAAGGACGCGCTCGAGCTGCGCGCCATGCTCACCGCCGCGCTCGAACAGAACGGCCCGGTGGCGCTGCGCTGGCCTCGCGGGGCGGTGGAGCCCGCCCCCGAAGGCGCCTGGCCCGAGTGCGCCTGGGGCCGCTGGGAGATCCTGAAGCCCGGCAGCGAGGTCTACCTGCTCGCCTTCGGTAAGACCCTGGGCTACGCCCTGGAGGCGGCCGCCGACGACCCGCGGGTGGGTGTGGTGAACGCCCGCTTCCTCAAGCCGCTGGACCGCGAAACGCTGGCCGAGCTGGCCGCGAACCGCACCCTCGTGACCGTCGAGGACCACCAGCTCGCCGGCGGGTTCGGCGCCGCGGTGCTCGAGGCCCTGGAGGAGCTGGGCCTCCGCCCCGAGGTGCGCCGTCTCGGCCTGCCCGACCGCTTCACCGACCAGGGCAAGGTCGAACGCCTGCACGCGCGGGCCGGCATCGACGCCGCCGGGATCCGGCGGGCGCTGTCCGAGCTGGGCGTGAACGTGAGCGTCTCCGCGCCGCGCGCGGGCTAGCCTTCCAGGTTCCAGACCCCGGCCTCGATGCGCAGCGTCCGGGACCACCCCTCCGGGGCGTGGGTGCCGCTGAGGACCGCCTGCGGCAGCCCGGTGGCGTAGGCCAGGAGCGCCGCCTGGCGCCGGGCGTCGAGCTCGGCCGAAAAGTCGTCGACCAGCAAGAGCGGCGGCTCGCCGTGGTGTTCGGCCAGCAAGCGGTGCTCGGCCAGCCGCATGGCCAGGGCCACGCTGCGCGCCTCACCGCGGCTCGCGAACTTGACCGCGTCGCGGCCGTCCAGCAGCAGCCGAACGTCGTCGCGGTGGGGCCCCGCCAGGGTGACGCCGCGCTCGAGCTCTTCCTGCAGGTTGGCCTCCAGCAGCTCGGCCAGCCGCTCGGGCGGGGCGGTTTCGCGCAGCTCCAGCACGAGCGGCGCGGCGTCGAGCTCGCGGTAGGCCGCGGCCGCCAGCGGGGCCAGGCGCTCGAGGATGCGCCGCCGCCAGTGGAGCACCTGCTCGCCGTAACCGGCCAGCCGCTCGTTCCAGACCCCGAGGCCGTGGGGGCGGGTCTTGAGGGCGGCGTTGCGCTGGCGCAGCGTCTTTTCGTAGGCCGAGAGCAGCGCCCGGTAGCGGGGGGAGAAGCGCATCAGCGCCTGGTCGAGCCAGCGCCGCCGCTCCTCGGGACCGCCGCGCACCAGGGCGATGTCCTCGGGGCGGATCCAGACCGCCCCGGCGTACTCGGCCAGCTCGCGCAGGCTCGCCGGGGCCTCGTTGAGCCGGATCTCGCGCCCGCCGCGACCGAAGCGCTGCTCGAAGCGCACCGCCCCCAGCTGGGTCTCCACCTCGGCAAACAACCGCGCCTCGGCCGCACCGAAGCGCACCCGGTCGGCCAGCGCCCCCCGCACCTCGCCGCCCAAGGCGAGGAAGATGGCCTCGAGCAGGTTGGTCTTGCCGCTGGCGTTGGGCCCCACCAGCGCCAGCGGGCCCGGCGGCAGCACCAGCTCCAGGCTTGCGAGGTTGCGGAAGTTTTGCTGGCGCAGCCGGATGAGGATCATAGGGCGCGGCGGATGGCCTCCACGTCCGCGTCGGTGTAGCCGTAAAGCGTGACCTCGAGGTCGTCGGGGGCGCTTTTGAATTCTTCGATCATGATGCGGGCCACCTCATGGGCGTCGAGGCCGCCCACCCCGGTGCCGAGGAGCGGGAAGGCCACGGTCCGGATCCCCAGCTCGCGCGCCTTCGCGAGCGCGGAGCGCGTAGCCCGGCGCACCGTGTCGTAGCTGGCCGGCTCCGCGCCCAGGACCGCGGCGTGGATCACGTAACGCACCGGCAGCCGCCCCGCTTTCGTGACCGCCGCCTCGCCGACGCGGATGGGGCCGTGGCGGTCGCATTCTTCCTGGATCTCGGGCCCGCCCTTCCTGCGGATCGCTCCGGCCACGCCGGAGCCGAGGATCAGCCGGTCGTTCGCAGCGTTGACGATGGCGTCGCCCTCGAACGTGGTGAGGTCCCCCTTGGCTATGCGAAAGAGCGCCACGCCTTCATTCTAGCCGCGCCTGCTAGCATGGGGGCGTGGGCGAAAACCGCGCCGGAGAACTGCTGGGCCAGCTGCTGAAGCGCTACAAGCTCGAGGCCGGGCTGCGCCGCGGCCGGGTGCTGGCGCTGTGGCCCGAGGTCGCCGGCGAGATGCTGGCGCGGCTGACCGAGCCCCTCAAGCTCGAGCGCGGCGAGCTCCTGGTGCGCGCCGAGAGCGCGGCGCTGGCGCACCAGCTCACCTACCAACGCGAGGAGTTCGTGCGCCGCTACGCGGCCCGCCTGGGCGAGGGCACGGTAACCAACGTGCGCTTCGTGACCGGGCGGCCGAAGGCCACCGAGGCCGCCTCCGCGCCGCCGTCCGCGCCGGAACCGGTGGCCCTGCCGCTCGAACAGGCCCGCAAGCTGGAAGCCTGGACCCGCGCCGTCCCCGAGGAGCTGCAGGCTGCGGTGGAGCGCGCCGGCCGCGCGGTGCTGGCCGCGCAGCTGGAGCGGAAAGGGGACGCCTGCGCGA
This sequence comes from Thermaceae bacterium, assembly GCA_026981865.1. Lineage (GTDB taxonomy): Bacteria > Deinococcota > Deinococci > Deinococcales > Marinithermaceae > Oceanithermus. The sequence goes on from JALSIA010000143.1 coordinate 7,950, forward strand.
TCTGCGGCCGCAGCGGCGAACCGACCCCCTGCCGCTACTGCGCGGCGCTGCTGGAGGATCCGCTGGTGCGGCGGGCCGCCCGCCGAATCGAGCGCGATCCCGAGGCCGAACCGCTCGAGGGCGACCTGCTCGCCGCCGCCCGCTGGCTGGCCGCCGAGCGCCTGCGCGGGCAGATCGAGGAGCTCGCCCCCCAGGTGACCCGGGAACCGCGGCTCGTGGCGCTCTTTCAGGACCGCCTCGAGCGCTTCGCGCGGGTTCCGATCGCCGGCGCAACCCCCGCCGAACGGCTCGAGCGCCTCTCCCCCGCCGCCCGCTCGCTGGCCAAGCCCCGCTAGCCCCGGGTATCCTGTAACCACGGGCCGCCGCGCGCGGCCAGGGGAGGACACCATGGGAAAAGGCGGTGACACCCGCATCCACGCAGGCAAGATCTGGCTCAATGGAGCGTTGGTGCCGCAGGAAGAGGCCAAGGTGAGCGTGCTGGCCCACGCCCTGCACTACGGCACCAGCGTCTTCGAGGGCATCCGCGCCTACGCGACCGACGAGGGCCCGGCCATCTTCCGGCTAGAGGAGCACGTCGAGCGCCTCTTCCACTCCGCGAAGATCCTGCGCCTCGAGATCCCCTACACCCCGGAGCAGATCGCGAGCGCGATCGTCGAGACCGTGCGCACCAACGGCTGGAAGTCGTGCTACATCCGCCCCCTCGCCTGGTTCGGCGCCACCTCGCTGGGGGTCAACCCGCTGCCCAACAACCCCGCCGACGTGATGGTCGCCACCTGGGAGTGGGGGGCCTACCTGGGCGAAGAGGCCGTCCGCAAAGGCGCGAAACTGGTCACCAGCTCCTGGCGTCGCTTCCCCGGTGACGTGATGCCCGGCAAGGCCAAGGCGGGCGGCAACTACGTCAACAGCGCCCTGGCCAAGATGGACGCGCTGGCCGCCGGAGCCGACGAGGCGCTCTTGCTCGACAAGGAGGGCTACGTCGCCGAAGGTTCGGGCGAGAACCTCTTCTTCGTCAAGAACGGGGTGATTCACGCGATCGAGCACTCGGTCAACCTGCCCGGCATCACCCGCGACTCGGTCATCGAGATCGCCGAGGACCTGGGCTTCACCGTCAAGGAGGCCTACCGCGTGACCCGCGAAATCCTCTTCACCGCCGACGAGGTCTTCATGACCGGCACCGCCGCCGAGGTGACGCCGGTCTCGATGATCGACCACCGCCCCATCGGCACGGGCAGCGCCGGGGAGATCACCATGCAGCTGCGCAAGGTCTACCTCGAGGCGGTCACCGGCAAGCGGCCCGAGTACCGCAAGTGGCTGACGTTCGTGAAGTAGCAAGAAACGTTCACGCGCCCCCGGCCATGCGCCGGGGGCTTGTTTTAGTCGCTCGCGTCCACCCGCACCCGCGAGGCCCGACCCCACATCACGAAGATCCAGGCCACCAGCAAGAGCCCGGCGCTGAAGACGTACGGGGCGGTGTGGGCGACGTTCTGGTAGAGCCAGGTGCCGGCGAGCGGCCCCAGCATCCGGCCCAGCGCCTGGGCGCTCGAGTTGAGCCCCGCCACCGCCCCCTGAAGCCCCTCGCCCACCGAAAGGCTGAGGGCCGCCGTCACCGCCGGGGCCGCGAGCCCCTGCCCCAACCCCTGCAGCACCAGCGCCAGCGTGAGCCAGGAAAAGCCGGAAGCGAAGACGAAGATCAGGAAACCCACGGCCGCAATGGGAATGCCGCTTTTCAGCATCCCCATCGCCGGCCACTTGAACTTGCGGATCAAAAAGCCCTGTACGAAGACGGCCACCAGCCCGTAGATCACCAACGCGATGCCCACGGCCCGCGCCGTGCCTTCGGAGGTCAGCCCCAGGCGGTCCTGGAAGTAGAAGGCCACCGTGGTCTCCATGGCCACCGAGCTCAGGCTCACGGCCAAGCCCACGATCAGCAGCGGCAGCACCCGCGGGTCGAGGAAGCTGAGCGGCGGGGGCTTGTGCGCGTGTACGTGACGCTCGGGCTCGGGAAGCATGAACCAAACGAAGACGGCGTTCAGGAGCGCCAGGGTGGCCGAAAAATAGACGGGCACGAGCAGGCTGATCCCCGCAAGCGCCGCGCCGATGGCGGGTCCGAAGATCACGCCCAGCCCGAAGGCCGCCCCGATCACGGCCATGCCCGCGGTGCGGTCGGCCTTGCCGGTCACGTCGGCCACGTAGGCCTGGGCGGTGGGCAACGTGGCGGAGGAAAAGGTACCGCCAAACAGGCGCGCCGCCAGCATCAGCCCGTAGATCAGGCCGGTGCCGAGCGAGCCCGCGAGCCCCAGCTGAGCCACGAAGGCGAAGGCGAAGAACGAGATCGAGAACCCCAGGATGCCCATCAGCAGAATGGGCTTGCGCCCCTTCACCTCGCTTAGCCGCCCCCAGTAGGGCGCGAGCAGAAACTGCATCAACGCGTAGGCGGTGGAGAAGGTGCCGACCTGAAACTCGCTGAGCCCCAGCTCGCGCGCCAGCGGCGCCACGATGGGAAACAGCACCGAGAGGCCGAGCATGCTGTTGAACAGGGTGAGGAAGAGGAGCGCCATCGGGCTCATAGACGGCATTCTACGCTTGCTGATAACCTGTTTCAATAACGATCCTCACCCGGAATTCGCGGATACTGCAGGGGTAGGAGGAGGCCCTCATGATCAGCAGCACGCTTTCGAACGCCCTCAACGAACAGATCGGGCACGAACTCAGCGCCCACAACCACTACCTGGCCATCGCGGTCTACTTCGCGCACCGCTCGCTCGACGGCTGGGCGGAGTTCTTCTTTCGCCAGGCCGAGGAAGAGCGCGCTCATGCGATGAAGATCCTGCACTTCCTGCTCGACAACGACGTGGCCCCGCGCATTCCCGAGGCGGCCGAGGCCAAGCCGGCCTTCACCGACGCGGTGGAGGCGGTGGCCAGCGCGGTCAAGGCCGAGCGCACGGTCACCACCCAGTTCGAGGCGATGATGGCCATCGCCCACCAGGAAAACGACTACCGCGCGGTGCCGCTCCTCCAGTGGTTCCTGAACGAGCAGATCGAGGAGGAGGCCACGATGGGCAAGCTGCTCGACCTGGTGCAGAGCGGCATCAACCTCTTCCAGGCGCAGGACTACCTGCCCGCGCCGCACACCGGCGGCGAGGCCGGCGCCGAAGCGGGGGCGTGAGCAAGTACGCGACCCTGGGCGGAGGCTGCTTCTGGTGCCTGGAGGCGGCCTTCCGCCCACTCGCTGGCGTGCTCGACGTGGTGCCGGGCTACGCCGGCGGCCACGTCGAAAACCCCAGCTACGAGGAGGTGTCCAGCGGCACCACCGGCCACGCCGAGGTGGTGCGCGTCGCGTTCGATCCCGACGTGATCAGCTACGAACAGCTGCTCGACGTCTTCTTCGCGGCGCACGATCCCACGACCAAGGACCGCCAGGGCTACGACGTGGGGCCGCAGTACCGCTCGATCGTCCTCTACGAAGACGAAGCGCAGAAGGACGCGGCCTTGCGCAAGATCAAGGCGCTTTCCGGATTGTTCAAGCCCCGCATCGTGACCGAGGTGAAGCCGCTGGGGCGCTTCTGGCCCGCCGAGCCGGAGCACCACCGCTACTACGACAAGTACCCGCAGGACCCGTACTGCCGGGCGGTAATCGCCCCCAAGGTAAGCAAGGTGGTCCAGGCCTTCCGGCCGCTGCTCAAGTGACCGGAGCCGTCGAAAGATCAGCGGGAGGGCGTCCACATCGGACGCCCTCCCTTGGCGTTGGAACCGCTAGGGCGAGCTGGCGACGGCACCGTCGTACCCGACGATGACGAAGGTGTAATTCCCGTAGGCCGCGGCCAGCGGTGCGCCGCCGGTACCGCCGCTGTTTTGTGGGGCCCAGTTCTGTCCGCCGTCGTCCGAGGTATAAACCCCGTAGTTGCTCGAGTTCACCGTGACCACGAAGATGCCGGCGCCGTCCCGGTCGTAGCCGAAGGTGACGCCGGTGGCGTCGAGGCTCGTCCCCAGGGAACCGGCGGTCCAGCTCTGGCCGTCGCTGGAGGTGAGCACCACGCCGCCCTTGCCTACGGCCACGTAGGTCCCGTCGCCGTAGGCCACCGCGGTCAGGTCGGCGGAGGTGGCGCTGGTTTGCGCGGTCCAGCTGGTGCCGTCCGTCGAGGTCAGGACCGTGCCCCCCGCGCCCACCGCCACGAAGCCGCCGCCCGTGTAGGTCACACCGTAAAGATCGCCGGTGCTGCTGGGGAGGTCGGTAACCTGGCTCCAGCTCACGCCGTCGTCGGTGGAGCGGAAGACCGCCCCGGCTTCGCCCACGAGGACGAAGACCCCGCCGCCGTAGGCCGCCCCATTGAACTGCCCACTACACAGAGCGTCCGGCGAAGCGCGCCGGGTCCAGGCCGATCCGTCGTAGGTGGCGATTTCGCAGGCCGCACCCGCGGCCACGAAGACGCTGTTGCCGTAGGCCACGGCGTACAACTCGTTGAAGGTTTCGGCGCTGCCGGCCGTCCAGGTGTGCCCGTCCGCGGAAACCGCGGCGACCCCAGAGCCCGAGACGTTCTGGCTTACCTGACCTCCGCCCACCGCCACGAAGGTGCCGTTTCCGTAGGCCACGTCCCAGAGGTCGTAGTCGGTTCCCGAACTCTGCGGCATCCAGAACTCGGTTTCGCGGTAGACGAGGAGGTCGAGGTCGATCGGGTGGGCAAGGGGGCCAAAGCCCACCGTCAGGGTCAGGGGGTAGTCCGCGGGGTTGCCGTAGCCGGTGCTTGCGCCGGTGCCGATCGTCAGGGTACCCGTTACCGACCCGTCGCTGGCGGTCATGGAGGCCGGGGCGTAGGTAACGCCGGCGGGCAAGCCCGCACCGTCCTGGCTGGTCAGGGCAAGCGTCAGGTCCTCGTTGACACCGTAGGACGTTACGGTGAGCGTGCGGCTGGCGCGGCCGCCCCGGGCCACATAGAAATTACTTGAGTCCAGGCTCACCAGGAAGCCCTTCACCCCCAGGGTCAGCGGCAGGTAGCGGCTGCGGCTCACGCCGTTCAAGCTCGCACGTACCTCGATTTGCAGGTCGAAACTGCCCGGCTCGGCGGTGTCCGCCGCCGCAAGGCTCAGGGTCTGGCTCGTGGTTCCGCTAACCGCGACGACGCTCGGGCTGAGCGTAACCCCCGACGGCAGACCGGAACCGCCCGGTATCAGGTAGACGCTAACGTCGCCCGCAAAGCCGCCTGCGGGCGTTACCGTAAGCGCGAGGGCGCCGGTGTCGTTCTGCCAGACCGAAAGCGAGCCGGTGTCGGCCGAAACGCTGAAGTCTTCGACCTTCAGCGTGAAGTCGGCGTAGTGGACGATGGTTCCGTAAACCGCCTTGACGCGCAGCGGGTATTCTCCGGCGGCTACGGTGGCGTCCGCCGTCAGGGTGAGCGTCTGGGTGGTGCTCCCGGAAACCGCCAGGCTGGCAGGGGTGAGCGAGAGGCCGCTCGGGGCGGGGTTTCCGCTCGCGTCTTCCAGGCTCAACGTGACCGTGTCGTCGAAGCCGCCGCCGGGCGTCACCGTCAGGCCGAGGCTGCCCGTACCCCCGGTCCAGAAGCCCAGCTCGGCGGCGCTCAGGGCCAGGGAGAAGCCGCGCAGGTCGAGGGTAAACTCGGCGCTGCGCGCCGCCCCGCCGGCCGTGCCCACCAGGACCAGGTCGTAGACCGCAGCGGCGGCGTCGCCCGCCGCGCTCAGGGTCAGGGTGAAGTTGTTGCTGCCCGGCGAAACGTTCAAGGTGGTAGGCGAAAGGCTCAGGCCGCTCGGCAAGGGAGACCCGTCCGCCGAGGCGAGCGCCAGCGCAACCGGGCCGGCGAAGGTGCTGTAGCTGTTCGCGACGATGACGTTGACGGTCAGCGCCAGCGAGCCGCTGCCGCCCTGGTCCACCCAAACCGTGGGCGGCGAGGTGCTCAGGTTCAGCGCGAAGTCCTGCACCTCCAGGCTCAGGTTGGCCGCTTGGGTGGTGCTGCCCTCGCTGCCGACGACCTGGAGGTAGTAGCGATCGACGGTCACGCTGTCGGCGGCGCTCAAGGTTAGCGTCACGCTCGCCGCCCCGCTCGAGAGGTCAACGCTGGTAGGCGAAAGCGAAACCCCCGAGGGCACAGCCGCGCCGTTCTGGCCGGCCAGGCTGAGGTTTACCGTGCCGGCGAAGCCGTTGTAAGGGGTCACGTCCAGCTGCAGGGTGGCCTGCCCGCCACGCACCAGCTCGAGCGAGGCATCGCTCAGGCTGAGGGTAAAGTCGGGCGGCTGGGGCACGGTCAGGGTGAACGCGGCGTAACGGGTGGTGTTGGTCGAGCTGGCCCGGACGCGCAGGTCGTAGCTGCCTGCGGCCGCGTTCGTGCCCACGGTCACGGTCATGGAGACGTAGTCCTGGCCGCCGGCGGTCCCCGTGGTGGCGATGCTGGTGGGCGAAATCGAAACCCAGGCCGGAGCCGGCGAACCGTCGGCCC
>JALSIA010000144.1 GCA_026981865.1 Thermaceae bacterium
CCTGCACGTCCGCCTCGTCGTACCCTCCCTCGCCCAGGGTGAAGAGCTCGAGCAGCTCACGCCCCCAGTTCTCGTTGGGGTGTTCCTTGCGGCTGGTGGCGTTGTCCAGGTAGACCAGCATCGCCGGGTCGCGGGCCACGGCCTCGAGCAGCTCGGGGAAGCGGCCCGGCCCCAGGGTGCGGAAGGTCTGGTTCTGGCGCCAGATCAGGCTGCCCAGCTTGACCTTGCGGAACTCGCTGGTGAAATGACCGCTCCAGAAGAGCACCAACCGCTCCGCCGCGGGCGTGGAGGTGGTAAGCCAGTGCTGGAACCAGTGCTTCACCAGCGCCCGGTGCACCTGCCCCCGGTTCTTCTTGGGGTCGAGCTCGAACGCGGGCTCCGGCGCCGGAGCGGGCGGTTGCAGCAGCCGCTCCACGGCCCCTTCGAGCCCGGAATCGGCGAGCGCTTCGGCCTCCTCGCGCTTGCCGCGGGCGGCGGCGCGGCGCAGCAGGTGCGCGGCCTCGTGCGGCGAAAACGGTCCGGTGTACATGGATCCCTCCTTGCCGCCCAGGTTAAGGGGACGTGGGGATCCCGGGGGTGAGCCTCAGGTTAACGCGGGTTCATGCTCAGCCGAAGTACTCTTCGATCTGGTCGGCGGTGATCAGGACCTCGCGCGGTTTCGAGCCCTGGTGGGGGCCGACGATGCCCATGGCCTCGAGCAGGTCCATCAGCTTGCCGGCGCGGGCGTGCCCCACCGAGAGCCGCCGTTGCAGTCGGCTGACCGAGGCCTGCCCCTCTTCGACGACGATCTCGGCGGCGCGTTTCAGGTAAGGATCGGAGAAATCGAGGGGGAGTTCGCCTTGGACCGCGTTCGTGTTGACCCCCAGCGCCAGCGGGCCGTCGAAGTCGGCCCCGTAGGCTTCGGCGAAAGCGTCCTCGAACTCCTGGGCGCGCAGGTACTCGGTGACCCGGCGGATCTCGCGGTCGGAGAGGAAGGGCCCCTGCAGGCGCACCGGCTTGGGCAGCCCCGGCTGGTGGAAGAGCATGTCCCCCTGGCCGATGAGACGCTCCGCCCCGGTGCTGTCGAGGATGGTACGCGAGTCGTGGCTGCTGGAGACGGCGAAGGCGATGCGGGCGGGAACGTTGACCTTGATCAGGCTGGTGAGGATGTCCACGCTGGGCCGCTGGGTGGCGAGGACGAGGTGCATTCCGGTGGCCCGGGCCATCTGCGCCAGGCGCAGGATCGCCTGCTCTACCTCCTTGGGGCTGGTGATCATCAGGTCGGCCAGCTCGTCGATGACGATGACCAGCATGGGGAGCTCGGGTTCGCCCAGCTCGCGCATCTTGGCGTTGAACTGCTCCAGGTTGCGCGCGCCGACCTGGCTCATCATCTTGTAGCGCCGTTCCATGTGGGCGACCGCCCCCAGGAGCACCCCGGCGGCGTCGGCGGGGTTGGTGACGACGCCGCGCACCAGGTGGGGGATGCCGTCGTAGGGCGTTAGCTCGACCATCTTGGGGTCGATCATCAGGAGGCGCAGCTCGCCGGGCAGGTAACGGTAGAGCAGGCTCATCACCAGGGTGTTGACGCAGACCGACTTGCCGGAGCCGGTCGAGCCGGCGATGAGCAGGTGGGGCATGGCGGCGAGATCGCGCACCCACATCTCGCCGTCGATGCTCTTGCCCAGAATGAGCGGCAAGCGGTCTTTGCTGCGCTGGTAGGCGGGGTGGCGCAGCGCCTCGCTAAAGCGGACGAGCTCGCGGTCGGCGTTGGGGACCTCGAGGCCGATCACGTGCTTCCCGGGGATCGGGGCCTCGACGCGCACCGAGCCAACGGCGAGCGCCCGGGCGAGGTCGTTGGCGAGGCCGGCGATGCGGCTGATCTTCTCGCCCGGGGCGGGTTCGACCTCGAAGCGGGTGACGCTGGGGCCGCGGGCCCAGGCCACCACGCGGGCGGCGAGGTTGAAGTGCGAGAGGGTCTCGTTGATCACCTCGGCGCGGCGCGCGGCTTCGACCTCCAGCTCCTTGCTGCCGGTGCGCCCCGGCTCCGGCGGGTCGAGCAGCTCCAGCGCCGGCAGGGCCAGGTCGCGACTTGGCGTGGGCGCCCCGCCGCGGCGCGCGCGCGCCGCGGCGGGGCGCACCT
>JALSIA010000145.1 GCA_026981865.1 Thermaceae bacterium
CAGCGGCTTTTGGACCTCAAACCCGCCGGCGGCCTCGCCGGGGCGCTGGCGCTGCTGCCCAAGCTGGGCGAGCTGAAAGGGCTTTTCCCCAAGAAGGTGCGGCGTGCTCCGGTGCAGGAGGTGGTGCGCACCGGCGAGGCCGTCGACCTGGGCCGCCTGCCGGTGCAGACCTGCTGGCCCGCAGACGGCGGGCCCTTCGTCACCCTGCCCCAGGTCATTACCAAGGACCCCGAAACCGGCGAGTACAACGTGGGGATGTACCGGATGCAGGTTTTCGGGCCCCGCACCACGGCGATGCACTGGCAGCTCTACAAGACCGGGCGCAGGCACTTCGAGAGGGCGCGCGCGCTAGGCCGCAAGCTGGAGGTGGCCGTGGCCCTGGGCGGCGACCCGGTGCTCGCCTACGCCGCCACCGCCCCGCTGCCCGAGCTGCCGGGGCTGTACGAGTACCACCTGGCGGGCTTCTTGCGCGGCCGGTCGGTGGAGTTGGTGAAGGCCAAAACGGTGGACCTGTGGGTGCCCGCCGAGGCCGAGTTCGTGCTCGAGGGGTACGTGGATCCGGCCGAGCCCTTCGTGACCGAGGGGCCCTTTGGCGACCACACCGGCTTCTACACCCCGCCCTCGCCCTACCCGCGCTTCCACGTCACCGCCGTCACCCACCGCCGCGGGGCGGTCTACCCCAGCACCATCGTGGGCCCGCCGCCCATGGAGGACGCCTGGCTCATCGAGGCCTCGGAGCGCATCTTCCTGCCGGCGGCGCGGCTGGTGATCCCCGAGATCCGCGACTACCACATGCCCCCCGCGGGCGTGGCCCACAACTGGGTGAACGTCGCGATCGAGAAGGACTACGCCGGGCAGGGGTTCAAGGTGGCGAGCGGGCTTCTGGGCCTGGGGCAGATGATGTCCACCAAGGTGATCGTCGTCACCAGCGACGCGCCGCCCAAGCCCGGCTTCGAAGCCCTGCTCGCGGCGGTGCGCCACCTGCGCCCCGAGCGCGACGTGGTCTTCGGCAAGGGCCCCACCGACGAGCTCGACCACGCCCCGCTCGAGGTGGGCTTTTCCGGAAAGCTGATCCTCGACGGTACGGTCAAGCTCGCCGCCGAGGGCGGACCCGCGCCCGAGCCGGGCCGGCCGGAGCCGGTGCGCCACCCCGAGGTGGCCGCCCAGCACGCCTGGACCGGAGTGCTGGCCGTGGCCATCGCAAAGCGCCGGCCCGGCCAGGTGCGCCGGCTGGCACGCGAGCTGACGGCCGACCCGGCGGTGCGCCTCTTGCTGGTGGCCGACGCCGAGATCGACCCGGCCGACCCCGACGCGTTGATGTGGTGGGTGCTCGCCAACCTGGACCCGGCCCGCGACGCCTGGATCGAGGCCGGGAGAACGCTGGTGCTCGACGGCACCCGCAAGCTGCCCGAGGAAGGCGCCCGCCCCTGGCCCGAGGTGGCGCGGCTGGACGGGGCGACGCTCGAGCGCGTGCGCCCGCTCGCCGAGCGCTGGCTTTCCTGAGGTGTGCCGCTCCACGCCTTCGCAACCGCGCTTCCCGGTTACGACGGGAAACATTCCCTGAAAATTCGGGAAATCTTCCTGCAAGATTCGGGAAAATTTCCCTTGTATTTCCCCGGGCACCGAACGAAAAATGAACCCAATCATGAAGCGTGGAATCGTAGCGGCTCTAGTGCTGGCGTCGTGGGTCTCTGCCCAGGTGGCTCCCTGGGGCCTGGGCGTCGAGCGGGGCAAGGCGGTGCTCGTCTTTTCTCAAGACCGCGACGCCGCTATGGGCGCTGTAGAAGTACAGGCGCCGGTAGTTCTGATCCTGCCCCAGGGCGTGCGCTGTGCCGCTCCGGACGTCCGCGTCTTCCACGATTCAAAAGGCCTCTGGCGCGCCACCTTCTACGTGGAAGAAGAACCCCGGGTGGTGGTGCTCAAGGAAGGGCAGCAGGTGGCCGCCCTCCAAGCCCCGCTCAGGACGGCCCTTGCCCAGGGGCTTAACCAAGTCGTAGCCGACGACACCCGTTACCCGCCGCACTTCGACCTGAAGATCCGCCCCGGGGGCCGGCTCACCGGCGACCTTTCCACCTTCACCGGCCTGGTCGTTTTCTGGAAGGAGGGCT
>JALSIA010000146.1 GCA_026981865.1 Thermaceae bacterium
CCAGCCTGGAGGAGGTGGTGATGGCACTCTACACCCGCCGCGACTTCTTCGAGGCCGAGACCGGCGTGAACACCCGCGAGCTCTACCGCGCCAGCCAGCTGGTGAGCCGCCTGACCGGCATGGTGGTGCCCCCCAACAAGGCGATCGTGGGGCGCAACGCTTTCGCGCACGAGTCGGGCATTCACCAGGACGGCGTTCTCAAGGCGCGCGAGACCTACGAGATCATGAACGCCGAGATCGTCGGGCGCGAGGCGGCGGTGATGGTGCTGGGCAAGCACTCGGGCCGCCACGCCTTCAAGAAGGCGCTCGCGGAGCTGGGGTATGAGATCGACGACGAGGAGTTGAAGCCGCTGTTCGCGCGCTTCAAGGAGATTGCCGACCGCAAGAAGCAGGTCACCACCGAGGACCTGATCGCCCTGGTCGAGGACGAGCGCACCCGTGCCCCCGAGATGTTCAAGCTGCTCGACCTGCAGGTGCACTCGGGGCTGGCGCTCACCCCGGTGGCCACGGTCAAGGTCAAGACCCCGGACGACGAGGTGACGGAGGCGGCCACCGGCGATGGCCCGGTGGACGCGGTCTACAAGGCGATCAGCCGCGCGGTGGGGCTTTCGCCTACGCTCGAGCGTTACCGCATCGAGGCCACCACTGGGGGCACCGAGGCGCTGGGCGAGGTAATGGTGCGGTTGCGCCAGGGTTCGGTCGTCGTAACCGGCCGCGGCATCGCCCCCGACATCGTCGAGTCGTCGGCGCGGGCCTACCTGGACGCGCTCAACAAGCTGGTCTCGGGCGTGGGCGCGCGCGAGGCGATCGAGGCGCCGTAGGACCGCCATGCCGCCACGTTTGAGCGAGATCGAGGACTGGGTGCTCAGGACCGAAGCGCGCCTGGGGGCCACCGTCGAGCCCGACGCCCAGCGCATCTTCGCCGCTTACCACCGGGTCCTGCGCTGCTTCGCCCGTGACCTCGACGACCCCCGCGACGCGGCGCTCTCGCGTGCGGCGGCGCTGATGCTGGTGCAGGAGCTCATCCTGCAGAAGGAAGGCCGCAGTGGCTGCGAATGAGGCCGGCGCGCTGGCGGGGGTGCGGATCGAGCTGCTCGACACCACGCTGCGCGACGGCACCCAGGCCGAAGGCGTCACCCTCTCGGTGCGCGACAAGATCGCCGTGGCCGAAGCCCTAGCCGCCTTCGGCGTCGACCTGATCGAGGGCGGTTGGCCCGGATCGAACCCGCGCGACGCCGACTTCTTCGAGGCGATGAAGGGACGGTCGCTGCCCGGCGGTGCCCGGCTGGCCGCCTTCGGCGCCACCCGCCGCCGCGGCCTGGCCCCCGAAGACGACCCCTCCTTGGCCGCCCTGCTGGCGGCCGAGACGCCGGTGGTGACGCTCTTTGGCAAGTCGTGGACGCTGCACGTCACCGAGGCCCTGGGGGTGCGCCTCGAGGAGAACCTGACGATGATCCGCGAGTCGGTGGCCTTCCTGCGGGCGGCGGGCCGCCGGGTGGTCTACGACGCCGAGCACTTCTTCGACGGCTACGCCGAGGACCCCGGCTACGCGCTGGCCACGCTGGAGGCGGCCGCCGAGGGGGGTGCGGACACGTTGGTCCTCGCCGACACCAACGGGGGGCGGCTTCCCGAGGAGGCGTTCGCGGCTGCGGCGGAGGCGGTGCGGCGTTTTCCCGAGCACACCGTCGGGGTGCACACCCACAACGACGCCGAGCTTGCGGTGGCCAACAGCCTGGCGGCGCTGCGCGCCGGCGCGCGCCACCTGCAGGGCACCGTGGGCGGCTACGGCGAGCGCGCCGGCAACGCCAACCTGACGAGCCTGATCCCCACGCTGGTGCTCAAGTACGGGGCCGAGCTGAAGGCGGCGGACCGTCTGCAGGGCCTGCGTGAGCTGGCCCACTTCGTGGACGAGCGCGCCAACCAGACCCCGAACCGCCGCGCCCCTTACGTGGGCGACGCGGCCTTTGCCCACAAAGGGGGCGTGCACGTTTCGGCGGTGCTCAAGAACCCGCGCACCTACGAGCACGTCGAACCCGAGCGGGTAGGAAACCGGCGGCGCTTCCTGGTCTCCGACCTCTCGGGGCGTTCGAACCTGCTGGCCAAACTG
>JALSIA010000147.1 GCA_026981865.1 Thermaceae bacterium
CCAAAGGCCCCTCGAAGGCCAGGTCGCCCGACCAGCCCCGGTCGTAGGCCAGACGGCCGGTCCAAACCCCCGGGAGCCCCAGCGCGTCGCTGGCGAAGCCCCGCGCCTCGAGCCTGCCCGCGGGCCCCGCACCTTCGAAGTGGAGGCGGCCCTGCTGCAGCGTGCCCTCCCAACGCAGCGCGCGCCCCCGCCCCCGCAGCCCCACGTACCCGTCCAACTGCGGCAAGCCGGCCCGGACGTCGTAGGTCAGCGCCGGCAGGTCGGCCCGCCCGCCGAGGTCCACCGGCCCCAACCGCGGAAGTTCCAGCCTGCCCACGAGCGCGAGCGCGGACCAGGGGCCGCGGGCGCTCGCCTGCCCCCACGGAGTCGAGAGGATCAGCGAGCCCGAGCGCAGATCGCCGGTCGCGTGCAGGCTCCCTTCATAGCCGTAACCTGTCCATGGGAGTGTGAGGGTGAAGGGGAACGCACCCTGCAGATCGATAGAGCCGGCGCCGATGCGCAACCGCCGGCCGCGCAGCTCGACGGGCAGCACCGCGAAGCGGACGTCAGCGAAGGAAGGCGGGCGCAGAAGACCGTCGATCTGGGGTTCCGGCCAGAGCGCGCCTTCGGCCTGCAGGTATCCGCGCCAAACCGAATCGAGAACGTCCCCGCGCCCCAGAAGCCGCACCTCCTCCCAAGGCGAAACGACGTGGGCCTCCCCGCTCCAACGACCGTTTCTCAAGGCCAGAGCGCCCTCGTAGCGCAGACGTTCCCCCAGCCGCACCCGGCCGTCGATCCGGTAAACGCCCGGAGCGATCTGGAAGCGGGCCTCGTCCAGGGTGCCGCGCACTCCGGTCGCGTCGGCCACGCCCGCGAGCGGCACCTCACCGAGCGGCGTGTCGGCGACCCCGTCGAATCGCAGCGTTGCCCCCGTGAGCTCTGAAGCCAGGGAGAGGTAACGGCCCTTCAGCGTGGCGTTGCCGCGCCACGCCGTCTCAGGAGTCCAGGCCAGCACAGCGCTCAGCTTCATGCCGCCCAGCACCTCGATGGGCAGATCTGCGAGTTTTGCCTGGAAGCGTCCGTCGGCCCAGAGCCCCGCACCGTAACCGTCGGCGCTCAGGCGCCAACGCGCTCCTTCCTGCACCACCTCGAGCGGCAGGTTCAGGTAGGGCGAGCGGTAGGCGAGCTCGGCGCGGAAGCCGCCGCGCCAGCGCCCGCTCCCCCCAAGGCTGCCGACGACCATGTCGATCGGATCCAGCGTCAGTCTCAGGTCGTCCCAGCGCCCCGCCAGGGCGAGCGGGCCCAGCCGGCCCGACACCTCCATGCCCGCGCCCTGCACCCCGCCCGAGAGGTCGAGGGGGGTCTTGGCCAGCGGCAGCCGCACCCCCGGACTCTCGGTCTGCACCTGCCAGCGGGTGCTCTCGCCGGAAAACACCACCTGCGCCGCACCGTCGAGCGGCACCGGCCAGACGAGCCGGCCCCCACCCCGATAGCGCACCCCCTCCCCGCTCAGCTCGATGCGGCTGCCCTTGTCGTCGGTCACCTCGGCGACGTAGCCGCCGTCCTGCCAGTCGAAGACGCTGCGCCAGCTGCGCTCGAGCGCTCGACCTCCGGCCTCGGCGTGCAGCGTGAACCCATCGGCGAAGACGAAGCGCCCCCGGTAGCTCAGGGGGCGTTCAAGAAAGCGCCCTTCGCCCTGGAAGCGCCCTTCCAGGTGAAGCTTTTCCCACCCGCTACCTTCGATGACGAGCGGGCCTTCTCCGGTTGCGGGAAGGCCGACCTTCCAAAGCGTCAGGAGCGCCTCGAGCCGCGGCCGGCCCTCGGCCTTGAACCGGTAGCTGCGTCCCGGCACGTCCACGACGCCGTTGGCGCTGACGGGTCCTTCCAGGCTCCGGCCCTGCAACTCGGAGGTAATTACGTGGTCCCGGTAACGCAGCCGCCCGGCCACCTCGCGCACCGGGAATCCGGCGAGCTTCACCCCGGCATCCCGGACGGCGGCCTCCCCTACCCAGTGCCCCTCCTGGTAGCCGAACCGGCCCTCGATCCGACCGTACTGCCCGCCCTGCCACCAGAAGCGGCTCAGCGCCAGGTCGCCCGCGAACGTCGTGGACCATTCTCCGGA
>JALSIA010000148.1 GCA_026981865.1 Thermaceae bacterium
CTGGAACACGCCCGTAGACGCGTTGCCCGTGCACCCCAACTCCGCAGCCTACATCGCCAGCATTGGCCCCGACACCGGCCTGCACCCCGACTTCGGGGCCGGTCTCTGGGAAGGTGCGCCGATCGGCATCCCCTACAACCTCGCGAACGCCGCCACCCCGCGGTACGCCTTTCGTTTCGACTACGCCGACGAAAGCGACCCCGGCCCCTACCCGGTGCCCGCGAACCCCAGGATCGAGGGCGGGTCCGACCGCCACCTGATCGTGCTCGACACCGACACCTGCAAGCTCTACGAGCTCTTCGACGTCGACCTCACCGGGGCCACCTGGAGCGCCGGCAGCGGCGCCGTCTTCGACCTGACCGGGTACGCGCTGCGGCCGGACGGCTGGACCTCCGCCGACGCCGCGGGGCTGGCGATCCTGCCGGGGCTGGTGCGCTACGACGAGGTGGCCGCCGGCGAGATCCGCCACGCCCTGCGCTTCACGGCCTCGGTGACCCAGCGGGCCTACCTCTGGCCGGCGCGCCACTACGCATCGTCGGCCACCGACCCCAACCTGCCGCCCATGGGCTTGCGGCTGCGGCTTAGGGCCGACTTCGACACCCGCGGCTTCTCCCCCGAGGTGCGGGTCATCCTCGAGGCGCTCAAGAAGTACGGCATGATCCTGGCCGACAACGGCGGCGACGGGTACATAAGCGGCGTACCCGACGAACGCTGGGACAACGACACCCTGGTATCGGAACTGCGCCGGGTAAAGGTGTCGGACTTCGAAGCGGTGGACACGGTCTCGCTGATGCTCGACCCCGACTCGGGCCGCGCCCGCCAGCCTTAACGCGCCACCTCGAAGGCGAAGACGCCGCCCGCCGCACCGCCCGCATAGACCCGCCAGCCGAACGGGGCAGGCGCGAAGGCCAGGTTGGAGGCGAGCCGCTCCGGCAGCGGCAGCCGACGGCGCACCCGGCAGGTTTCGGCCCCGCAGTCGACGACGACCAGCTCGGGCGCGCCGAAGCCCGCGAGCACCAGCACGTCGCCCGCCGTGCCGCGACCGAGGCGCACGGCCAGGTCGAGGTTGCGTGAACCCAGCGCGTGGGCGGTGACGCCCAAAGCGTAGCGCCGTTCATGCAGCTCGGGCAGGTCGTAGACGGCCAGCGGCCCGCCGATGTGGGGCGTGAGCACCGCGTAGGCGCGCTCGGTGGTGGCCGCAAAGGCGTTGAGCCAGCGGAAGGAACGCCCCAGGGGCCGACCCTCGGCGACGGGCTCGAGCCCGGCTTCGCTCCAGGCCAGCAGCACCGGCCCGGCGCCGGCTCCGGGCCACGAGCGCGTCACCAGCACCTGCCCGGGGCCGGCAGGGAGCGCCCGCAGCTGCTCCAGCACCGCCGGCGTTTCGGGTCGGTACGCGGCCACGGCCTCGAGGGTACCGGGGTCGAAGAGGGTGAGGGCCTCGGCCTCGACGCCGTCGCCCAGCACGCCGTGCGCGTAACGCCCCGTAGGACCGGTCAGGAGGGCGAGCGCCGCGCCGCGAGGCCCTTCGACCCAGACGGGCTGGGCGTCGGGCAGGGCACCCGCCGGGCGCCGGAGCTCGAGCCGCAGCCCGCCGTCGAGCCGCAAGAGCTCGGCGCCCTCGGGACCGAGCGCAAAGACCTTGCCACCCCGGCAGGAGGGCCGCGCCTCCTCGGCGACGGGGACGGACGACCGTACCGGGGTTTCGAGGAAACCCAGGCGGCCCTCTGCGCTCACGGCGAGCACGCCGGGGCCGCAGCCGGTGAGGAAACCAGGGCGCCAGCGTCCGGCGAGCGGTTCGGCCCCGTCCGCTTCCAGCCGCCAGACTGTGCCCGCAGAGGTAAGCACGTAGACACCGCTTGGAACCGTCTCAATCCAGACCGCCGCGGCGGGCAAGCGCGCCTGCTGCGCCCCAACCAGCACCACCACGCCCAGGGCCCACCCCGCCAGCATCCGCCTCACGGCTTCGCGAACACCCCCACCTCGACCGCCCCGGTGTTGCCCCCGCTCGTACGCACCGCCCGGAAGGTGAACCGGCGTCCGCGCACCCCTTCGACCGGGAAGCGGTACATGCGGTCGGCCCCGCCCGGCTCGAAGGGACCGTAGGTGCGGCCGGCTTCGTCCTCGACCGTAAAGGCGAAGACCTGGGCGCTCGAGCCCATGGTGCGCGTCCAGAAGCCGAAGTCGGCCACATCGACCTCGCGGGGCAGCTCGACGGTCAGGAAGGCGGCGTCGCCGTCGCCGTCCGAGGACCACTCCGTCGCCGGGTCGCCGTCGAGGGCCGCGTTCGCGCCCCAGCGGGCGTCGTTCGCCGCACCCCCGTAGTTGCTGGAGACCGCGGCCACCCGGGCCCCCAGCGCCAACCGCGCCAGGTTGACCGGGGCGGCGGCGGAAGCCCGGGGCACGGTGAAGCGGTAGGTGCGGCTGGCGAAGAGGCGGCCCGTAGGGTCGCTGCCCTGCAACCGGTAGGCGTAGCTGCGGCCGGGCTGGAGCCGGCCGAAGACGATGCGGTGCTCCCGGTGGGCGGCCGCACCCATGCCGGCGTCGAGGGCCATGCGACCGAAGCTCTCGTCCTCTCCGTAGACGACGACGCAGGCCAAGTCGAGGGTCGTCGTGAGCTCCAGCCAGGCCTGCCCCTCGGGGCCAAAGCGCACCTCGAGCGGTGCGGTGAGGAAAGGCTCGATGGGTTCGACGGCCGGCGGCGCGGCGTACGCCGCGCCCAGGAACCCAACGAATAAGGAAACAACGGATATACGTCGCATGCCCCAGTACACCCCCTGAGCGCGCCCCGGTGGGTCGCCTGAACGACAAAAGCCCCAGCCGCAGCTGGGGCGTTTGGCGGGCCGCGGAGGACTTGAACCCCCAACCCCCGGTTTTGGAGACCGGTGCTCTGCCAGTTGAGCTAGCGGCCCCTACGCAACGGCGATTCTAGCACGCGGCTCCGAAAGGGGCAAGCAAAAGGCGGCTAGGACGTGCCCAGGCGGCTGATGCGTTCGATCTCAGCGGCCGCGCTCACCCGCCACCAGTCCGAAGGGGTGCGCGACCGCAGCTTGCGGTCGCCCAGGTACGCCCCCAGCCAGGCTCCGGCGAGCGCCCCCATGGTGTCGGTATCGCCCCCCGCATTCACGAGGGTGAGGTAGGTCGCTTCGGGGTCTTCGGGGTGACTGAGGAAGGCGGCGGCGGCGCTGGGGAACGACTCGAGCACGAAGGCACCGGTCCGAAAGTGCTCGAACGCCTCTTGCGGCCGCCCCACGAAACCTTCCACCTCCAACAGCAGGCCCGTCAGCGTCGCACTCCGGCGCTTGCGGTGCCGGCTCGCCAGCGGGCGCTCCAACCCTTCCACCGCTGCGGCCAGCCAGGCCAGCACCTCCGTATCCGCCGGACCCCCGTGCGTCAGCCAGCCCACCCAGAGCGCGTGGACGATCGAACTCGCCACAGCGCTGGGGTCGCGGTGCGTCACCAGGGCCTGCAGGAAGGCCGCCCGGCGGATCGCGTCCGGGGACTCGCAGAACAGCCCCACCGGGGCCGCGCGCATGGCCGCTCCGTTCCCCGCGGAGGCGCTCCCGGCCAGCCACCAGGCCGCGCCGCGGCCCAGCCGCTCCAGGGCCTGGCGGGTGGCCCAACCCGCCGCCACCAGCTCCGGTTCCACGTCCAGGAAACGCCGCACCAGGTCCTCGGGGTCGAGGGCGCCGCGCTCGAGCAGGCTCGTCGCGACCGCCAGGGTGAGCTGCGTGTCGTCGGTAACCGTGCCTGCGGGGCGTCCGTTGTGCGCCAGCAAACGGCGGACCGGGCCCGCAGCCCCGTCGGCCCCCGGCCGCCCCTCCACCGGGGCGCCCAACGCGTCGCCGATGGCGACGCCGAACAGCGTCCCGCGCACCCGGCCCACCGTCAGCGGCCGGGGATCGAACGGCCACGCGAGCGGTCGCTCGAAGGCTTCCAGGTTCCAGCCCTCCGCCTCGAGCGCCCGGCGCGCCTGCGACCAGGCGGTTTCCACATCCTCAATTTTACGCGGAGCCGCGGTCCAATTGTTGACTGAGCACGCTTTGGACCTGCTTCGGGTCGGCCCGTCCCCCGCTCGCGCGCATTACCCGGCCGACGAAGAAGCCCATCAGCCCGCGCTTGCCCGCCCGGTAGGCCGCCAGCTCGTCGGGGTGGGCCGCCAGCACCTCGCGCACCAGCTCCGCGAGCGCCTCCGCGGACAGGCGGTCCGCGGCCCGCGCCCGCGCCAGCTCAAGCGGGTCGCCCCCGCGCGCGAGCGCCTCCTCGAGCGCCTGCTTGGCCACGCGGCGGTCGAAGGCGCCTTTCTCCAGCTCGGCCAGCAGCGCCATCAGCGCCTGCGGCCCGACCTTCGCCTCGCCGGCGCGGATGGCCTTGCCCAGCACGTGCACCACCCAGGGCGCGGCCAGCGCCGGCGGGCCGTAGGCCGAGCAGTCCTCCAGATAGGTGCGCAGCCGCTCGTCCCGCGCGATCTGCAACGCCTCGGCCTCGCCCACGCCCAGGTGCCGGCAGCGTTCGTAGACCTCGCGCGCCTCGGGCGCGAGCGCCGCCACCTTGTCCTCGGGTCCGGCCCTCTTTCCGACCTTGGCCGTGGGCCTGGCCTCCTGCTTTTGCGCTTTTGGCTTCTTCCAGGTGTCCTTGAGGGTGATGATGCGGTTGAACACCGGCTTCTCCCCGCGGCCCAGCTCCGGGTCGCGCCAGAAGTAACCCAGCCGCTCGAACTGGTAGCGGGTCTCGGGGTCGTCGGCGGCCACGCTCGGCTCCACGTAACCCTGCAAGACCTTGAGCGAGTCGGGGTTGTAGTGGTCGAGGAAACTCCCCTCACCGGCGTCGGGAAAGGGCACCTTGAAGAGCCGGTCGTAGAGGCGGAACTCGGCCGAAAGCGCCCCGGCCGCCGCCACCCAGTGGACCGCCCCCTTCACCCTGACGCCCTCGGGGTTCTTGCCCAGGGTGTCCGGCAGATAGACCCCGCGCAGCTCCACCACCTCGCCGGCGTCGTTGGTGACCGCCTCGTCGATGCGCACCACGTAGGCGTGGCGCAGGCGGCTGTGGCCGCCGACGGTCAGTCGCTTCCAACCCTTTGGCGGCTCGAGCGCGAAGTCGGAGCGCTCCACCCACAGCTCGCGACCGAAGGGCACCTTGCGGCTGCCCGGCCTGCCCACGTCGGGCGGGAAGTAGGGGGCTTCCAGCTCCTCCAGCTTGCCTTCCGGGTAGTTGCTGAGCACCAGCTTGAGCGGCTCGGTCACCGCCATCACCCGCGGCGCGATGGGGTTGAGGTCGTCGCGAACGGCCCACTCCAGCAGGGCGATGTCCACGGTGCGGTCGGTGCGGCTGATGCCCACCTTGCGGGCGAAGGCGATGAGCGCCTGGGGCCGCACGCCGCGCCGGCGCAGCCCCGCCAGCGTGGGCAGGCGCGGGTCGTCCCAACCGTCCACCAGGCCGCGCTCGACCAGCTGGATCAGCTTGCGCTTGCTGACCACGGTGTACTCGAGGCTGCGGCGGCCGAACTCGATCTGTTTCGGCCGCGGCCACTCGGGCAGGCCGCACTTGCCCGCCAGGTTCTCCACCAGCCAGTCGTAGACCGCCCGGTTGTCGATGAACTCCGACGAGCACAGCGAGTGGGTGACGCCCTCGATGTAGTCGGAGAGCGGGTGGGCGAAGTCGTACATCGGGTAGACCTTCCAGCGATCGCCCGTGCGGTAGTGCTCGGCCCTGAGGATGCGGTAGAGGATGGGGTCGCGCAGCTTCATGTTGGGCGCGCTCATGTCGATCTTGGCCCGCAGCACGTGCGCCCCCTCCTCGAACTCCCCCGCCGCCATGCGGCGGAAAAGGTCCAGGTTCTCCTCCACTGAACGCTCACGGTAAGGGCTGGGCCGGCCCGGCTTTTCCACCGTGCCCCGGTAGGCGCGGATCTCCTCCTCGCTCAGCGAGTCGACGTAGGCCTTGCCCTCCTTGATCAGCTGCTCGGCCATCTCGTAGAGGCGCTCGTAGTAGTCGGAAGCGAAGTAAAAGTGCTCACCCCAGTCCCAGCCCAGCCAGGCCATGTCGCGCTTGATGGCCTCGACGTAGCGCATCTCCTCGGTGAGCGGGTTGGTGTCGTCCATGCGCAGGTGGCAGCGCCCCCGGTAGTCGCGGGCGATGCCGCAGTCGATGAAGCTGGCGATGGCGTGGCCGATGTGGGGAAAGCCGTTGGGCTCGGGTGGAAAGCGGGTGACGATCTCGTCGTACTTCCCCGAACGCAGGTCTTCGTCGATGATCTCGGTGATGAAGTTGGGGGGCACCAGACGCTCAGAGTCCGGAGGAATGCGCGAAACCGGCATGGGCTTATGTTAACGGTTGGCGGACATGAGCGCAGGCGTCGTCCGTGTGGCTGACCGGCCTGTGGCTCGTGGCCTGTAGCCCGCGGCGGGCCAGTCGGCAACAGTCGAATCTTGGCTTTTGCGATGGCGTGGCGTTTGGGCTTGGCCGCCGAAAAATGAGGCTTCCTCCCTTGGGGGGCTCGGGAAGGGGCCGTTGGCGGTGTCTACGCCCAAAAGCCGTCGGCTGTTCATGGCCAGTCTACATCCCACGTCCTACATCTTGGAAAACAACCCCTCCGACCTGCAGCCTCCTCCCCCGAGGGAGAGGAAAGGCGGTGCGTAGGAAATTGGAAGGCCTGCAGCAAGCGTCTTCTGTCCTGGGGTACGGTCAAGCCGCTTCGCGGTAGCCGACACTTCAGGTACGTTCGCGAAAAAAATGGTTTTTTCCTCCTCTGAGGGAGGGCTGGGGTGGAGGTTGTAGCCGCTGCCCGAGCCTAAAGCCCGCCTTCCGCGTCCCGATCAAGCCACATCCCACATTCCACTTCCTACATCCCGAATCAACCCCCTCCAGCCTGCGGCCCTGAGGGAACGGCAAAAGGCGGAACCCCCTGACCAGCATCGGGCATGACCGGACCACAACGACCAACCAAGACGCAGGGGCGGCCAACGCCGCCCCTAAAAGGTGAACGGAACCCAACCTAACCGCACTTCGAGTAACCGCAGACCTCGCAGGTCAGGCAGCCGTCCTCCACCTTCAGCGGCGCGCCGCACTCGGGGCAGGCGTTCGCGCTGTTGCCCGGACCCGTGGACACCTGTACCTTGGGCGGTTCCTGGGCCACCGGCGCCGCTTCCGCATCCGTTTCGGCGCCCTCCGGGAAATGGGGGATCGACTCGAGCGCCACCGCGATCAGGTCCGCCTTGCTGGCCACGAATCGCTTGTGGTAGTTGCCGTAGAGCCCGCCGTTGATGCCGCGCAGGGTCTTGACGATGGCCTCGGGCGGCACCCCGTACTGGAGCGCGATGCTGACCACGCGACCCAGCGCCTCGCTGTCGGCGTTGGCCTCGTCGCCCGCCTTCCCCGAGGTGATGATGACCTCGATGGGGTGCCCGCCGGCCATGTTGACGGTGACCAGGTAGGAGTGGCGCGACCCCTCGGAACTGGTGAGCTTGACCATGTCGGTGAAACCGAAGAGGCGGGCAGGGCGCTCGTGCACCGGCTTGCCGGGACGCGCCGCGAGGGCCTCGGCCGCGGGTTGTGCGGGGTCGGGGGAGGCCGCCGGGGCGTCGTACGCCGTTTCCTCCTCCTTCGTCACCGAAAGCACCTGGTAGTCGCGGCTGCCGTCACGGTAGACGGTGACCCCCTTGCAGCCGGTGCGGTAGGCCTCGGTGTAGGCCGCTTCCACGTCTTCGACGCTCGCCTCGTGGGGCAGGTTGATCGTCTTGGAAAGCGAGTTGCCCACGTACCCTTCGGCGTCGAAGGCGCGCTGCACCACGCCCTGCATGCGCACGTGGTCGAGCGGGCCGACGTCGTGGGCGCACTTGAAGACGGCGCGAATGGACTCGGGCACGACCTCGAGCCCCTGCACCGAACCGTGGTTCTCCTGAATGGCGGCAATCAGTTTATCCCAGTCCCAGGTGCCGCCCTTCTCCCAGTCGGGGTGGGGCGGGTGCTGCTCCATCAGCTCCTGGAAGAGCGGGTGCACCAGCGGCTTGTACTCGCCGCCGATGCGACGCCAGACGAAGGGGCTAAAGACCGGCTCGATGCCGCTGGAAACGCCCATGAGCATGCTGGTGGTGCCGGTGGGCGCCACGGTCAGCACGGCCACGTTGCGGCGCGGCTTCACGCCCAGCTGGGTAAAGTACTCGGCCTCTTCGGCGTAGAGCGGGAAGACGCCCCGCTCGGCGCCCAGCGCCTCGGAGGCCGCCAGGGCCTCCTCGCGCATCACCGACATGATCTTCCACACCGCCTCGCGCGCGGCTTCGGAGTCGTAGGGCAGGCCCATCTTGATGAGCGCGTCGGCCAGCCCCATCACCCCGAGCCCCAGCCGTCGCAACCGCTGGCTGGCCTCGCGGTTGTCTTCAAGGGCGAAGACGTTGACGTCGAGCACGTTGTCGAGGAAGCGCACCGCGGTGCGCACGTCGCGGCGGAAGGCTTCGTAATCGAAGGCGCCGTCTTCGACGTAAGCCGCCAGGTTGAGCGCGCCCAGGTCGCAGGGCTCGCCTACGGTGAGCGGGATCTCGCCGCAGGGGTTGGTGGCGCGGATCTGCCAGCGCTCGCCCAGCCCCTTGAGGGCCGACTTCTCGTTGACGCGGTCGATGAAGATGAGCCCCGGCTCCCCGGTGGCCCAAGCATGCCAGGCCACCTCGTGCCAGATCCAGCGCGCGGGCACACCGCCTTCGTAGACCGGGACCGGCCGGGCGCCGTCCTCGGCCACGCCCAGCTCGGGCCACTCGCCGTTGTAAGCCCCCTCGACGGGCTGCAGGAAGTACTTGCCCGGGACCGGGCGCAGACGCACCGGCCAGAGCTCGTCCTTTTCCAGCGCCTCCACGAAGGCGTCGGTGGCCAGGATCGAGATGTTGAAGGTGGAGATGTCGCCCTCGGCCGCCTCGCGGTCGAGGTCTTTGGCGGTGAGGAAGTCGAGCACGTCGGGGTGGGCAACATCGATCGTGGCCATGCCTGCGCCGCGGCGGGTGCCGCCCTGCCGCACCACCCGCAGCACCGGAGCGTAGACGTAGCGCAGCGTGGCCACCGGACCGGCGTCGGGGCCACCGCGGTTGGCCCACTCGAGGAAGTTGTCGTAGATCTCGAGCAGGTAGCTGACCGGCCCGCTGGCGGTGCCGCCCGAACTCTTGACCTCGGCCCCTTCGTGCCGCAACTGGCTGAAGTCCACCCGCGGCTCCTCGCCCGCGAGCGCCAGCCGCGCGGCTTCGGCCGCGGCGTCCATGATGCCGCCCATGTCGTCGCGGACCACGATGACGTCGTCGGGCCGCACGGGCACGGTCAGCACGCCGTGGCGGCGCGCCAGCGCGGTGAGCTCGGGCCCCAGATCGCCGTAGATGACCCGCGTCCAGTTGCGCACCGGATGGGGCACCTTGTCGCCGTCGGGGTTGTTGGAAGGCCGCATCAGGCCGCGGATGAAGTCCTCGACGTCGCGGTGGGCGGCGTCCATGTAGGCGATGCCGCGCACCACCCCCACGGGCCTTTCCCGGTACACGTAGGGGTCCAGGTTCACGCCGTTTCCGCCGCCTACCTTGGTCACCAGAGCCAGCTTCTTGGCCACCTCCATGATGCCCTCGAAGCTCTCGGGCGCGTGGGCGGTGGCGCCCTGGACGAAACAGTTCAGCACGTTGCCGTGCGCAGTGCCGGCGCCCGCAAGGACTCGACCGCCCGGGCAGAAGCGCTTGGTGGCCATCAGCTCGTAGAAGGTGTCGGCCCAGCCGCTGCGGGTGGCCTCGTCCTCCGGAAGCGCCACCCAGTCGGCGACGCGACGGAAGATGCCGAAGACGTCGCCGTCTCCGGGCTGCAAGTACTGGCGTTCGGCAATGGCTTTGGCGTGCTCGTCAAAGATGGATGTGTTCATGCGTGTGAACCCCTCGTATGCAACAAAGAACGAAACCTTTTAACCCCGATTTAACACAACATCTGGTTGTGTACGATGACCAATATACCACTCGTTGGGGGTGCGGGGACGGTTTGCGCACCTATTGGAGCGGCGCCCAGACCTCCAGCGCCCACGGGGGCAGTTCTGCCCCGCGCAGACGGCCTCCGCGGCAGTCGAGCCGGCCTTCGTGCAGCAGGCTGCGGAAACGGGCGTGCGGGGCCGGGCAGGGCAGGTCCAGCGTCCAAGCCCGGGCGTCGGCGTTGACCGTGACCCGGTACCGTCCCCGCGCGAAGGCCACCCGGGCCCCTTCGGCCCACCCGGCTTCGAACCCACCGCCGCGCAGCTCGTCGTGCTCTCGACGCAGCCTCAGGATCGCGCGGACCCGGTCGCGCACTTCGTGGTTCCAGCGCTCGGGGTGAGCCCAGGGAAAGGTACGGCGGTTGTCGGGGTCGTGGGCGCCGGGAAGGCCGATCTCGTCGCCGTAGTACAGGTTCGGCGCCCCCGGCAGGACGGCGAGGAGCTCGAGCGCCAGCGCCGCGCGGCCGGCATGGTCGCGCATCATCGTGTAGAGGCGGGGGGTGTCGTGGCTGGTGAGCAGGTTCATCTGGGCCCGGACGACCTCCTCGGGGTACCGCCCCAGCACCTCGGTCGTCCGCTTCGCCCAAGCGGCGGCGTCCAGCACGGGCACGGCCCCCAGGCCGCTGCGGGCGGCCAGGTCGCGATCGAAGGCTTCGCCGCCGACGAAGCCCAGCACCGCCCGGCCCAGGGGGTAGTTCATCACCGCGTCGAAGGGGCCCGTGGGGGCCACCCAGTCGGGGGCCTCGTGCCAGATCTCGCCCACCAGGTAGGCCTCCGGATTCGCCTCCTTGACGCGTTCGCGGAACGCCGACCAAAACCCCATGTCGGCGATCTCTTCGGGTACGTCGAGCCGCCAGCCGTCGGCGCCAAAGCGGATCCAGTACTCGGCCACGTCGAGCAGGTAATCCCGCACCGCAGGCGTTTCGGTACGCAGCTTGGGCAGCTCGGGGTTGTCCCACCAGGCGGCGTAGTTGGGCCGGCCGCCGAAAGCGTGCAGGGGAAAGCCCTTCACGTGGTACCAGTCGCGGTAGGGGCTCGCGGGGCCGTTCTCGAGCAGGTGCTGAAACGCGAAGAACCCCCGCCCGGTGTGGTTGAAGACGCCGTCGAGGATCACCCGCAGGCCGCGGGCGTGGGCCGCGTCGAGCAGGTGCCTGAGCGCCGCGTCCCCGCCCAGGATGGGATCGACGCGGAAGTAGTCGCTGGTGTGGTAGCGGTGGTTGGCGCTCGAGGCGAAAACGGGGTTGAGGTAGATCGCGTTCATCCCCAACTCAACGAGGTAGTCGAGCTTCTCGGCCACGCCCCAGAGGTCGCCCCCCTTGAACCCGCGGACGGTGGGCGGGCCGTCCCAGGGCTCGTAGGGGTCTGCGGGCCGCGGATGCGCGGCGGGACGGCCGGAACGGTAAAAACGGTCCGGGAAGATCTGGTAGAAGGCGGCGTCGGTGACCCAGTCCGGTGGCTTCATCGTGCACCATGCTACCCCCAAGCCGCGGCCCGCTGCGCGGTTGCATAACCCCCGTTATCCATGCAATATTCAGGGGTACGCGCTTCCAGCGCGGCTAGGGGGAGACGGTGCGAGGAGACCTGTTCGTCATGACCGGCGCTTCGGGGGTGGGGAAGGGTACGCTGCGTGCCCGCCTGATGGAGCGTGTCAAGCTGCACTACTCGATCTCGATGACGACGCGCCCGCCGCGTGAAGGCGAACGCCACGGGATCGACTACTGGTTCGTCGACGAGGCTGCCTTCGAGCGCACCAAGCGCGAGGGCGGGTTCCTCGAGTACGCCACCTACGTGGACCACAGCTACGGCACGCCCCGGGCGCCGGTGGAACGGGCGCTCGAACGGGGCGAGGACGTGCTGCTCGAGATCGAGGTGCAGGGGGCCCTGCAAGTGGCCGAGAAGGTGCCCGAGGCCCAACTGATCTTCGTCATTCCCCCCTCCCTCAGCGAGCTGCGGCAGCGCCTGCTGCTGCGCGGAAAGGACACCCTCGAGAAGATCGAGAAGCGGCTCGAGCGCGCGCGCGAGGAGATCGCGCTGGCCGATCGCTTTCACTACGTGGTCGTCAACGACCTCCTCGCCGACGCGGTGGCCGACCTTGAACGTATAATCATGGCGAGGCGTCGTATAGTTAACCGGATGCGCCCGGCGCTCGAGCGCGCCCTGGAGCGCGATCCGGACCTCGAAGCCGAACTCGACGAGATCGCGAAACGGATGCAACGGAGGTAACCGTGGCGGAACCTGGAATCGATAAACTGCTGGCCCTCACCGACAACAAGTACAAGCTCACGGTGGTCATCGCCAAGCGCGCGCAGCAGCTGTTGCGCTTCAACTTCAAGAACACCGTCCTCGCGCCCCCCGAGTGGCCCAAGATGCGGACCATCGAAGGGGAGTTGCCCGACCCCAACCCGGTCACCTGGGCTATGCGCGAGCTGCAGTCGGGCCGGCTGGTGATCGGGGAGAACCTCATCCCCGAGGACAAGCTCAGCCGCGTCATGGAAGAGGTCTACCCCACCGAGCCGGAGCTGGAGTAGTCCGCAGGTGAGCCGCAGCACGTCGGGACGGGTCGCGGTCGCCGCCGGAGGGGGCGTGGCGGCGATGAAGACGCCGTTCCTGCTGCGCCGGCTGCGCGAGGCGGGGTTCGAGGTGCGCGCGCTCGCCAGCGACCGCGCCCTAGCCTTCACCACCGAAACCGCCCTGGCGGTGGCCGCGGGCGGCCCGGTGGCCACCGAGGCGCGCTGGTTCGCCGCCGAAGGCGACGCGCTCCACCTCGACCTGGCGCGCTGGGCCGACCTGCTCGTCGTCGCCCCCGCCACGGCGGCGGGGCTGGCGCGGGCGGCCGCGGGGCTGGCCGAGGACCTGACGACGGCCACGATCCTCGGCGGCGCCCGTAAGGTGCTCTGGGCCCCGGCGATGAACCCCGAGATGTGGCAGCACCCCGCCACCCAGGCCAACGTCGAACGCCTGCGCGCTTGGGGGCATGCCTTCGTGGGTCCCGAGCACGGCGCGCTGGCCGCGGTCGGCGAGGGGGAAGGTCTGGGCCGCATGAGCGAGCCCGAAACCATCGTGGAGCACGTGCGCTACCACCTCACCCCCAAGGACCTCGAGGGCTACACCGTGCTGGTGACGGCGGGCCCCACCCGCGAGCACTTCGACCCGGTGCGCTTCATCTCGAACCCCTCCTCCGGCAAGATGGGCTACGCCGTCGCCGAGGCCGCGCGCGACCGCGGCGCCCGCGTGATCCTGGTCAGCGGCCCCACGGCGCTGCCCGCGCCCTGGGGGGTCGAGGTGGTGCGCGTCGAGCGCGCCGAGGAGATGCACGCGGCGGTGCTCGAGCGCTTTCCCGAAACCGACGCGGTGGTCATGGCCGCGGCGGTCGCCGACTGGCGACCCGCCCGCACCGCCCGTGAGAAGACCCCGAAACAGGAGGGAAAGAGCGTGGTCGAGCTCGCGCCCACCCCCGACATCCTCGCCGAGCTGGGGCGGCGCAAGAGCGCCCGTCAGGTGCTCGTGGGTTTTGCGATGGAGACGCAGGCAGGCCACGAGCGCGCGCGCGCCAAGATGGAGCGCAAGAACCTGGACCTGATCGCCCTCAACTTCCCCACCCGGGCCGGCAGCGCCTTCGGTGGGGACCACAACGAGGTCGAGCTGCTCTTCCCCGACGGCCGCGTCGAGGCGACCGGACGCGTGCACAAACGCGCCGTCGCCGAGCGCATCCTCGACCACGTTCGCGAGCTGCTGATCGCAAAGGAGGCCGAACGCGATGCCCAATAAGGAGAAACGGCACAAGAAGATCCAAGAAATCGTATCCAAGGAGGAGATCTCCACCCAGGCCGAGCTGGTCGCGCGGCTGCAGAAGGAAGGCTTCAACGTCACCCAGGCCACGGTCTCGCGCGACATCAACGAGCTGCGGCTTGTGCGCATCCCCTTGGGGAAGGGCAAGCACAAGTACGCGCTGGCCCCGATCCAGCTCGAAGAGGACGTGGCCCGCGAGATCGAAGGGCGCTTCCGCGAGTTCGTGAAGGACATCGACCGCGGCGAGAACGTGCTCGTGATCCGCACCGAAGACGGCCACGCCACCGGCATCGCGCTCCTGATCGACAAGCTGCACCGCGACGACATCGTGGGCACCCTCGCG
>JALSIA010000149.1 GCA_026981865.1 Thermaceae bacterium
GCCGAAGACGCCTCGGCGGAGGCGCTGGAAGCAAGGGCGGTTGAAGCCGAGCTGCTAGGCATGCTGGGCTACGATCCGGTGAGCCTGCAGGCCGCGCGGGTAAAGCCGCGGGCGGCGGGGATGGGTCTGGCGGCGATGACGGGGGCGGACGGGGAGCTGGACTTCGCCAAGGCACAGGAGGTGATTGCCGAAGGAGGTGCGGGCAACTTCAGCAACTTTGAGGAGGTGGCGCCGCAGTGGCGGAAGAAGTACTGCGCGGGCTGGTTCTGCTACGGGGAGTACTGGGTGCTGGAGGCCAGGGACAAAGACACGAACAAGGTGAGGAAGGATTACGAGTGGCATACGGTAGGGGGGAACTGGCAGCTGTACTCGGACTACGGTTACCGGTGGAAAGACTACTTTGACACAGGACATAACGACCAATACCCGCCAAACAATGGGTATTACGAGGGTTACAACCATTTCCCTCGGCAATTCAAAGACTCGAACTGGAAGAACTTTACCTACTGGCATGTTACGGATACCACAGGCCCGCATCAGACCTTACCTATAGGATGTGGACCTGCTGCCTTTATCCGCCTAGCAGCGTGGTACCAGTTCGAGCGCAATCAGTACCGGGGCTGGGCCAACATCAATTGGTACGGGAGCTCCACGCCTAATCTTTACTATGCACCAATTTCTAGCTGGAACTACATGCATCGCAAGAACAGCTGGCTCGGGGGCCGCATGCTGATCTTCCACAAGCAGAACTACGGGGGCAGCAAGATTTACTATCCTGATTTAATCATCAAGATGGGAACGAAGGCGCTGTCGGGTCAGGGCATGACGACGCCCCGCGGCTTTTTCAATGGGGCCAACGCCTGGCTAAACGAACGCGGTTCCTGGCTCAACCTTCTCGGTGCTTGGTACTACGGATCCCCCACCACCTCGGTACGCTGGCGGATGTACAACCTGGCCATGGACAGCATCGGCGTCAGGGGGGTGCCGGGCATCGCCCTCTACCACGTCGACCCTACGGCCATAGGCGAACATTATGCTCCCACTCTTGAAGGACGGCTGTACAACTGGCGAACGACAGCCGAGGTACTCGTAAGAATCCCCTGGTACGAAACGGGCGGACCGAACGACGGTAAGTTCTTGAACATCACGGGCATCTTGCCCACTCCACGGGCGGGAGGGTACTATGCGCTTAAGTAGAAAGTTGGGCAAAGGCTTGTTGATGGTTACCCTGGTGTCGATGCTGGCCGGCTTGCTCACGGCTTGCCCGCAGGTGGTGGTGGGTTCAATACAGCTGGCCGTGGATGCAACCCGTACCGATCGGTGCGATGATGGCATCAAGGCGGTGCTGGAGATCAAGGAAGGGGCACTCGCAGACATCGATCACACTGTCCCCGAAACGGACCTCATCTACGGAGCTGGTAACTACTGGGTCTGGGTCAAACCCGGAAAGTACTACGACATCTCCTTTCAAACAACCCGCGCCTTCGACCAAAACGCTCGCAACGAAACCTTCACGGTCAAAGCCTACTGCATGCGTAAGAACGCGGACCCGGGCCTGAGCGAGCGCACCTTCGACGCAGGCATGTTCCTGATCGAAGCAGGAGTGGTCGCCACCGAGATAAAGGTGAGCGACACCGGCACGGACCCGGATTATACGGTAACCTCGCCCGGGCTCACGATCGACTACCCTCACCCTTGAACCGCGAAGACCCCGGGGCGGCCGCCCCGGGGTCGTAAAGTAAACGTTGCGCACTTTACGAGCGGCTGACCTTGGGTTGTGTTGTGTTCGCCGAAGTTCATGGGGTCGTAACGTGCTACCGTCACACGCCCGCACCGAGGCTAAAGGGGAGGGGCTGGTGAAGATACTGTGGGGTGAAACCTACGAGGGCAGGTACAACGGTAAGTTCCTGAACATCACCGGCATTCTGCCAACGACGCGGGCGGGCGGGTACTATGCGCTCTACTAAACGGTGGGCAGGAATGCTGATAGGTGTACTTCTTGTTGCCGTACTTTCGGGATGCCCGGGGCTCAACTCGGTGGCGTACGGGGGCGTTTCGATTTCAATCGACGCCCGTAGCGACCGCTGCGACGACGGGGTCAAGGTCGCAGTGGGAGGCATCCAGGAGGAGTGGGGGTTTCGCGATATGGCTTTCAGCGACGACCTGCGCGACCGCGGACCCAACTGGGTCTGGGTGGAGCCGGGTCAGGGAAGCATGATGCAGTGGGAGGTGCCCGTATCCTCCCCCGCCACCACCCGGCCCGAGGGCAAACAGATCACCATCAAGGCCTACTGCATGCGCACCAGCGGCGAGTCGGGGCTGAGCCGGCGGGACTTCCCCCTTAGCGACCACATCAAGCGGATCGGCCTGCCGGCGTAAAACGTGCTTACTCTCGACATAATGGTCCACGACGACGGCACCGACCCGGACTGCACCGTGACCCCGCCGGGGCTGGTCATCGAAGACTGCGAGTAGCGTCTTCTACCCGGCCGGGGCTGAGTGGCCCGCCCCGACCGGGGATGACCGCCTGGAAGGGTCGTTGGGCCGCTTCAAACGCCTGGGGGCGGACGGGTTCATCAACGCCAGGCTGCGGGAAGGCGGGTCGGAGGCTTGGGACCGACAGGTCCGCCGCATCTGAAGGGGTGGACCTCTGTCCACCCCCGCGCTTTGCGTTGATCTGGAAAGCGGCGCTCAGGCGTTCTTGCCGTGGCAGTGCTTGTACTTCTTGCCGCTGCCGCACCAGCAGGGGTCGTTGCGCCCGATCTTCTTCTTGGGCTCCTGGCGCTTCCCTCCGCGCTTACCGGCTGCGGCCTTGGCGTCGGACTTGACCGACTGGGGCTTCTTTTCCGGCACGGGAACGTAGACCTGAGGCTTGGGAGGCTCGGCCTCCACCTTGAGGCGGAAGAAGAACTTGGCCGACTCGCTCTTGATGTGGGCGATCATTTCGTTGAACAGGCGGGTGGCCTCGAACTTGTACTCCTGGAAGGGGTCCTTCTGGGCGTAGGATCGCAGGCCGATGCCCTGGCGCAGTACGTCGAGGTTGTGCAGGTGCTCCTTCCAGTCGGAGTCGACGATGGAGAGGATAACGAAGCGCTCCACCGCGCGCATGACCTGGGGGCTGAGCTCCTGCTCGCGTTCCTCGTAGAAGCCGAAGGCCGCCTCCACCACCTTGTCGATCGCCTCGGGGGCCTCGAGCTCGCGCAGCGCCTCGAAGTCGTAGTTCTCGAAGGCGGGGACGAGGTCCACGAGGGCGAGCTTCAGGCCGTCGAGGTCCCAGTCGTCCTTGTGGATCTCGGGGTTGAGGTAGTTCTCGGCCACGGCGGCCACGGTGTCCTCCACCATGGCGAGCGCTGCCTCCTTGACCTCCTCGTCCTTGCCCAGGAGGACCATGCGCCGCTGCTCGTAGATGACCTCGCGCTGGCGCGCCATCACGTCGTCGAACTGCAAGAGCTGCTTGCGGATGCCGAAGTTGCGGTCCTCCACGCGCTTCTGCGCCCGCTCGATCGCCCCCGTGACCATCTTGTGCTCGATCGGCTCGGAGTCGTCGAAGCCCATGCGGTCGAGCATGCCGACCACGCGGTCGGAGGCGAAGAGGCGCATCAGCTCGTCGTCGAAGGAGACGTAGAACCGGCTCTCGCCCGGGTCGCCCTGGCGGCCGCTGCGGCCGCGCAGCTGGTTGTCGATGCGGCGCGATTCGTGGCGTTCGGTGCCGATGATGGCGAGGCCGCCCAACTCCTTGACCCGCTGCTCGTCGATCTTGGCTTCGTCGCGGATCTTCTTGATCTCCTCGATCGTCTCGCTGGCGACCTCGAGCTCGGCTGCGAGTTTCCGGGCCTCGTCCTCCTCGCCCTGGATCAGCTTCTTGACGAAGAGCTCGACCTTCCATTCGTAGCGGTCGAGGCCCTGCTTCTCGAGGATGTTCTTGGCGATCTCCTCGGGGTTGCCGCCGAGCTTGATGTCGGTCCCGCGGCCGGCCATGTTGGTGGCGATGGTGATCGTCTTCGACCGCCCCGCCTGGGCCACGATCTCGGCTTCCTTCTCGTGGTACTTGGCGTTGAGCACCTGGTGGGGGATGCCCTTGCGGATGATCTCCAGGGTGTGCACCGCAAGCTTCAGTTGCTCCCAGGCGTCGGCGAGGTTGCCGCCCGCCCCCTGGAAGAGGGGTTCGAACTCCTCGAGCGTCTTTTCGCGCAGGTTGGCGGGCCGCGCCAGCGCCTTCTTCAGCTTCTCCCACTCCGGCCCCGACTTCTTCTGGATGGCCTTGAGCAGCAGACCGGTGCGCATCTCGACGCGCGGCAGGTAGTAGCGTGGCTCGCGCAGCATCGCCGAGAGCCGCTCGGACTTGTCGATGTTGATCGTCCCCACGAGGACCGGCTGGCCCTTCTCGTAGCGCTGCGCGATCTCCTCGACGACCGACATGAACTTGCCCTGCTCGGTGCGGTAGACGACGTCGGCGTGATCCTGGCGGATGACCGGGCGGTTGGTCGGCACGACGATGACGTCCATGCCGTAGATCTCCTGGAACTCCTTCTCCTCGGTCTTGGCCGTACCGGTCATGCCCGCCGTCTTGTCGTACTGGCGGAAGAAGTTCTGGTAGGTGATCGTGGCCAGCGTCTGGTTCTCGCGCTCGATCTTGACGCCCTCCTTGGCCTCGATGGCCTGGTGCAGCCCCTCGCCGAAGCGGCGGCCCGGCATCAGGCGGCCGGTGAACTCGTCCACGATGATGACCTGGCCGTCCTGGACGATGTAGTCCTGGTCGCGATGGTAGAGCTCCTTGGCCCGGATGGCCTGGATGAGCATGTGGGCCTTCTCCATGTTCTCGGGGCTGAAGAGGCCGGGGATGCCGAGGAGCTTCTCGGCGCGCTCGATGCCGCGCTCGGTCAGCTGGACGTGGCGCTGCTTCTCCTCGATGGTGTAGTCGCCCGTGGGCTCCTTGTCCTTCTCGCCGGGCTCGGGCTTCTCGCCGCGCTCGAGCTTGAGGGCCACCTCGGCCATCTTGTAGTAGAGGTCGGTGGCCTTCTCGGCCGGACCGGAGATGATCAGCGGCGTGCGCGCCTCGTCGATGAGGATCGAGTCGACCTCGTCCACGATGGCGTAGTGGAGCGGGTGGTCGTGGCGCAGCACCAGCTGGTCGGGGCTGAGCGACATGTTGTCGCGCAGGTAGTCGAAACCGAGCTCGGAGTTGGTGACGTAGGTGATGTCGGCCAGGTAGGCCTTGCGCCGCTCGGGCGGCGGGGTGTCGTGCTGGATCACCCCCACCTCGAGCCCCAGCCCGTGGTAGACGGGTCGCATCCACTCGGCGTCGCGCCGGGCCAGGTAGTCGTTGACCGTGACCAGGTGCACCCCTTTGCCGGTGAGGGCGTTGAGGGCCACGGGCAGCGTGGCCACGAGGGTCTTCCCCTCCCCCGTCTTCATCTCGGCGATGCGGCCGTCGTGCAGCACCGCGCCGCCGACGAGCTGCACGTCGTAGGGGCGCAGTCCCAGGTAGCGGCGGGCCGACTCGCGCGCGAGCGCGAAGACCCAGGGCAAGAGTTCGTCGAGCGGCTTGCCGTTTTCGTGCTGCTGGCGGGCCTCGGCGTAGGCGGCGGCCAGGTCGTCGATCTTCTGGACCTCCGCTTCGAGGGCGTTGGTGGGCTCGACGACCTGGCGGAAGTAGCGCTGCACTTCGCGGTCGTTGTTGTCGAAGAGTTTTTTGAGAAGACCCAGCATAACTTATCGCATTCTAAGCTTGGAAGATGAGAAGGGCCAGCTAGACCACCTCGCCCAAGGGCCAGTAGGGCTCGGCGGAGACCGTGAGGGGGTCAGCCCGCGCTTCGCGCGACCAACGTCGGGCGGCGGCCAGGGCGATCATGGCGCCGTTGTCGGAGGTAAGGCCCGGCGGGGGCAGGTGTACCTCGAGGCCGGTGGCCGCGAGCGCCTCGCGCAGGGCCCGGTTGGCGGCCACGCCCCCGGCCACCACGACCCGGCGGAGGCCGGTGCCCCGGGCGGCGCTCTCGAGGGTGCCCGAAAGCGCCGCCACGGCCACCCGCTGGAAGCCCGCGGCGATGTCGGCGGGCGCGTGGCCTTCGTCCTTGAACCGCACCGCGGCGGTCTTGAGCCCGGAGAAGCTGAAGTCGTAGCCCGCCTGTCCGCGCATGGGCACGCTGAAGGGCACCGCATGCGGGTCGCCCGCTGCCGCCAGACGCTCGATCTCGGGCCCACCGGGGTAGCCGAGGCCCAGCGTGCGGGCGACCTTGTCGAAGGCCTCGCCCGCGGCGTCGTCGCGGGTCGCACCGAGCAGTTCGTAGCGCCCCCACGCCTCCACGCGGTAGAGGTGGGTGTGGCCTCCGGAGGCGATCAGGACAAGAAAGGGCGGTTCCACCGGCGCCTCGGCGAGGGCGCCGTGCAGGTGGCCTTCTAAGTGGTGCACGCCCAGGAAGGGCTTCCCTAGCGACCAGGCCAGCCCCTTGGCGTAACCCAGCCCCACGAGCAGCGGACCGACCAGGCCGGGGCCGCGGGTGGCGGCCACCAGGTCGAGTTCCTGCGGCCGAACCCCGGCCTCGTCCAGGGCGCGGGCCACCAGCCGGTCGAGCACCTGCGTGTGCTCCCGGCTGGCCAGCTCGGGCACCACCCCGCCGTATTCGGCGTGCAACAGGGTTTGCGACGCCACCAGGTTCACGCGGACTTGGCCGTCCTGCACCAGCCCCACGCCGGTGTCGTCGCAACTGGTTTCGATGCCGAGCACGAGCACGTTCCCCATTCTAGCGAATATGTGCTAAAGTGTACATTCCGTGGAGCTCGCGGAGTACCACACCCTCACAACCCTGCCGACCCCTGCGGGCCCGCTCTGGGTCAAGCGCGGCGCCCCCGGACTGGAGGACCCCGCCTACCGGTTGCTGGCCGATGCGGTCGAACCCCGGGGAACGCGGGCGATCGACCTCAATCCCGGGGTGGGGATCGCGTCGCTGCCGCTGCTGGCCGCAGGGCTCGAGGTGGAGGCGTGGGAGGATCGGCGCTCGGCCCTGCGGGCACTCGCGGCCAGCGCCGCGGTGCACCCCGGCCTGCGGGTGCGCGCCGCCTTGCCTTGGCAGGTGCCCAAATCGGCCTACGGCACGGCCCTGCTCGTCTTCGGGGCCGACCGCGGCAATGCCTGGGTGCGCGCCCAGATTCGGGCGGCCGCGCGGGCGCTCGAGCCCGGGGGTCTGCTTTGGGTGGCCGGTGACAAGAAGCTCGGCTTCGAACGCTACCTCGACTGGACGCGCGACCTCGTCGGTGGCGGCGAGGTGGTCGCGCGCGCCAAGGGGGTGCGCGTTGCGGTCCTGGAGCGCTCCCCCGGCCCGCCCCCGCAGGTGCCAAACGAACCCAAACCCCTTGAGGCCGAACTGCGCGGCCGACGACTGACCTTCTGGCTCTGGCCCGGGGTCTTCTCCGCAGACGCGGTGGACCCCGCCACCCGCCTGCTGCTGGAACACCTGCCCGCGGATGTCGAGGGGGCCCGTGTGCTCGACCTGGGGGCGGGTTACGGCGCCCTCAGCCTTCCCCTGGCCTGTGAGGGCGCGCAGGTGACGCTGCTGGAGCACCAGCTTGCCTCGGTCGAGAGCGCAAAGCACAGCTTTCGCGCCGCCGGCCGGCCGGCGGCGGTGCATCACTCCGACGTTGATGAAGCATTGCAAGAAAACGAAGTTTATGATATAGTAGTATCAAACCCCCCCTTCCATGTTGGGGGTCGCGTTGTTTTGGACGTAGCCGAGGCTTTCGTGGCCGCAGCCCATCGACGTACACGACCTGGAGGTCGGTTTTACCTGGTGGCCAACCCGTTTCTAAAATACGAAGTCTGGATGCACGACCGGTTCGGCAACGTGCGCACGTTGCACGCTGGCCGTTACAAGGTGCTGCTTGCCGTAAAACAACCCTGACCGTGCCGAAGGCGCACGACCGGGAGGTGACCCGCTTGAGCAAGAAGAAGACCGAGGAAAAGGCCGTTGCCGTGCTGGACGAGGCGCCTAAGAAGGCTGCGTCCAAGGGTGGCACGAAAAAGAAGACCGCCGCGAAGGCGTCCCCCAAATCCAAGAAGTCTGCGGCCTCGAAGAAGGCCGCCGTGACCGCCTCCAAGCCCTCCCGAAGCAAGAAAGCCAAGACCGCCTCCCCCGAGGAGGCAGCGGCGCCGGCCGAGGCCGCCGCCATCGAACCGGGCGCCGAGCCGGAAGTGCTCGAGCCCGTCC
Source organism: Thermaceae bacterium (assembly GCA_026981865.1). GTDB lineage: Bacteria > Deinococcota > Deinococci > Deinococcales > Marinithermaceae > Oceanithermus. The sequence continues at coordinate 8,202 of JALSIA010000149.1, forward strand.
TCGACGAGGAACAAGTCGTGGCGGAGGCTGCCGTCGAAGCGCCCATCGAAGAAGAAGTGATCGCCAAACCCGAAGAACCCGTAACCATCGCGACCCGGGTTTCCACCTCGGACCCGGTGCGGCAGTACCTGCACGAGATCGGGCAGGTGCCGCTTTTGACGCTGGAAGAAGAAATCGACCTGGCGCGCCGCGTCGAAGAAGGCGAAGCCGCCGTGGAACGGCTGGCCGAGTTCACCGGCCTGGAAGCCGACCTGATCAAGAAGGTCATCCGCGCCCAGGTGCGCCACGGCGGCCGCGTACCCCACATCCCCGGGTACGAAGCCGAACGTGTGGACGAAGACACCATCCAGGCCGTCGACGCCCGCCTTCGCGCTCTGCCCAAACCGCAGAAGCGCTACCTGCACATCGCCCGCGACGGCGAGATCGCCCGCCAGCACCTGATCGAAGCCAACCTGCGGCTCGTCGTCTCCATCGCCAAGAAGTACACCGGCCGCGGCCTCTCCTTCCTCGACCTCATCCAGGAGGGCAACCAGGGCCTGATCCGCGCCGTCGAGAAGTTCGAGTACAAGCGGCGCTACAAGTTCTCCACCTACGCCACCTGGTGGATCCGCCAAGCCATCAACCGCGCCATCGCCGACCAGGCCCGTACGATCCGCATCCCGGTGCACATGGTGGAAACGATCAACAAGCTCACCCGCACCGCCCGCCAGCTGCAGCAGGAGCTGGGGCGCGAGGCCACCTACGCCGAGATCGCCGACGCCATGGGCCCCGGCTGGGACGCCAAGAAGGTGGAGGAAACCTTCAAGATCGCCCAGGAGCCGGTCAGCCTGGAGACGCCGATCGGCGACGAGAAGGACTCGTTCTACGGTGACTTCATCCCCGACGAGCACCTGGCCAGCCCGGTGGACTCGGCCGCCCAGAGCCTGCTCTCGGAGGAGCTGGAAAAGGCGCTCTCCAAACTCTCCGAGCGCGAGGCCATGGTGCTGAAGCTGCGCAAGGGGCTGATCGACGGTCGCGAGCACACCCTCGAGGAGGTGGGCGCCTACTTCGGCGTCACCCGCGAGCGCATCCGCCAGATCGAGAACAAGGCGCTGCGCAAGCTCAAATACCACGAGTCCCGCACCCGCAAGCTGCGCGACTTCCTCGACTAAGCCCCCCGCACAGCGCCGGCCCCCGCACAGCGCGGGGGCCCTTTTGTGTCGGCGTAGCCAATCTGCGCTAGACTGAAACCGTGGCGCGCGTAGAGCTGGAAGGGCACGAAGGGCACCGCTTCTTCCTGGTGGTCGAGGGGGATCCCCGTAGGGAACCCGTCGCCGTGGTCTTCCCCGGCCTGCGCTACTCGCCCGCGCGGCCCCTGCTGCACTACACCGGCAAGCTGCTGCGCGCCCGCGGATGGGCGGTCGTCGAGGCCTGGTACGACTACGACCGCCCCGAGTTCCTCACCGCCGCCGAGGCCGAACGCCACTCCTGGATCACCGCCGACGCCGCTGCGGTGTGGCGCTGGGTTCGCGGGCACGCGCGACCGCGCCTGCTGGTAGGCAAGTCGATCGGCACGCTGGCCATGGCCTTCCTCCTCCGCGACGCCCGCGACGCCGGGGCGGCCAAGGTGTGGCTCACCCCGTTGCTCCGCGCGGACGACGTGCTCCGCGCCATCACGGAAGACGCCGCCCCCGGCCTGCTCGTGGCCGGCGGCGCCGACCCGGCCACCCCGCCCGAGCTCCTGGACGGGCTGGAGCGTCCGGGTCTGCACTCCCTCGTACTGCCGGGCGCGGGCCACGGGCTCGAGGTGCACGAGCCGCTCCCCTCGCTCGACCTCCTGCGGGACTACCTACAGTCCCTCCACGCGTTCCTGGGCGCCCTATGAAGATCCTCTCCGCCACGACGACCGCCGCCCTGCTCCCCTACGAAGCCCTCGCCGGCACCCTGGCCCGGGTCGTGCTCGACGCCCGCGCGGGTCGGGCGGTCGCGCCCGAACGTACGGCGCATCCGCTGCCCGAAGGGGGCATGCTGCTCCTCATGCCCGCCTGGGACGAACGCCTGGGTGTGCTCAAACGCGTCAGCGTCCACCCCGCCAACCCCGAACGCGGGCTCGCTCAGGTGCAGGCCGAGGTGCTCGTCTTCGACGTCCACACCGGGGAGGCCAAGCTGCTGCTCGACGGGGCCGTCGTCACCGCTCGGCGAACGGCCGCCCTCTCGCTGCTGGCCGTTCAGCGGCTCGCCGCGAAACCGCCCGAACAGGTGCTCGTTCTGGGCGCCGGCACGCAGGCGCGGGCCCACCTTGAAGCGCTCTCGACACTCCGCCCCGGGCGCGTCTTCGTTTACAACCGCACCTTCTCGCGAGCGGCCGAGCTGGCCGCGCACGGGCGCAAGCTGGGCCTCGCCATGCAAACCGTCCCCTTCCCCGACAAGGTCGCGCCCGAGGTCGACCTGATCGTCAGCGCCACGAGCAGCGCCGCACCGGTGGTACCGGAAGAGGTCGCCGACGACGCGCTGATCGTCGCCGTCGGCGCTTTCACCCCGCGCATGGCCGAGTTGCCGGCGGCGCTCGTGAAACGCTCGCAGGTCTTCGTGGACACCCTGCCCGGAGCGCGCGCCGAGGCCGGCGACCTGCTGCAGGCCGGCGTGGATTGGGCGCAGGTGCGCACCTTGGGGGAGGCGCTCGAAGAAGGCCCGCCCGCAGGAGGACCGGTGGTGTTCAAGAGCGTCGGTTCGGCGCTATGGGATCTGGCGGCGGCGCGGCTGATCTACGGAACGTAGAGCACCTGGTAGAGCAACCGCGGCACCTCGGTGGTCCAGACGTCGTCGGCCGCTACCACGGCGACCACCACGTTGCCCACCTCGTCGCGGATCTGGGCCTGGAAGTCGGCGAGGACCGCGCCCGAAAGCCCAGCGGCGGCCACCCGCTCGGGCAGAACCCCGGCTTTGAGCAGGCGCTCGAAAGCGGTTTCACGCAGATCCTCCAGGCTCCTACGGACGCGCTCGGGTTGCAGGCGCGGGGGCGGAAGCTCGCGCAGGGCGATGACCTGCCCGATGCGGAAGCGCAACTCCTTAGGCACGAAGCGCAGCTGCAACAGCACCTTACCGTCCGGCGTCACGCCCTCGGCGCGGGCCTGGATGACTCCGGGGGCGCGCCAGCCCTCGCTGTTGAGGTCCTCGGGAACGAGGACGCCGCGAAAACCCTCGACCCGCACCTGAACCTCGGCCAGGTGCACCGCCTGGTCAAGGGCCTGCTGCAGCGGCCCCGTCGACCACACCAGCTCGGAAAGCACCGTGTCCTTGAGGCTGTCGCTCAGCTGCCGCCGCAACACCTCAAGCCCCCGCTCCGTCGAGCTGCGTTCCTGCTCGAGCCGCAGCAGCTCCTGCTTCAGGTCGAAGACCTGCTGGTTCGCCGCCGCCAGCTGGTCTTGGAGGCGACGGTTGGCCAGCCGCAGGGCGTCGCGCTGCTCCTCGAGCGCTTTGCGCTCGGCGTCGAGGGTGGTGATGTCGCCCAAAAGCTGCTGGCGCTCCTTTTCCAGCGCCGCGATCTCCTTTTGAATGGCGCGCACCCGAGCCTCGGCCTGGGCCGCGGCCGCCTCGGCTTCGCGGGTCTTGGCCTGGGCCGCCTCGGCGCGCTGGATCGCGTCGGCCTCGGCCTGGCGCAGCTTCTCCAGGTCGTCCAGCAAAAGGATCTGGCCCTGCTGCAGGGCGTCGAACTCGCGCTCGAGCGCCTCGCGCTCGGCTCCGATCCGCTCCACCTCGGCGCGCACCCGCCCCAGCTCCACCTCGCGCTCTTCGAGCTGCTTGCGGGTTTCCTCGACCGCCTGCCGCAGCAGCTCCTTCTCGCCCTGCAGTTTGCGGATCTCATCCTCGGCCAGTTTGAGGGCGTCGGCCTTGGCCTTCAGCTCCCGCTCCAGGCGTTCGCTCTCCCCCAGCGCCCGTGCGGCGCGCGCCTCCAGGTCACTGACGTGACCTCCCAGACGCTCGACCTCGGACCGCAGCTGGTCCCGCTCCTCGCGCACCTTCTCCGCCTCGAGGATCGTCTTGCGCGCGTCGCTGGCCAGGAAGAAGAAGGCCGCGAACGCCAGCAGGGCGATGACCACGCCGGTAAAGACGGCCACAACCAGCGCGGTGGTGCGCGGACGAAGACCGAAGAGGCGCAGGTGGCGGCGCCCCACCCGGCGGCCCACCACGTCGCCCACGTAGGCGACGACAGCTGCGATGAGCAGCAGGTTGACGAGCAGCGTCCAGAGGCTCATGAGGAGGCTAGAGCTCGAAGTCCTCGCCCAGGTAGTAGTTGCGGGCGCCCGTGTCGCGCGCGAACTCGTCGGGGCTGCCGTGGAACACGACCTGGCCGTCGTACATCAGGTAAACCCGATCGGTTATGGCCAGCGTTTCGCGAACCGAGTGATCGGTGATGAAAACCCCAAGGCCGCGTTTGGCGCGCAGTTCCTGGATCAGGGTCTGGATGTCGCCCACGTTCTTGGGGTCGACGCCGGTGAAGGGCTCGTCGAGGAGGATGAAGTCGGGGTTGGTGGTGAGCGCCCGGGCGATTTCGAGCCGCCGCCGCTCGCCCCCCGAGAGCGTATAGGCGTACTTGTCCTTGAGGTGGTCGATGTGGAACTCCTCGAGCAGCCCCAACGCGGTGTCGTGCCGCTCCTTCTTGGGAAGGGGTTGGTGTTCGAGGATGGCCAGCAGGTTCTCGAGCACGGTCATGCGCCGGAACGCCGATGGCTCCTGGGGCAGGTAGCCCAGCCCCAGCCGCGCCCGCTTGTGCATGGGCAGCCGGGTCACGTCCTCCCCGCGCAGCAGGATCCGCCCGCCGTTGGGGCGAACGAAACCAACGAGCATGTAGAACGTCGTCGTCTTACCCGCTCCGTTGGGACCGAAGAGGGCGACGATCTCCCCGCGCCCGAGAACCAGGTCCACGCCCCGCACCACGTCACGGCGCCCGTACCGCTTGCGCAAGCCCTGGGCCGAAAGGCGTGCCTGCTGGGCGTATTCCACCTCGGGGGAAAGAGCCGTTTCCATTGCGCTCCATCGTACACAAACGGGCTTAAGGGGCGGTGAGAGGGGGCTGCGCGTAGAATGAAGGCATGAAATACCTTGGTTGGGCGCTGCTGCTCCTCGGGCTCCTGCTGCTGTGGCCGGTCCTGGGACCGCTGCTGGCGGTGGCCTTGACCCTGATCGGCTTAGTCCTGGCGCTGGCGCTGGGGGCGGTGCTCGTGAGTTTCGGCTGGGTCCTGGCGCTGGCGCTGCTGGCGCTGGGCCTCCTCTTTGCGGCGCTCAAGTGGGCGCTCCCGCTCGGCATTCTGCTCCTGGGGCTATGGCTGCTTTCGACGGATCGACGACGCAATCGGGGCTGATCCTCGCGCTCAGCGGCGGCGGGGTGCGCGGGTTCGCGCACCTGGGGGCGTTGCGCGCAATCCGGGAGGCGGGTCTGCCCATCGCCGGCGTGGCGGGCAGCTCGGCGGGGGCCTACGCGGCAGCCAACCTGGGCCTCGACCTGCCGCTCGAGGTCGAGCCGCTGATGAGCCACGTGATCGACCGCCAGCTCGCCGACCTCTTCATGGCCAACGGCAACCGCCTGCTGCGGGTGGCCAAGATCCAGGGCCGGCTGTTCAAGGCGCTGCGCCATACGGCGATCGCCGATGCCGAACGGCTCCGCGAAGGCCTGCTCGAACTCTACGGCACCGCCAGGATCGAGGAGCTGGTGCCCCCGCTGGCCATCAACGCCGCCGACCTGAACACCGGTGAGGTGGTGGTGCTGCGCGAGGGGCCCTTGGTGGACGCGGTCATGGCCTCGAGCGCCATCCCGGGCATCTTCCCGCCCGTGCCCTGGGGCGGCCGCCTTCTCGTCGACGGCGACGTGGTGGAAAAG
>JALSIA010000150.1 GCA_026981865.1 Thermaceae bacterium
GCCCCGCTCGAGGAGCCGGTTGGCGAGGTCGATGTTCTCGAGGGTGTCGGTCAGCCAGATGGCGGCGAAGTGGTACGGGTGGAGGACGTAGGGGTCGAGGGTGGTGACCACGTCCACCAGGTGGCCCAGGACGGAGGTGTGCGCGTAGGGATCGACGGCGCCGCCCAGGACCTGGACCGCCCGCATCCAGTAGAGGTCGGCGAAGAGCGCCTCGAAGCCGAAGCTCGCCAGGCGCGCCACCTCCGGTCGGGGGACGAAGGTCTCGCGCTCCACGGCCACGGGCCGGGCCTCGAGCCCGGCCCTCCCCGCCGCCGTGACCACCAGCGCGAGGCCCGCGGCAACCACCGTGCCGCGGGCCCCTCGAAGAGGCCCCTCCCGCTTCATCCCCTCCTCTCCGTGGCGGCTGCTCAGAAGTCGTCGGTCGCGAAGTTCACGGCCACGGCGTCGTAGATGGGATTCCCCGCCGGGTCGAGCGGGGTGCCGTAGCCGAAGGCCCCGGTGGGGCAGGTGACGCCCACCGAGGAGGGGTGCACGTACTCCATCACGGCCACCATGCCGTCGCCGTCGGCGTCTCCATAGGCCGCCGCGGTGAAGCAGTCGGTGCAGCCGCAGTCCGTGCTCGAGTCGTAGTCGTAGTAGACGTCGCCCTTCGGCTGCCAGCCGAGCGCCGCAAAGGCGGCGTCCGCGGCGGCGGTCCAGGGGCGCTTCTGGGGGCCGGGCAGGCCGCCGCCGGGATGGGGCGCGGCCCCGCTGTCCACGTAGGCCCGGAACTCCGAGTAGTAGGCCATCTGGAGGCGCCCGATGGCCGAGAGATTCGCGTAGCCCTCGCTGCGCCGCGACTTCCACTGGTAGTTCTGGAATTGCGGAATCGCGACGCTCGACAGGATGCCGATGATGGCGACCACGATCATCATCTCGATCAGGGTGAAGCCGCCCTCGGCGGTTCGGAACGGGCTGGCGGGCATCGCTTCTCTCCTCCGGCCGTCACGGGTCGTGGGGGCAGGGCGCTCGGGGGTCGGGGGGCGATGCCCCCCGACCCCCTCGGTTGCTAGAACTCGGACTGGCCCGAGACGTTGTCGCACGGACCCACCGTGTTGAGCAGGTCCTGCATGCCGGTGGTGGCGTTGTACACGCCGCTGTTCGCGCACTGGCCGGCGCTGATCACGTCCGCCGCACCCGTCGTCGTCGAGCCGGGAATCGGCGCCACATAGGCCCAGGCGTTGTTCATGCCGTTGCCGTCGATGTCGGCCACGGCCTGCGCCCAGTACTCGTTGTTCCCCGCGCCGACGCTCACGCCGTACTGGTAGTAGACGTTGCCGGTGGGCGACCAGCCGATGGTGTTGAAGCCGTTGCCCGCGGCGGGATTCCACACCGCCTTGGTGGAGCCCGGCACGGCCGCGGGATGGGCCGCTGCTGCCACGTAGACGCCGAACTCGGAGAAGTAGGCCTCCTCCGCGGTGCGGATGGCGCCGAGGTTGGCCTTCGCCTCCGAGGCGCTCGCCTTGAGCTGGAAGCGGAGGAAGTTCGGAATGGCGATGGCCGCCAGGATCCCGATGATCGCCACGACGATCATCAGCTCGATGAGGGTGAAGCCCTCGCGACGCTTGCGCTTGAGATGGTGGAACATGAGTGGTGGTCTCCCTTGCGATCTCGACGAGCGCCGCGGCGTGCCGTCGGCCCTTTCGGCCGCCGTGCCCGGCCAACCGACCCGGGCGGCCGCCCGCTCTGGGCGGCCCCTCTCGCAACCCCCGTGCCAGTCGTGCCGCTGCCGCTTCCCGGATCGGCAGGGACCGGGTCGAACCTGAGCGGAGACGCCCCCCCGGAGCCTTCTGCACATCGGAGCGCGCCGGCACCCCGACGTGCCGTGGGCCGAGCCCCGCGGTGACGCGTTCCGTCGCCCCGGGGACGAAGCGCGTCACCCCCTGCCGTTCAAGCGCACCGAAAGCGCATCCGAAACGGGCCGCAGGTCGCCTCCGCCGCGTCGCCGCCTTGCGCCCCGAGCGACGCGGGGGTGCCCCTCTCTCGGGAGAACGATGCAAAAGCTCCTGC
>JALSIA010000151.1 GCA_026981865.1 Thermaceae bacterium
CTCGACCTGGAGCTGCGCCTGGGCGAGGGCACGGGGGCCGTCCTCGCGTTTCCCATCCTGCGCGCCGCCGCCGAGGTGCTCGCGGGCATGGCCACCTTCGACGAGGCCGGGGTGAGCGAGGGCTAAGGAACGAGGACTTTAAGTTCCGGGAAGTACTGTGTGAAGAAGTCCCGGTCCAGCGTAGCCAAAGTTGCAGCGTAACCGGTACCGGGCGCAAGCACGGCGTGCGCGCCTATTAGAAAATCCGTAAGGATGCGGCGTGGCGCGTCGCCGCCGGATCGTTTGCGGTTGGCCCGGTAGCTGGCGAACCGTTCCGCGGCGAGCTCCCATAGCGCCGGCGTGTCCATCGCCGCAAAACTCGGACGGATACGCCATTCCTCCAGGAACGCCAGCACCGCTTCGCTGCCCATCCCGACCGAGACCTCGGCATACACCGGCGGGCTCAGCGAGAGAGGATTGCGCGAGACGCTTTGCATGAACGCGACGGTCCGTTCGTGATGCAGATCTTGTGGATCGACGGTGGCGATGAGGATGTTGGTGTCGAGGAAGACGACCTCAACCATCCGCATCCCGTTCGCGAAGTTGACGCACGTACCGGCGCGCGTCATGCCCGGTGGCCTTTCCCAGGGCAGCCAGGCTTGCCCCGTGCTCTTTCTGCAAGCGTTTGAGAACCCGTTCCAGGGGGGGTCGCGGGATGCGCAGTCGGATTTCGCCGTCTATAAGCTCGACCTCCAGCTCGTCGCCGGGGCGAATGCCCAGGACCTTTCGCACCTCAGCAGGAAGCGTGATCTGGTACCGGCTACTGACCGTGGTCTTTGCCATGCCTCCATTATCATACACCAGTTGCAAAGATAAATATGCATGAGTGATGCGCATGCCAACGCGGCGCGCAGGGTATGATGCCCGCGATGCTTCGTTTCCGCCCCTTCTGGCTGGCCCTGGGCTTTTTGACCACGCTCCCCGTGCCCGATGTGGGGAAGGTGCGGCCGGGCGAGAGGCGCGCGGCCTCGGCCTACTACCCCCTCGTCGGCTGGGTCGTGGGCGCGGTCCTCGTGGCCGTGGCCGCGCTCGTACAGGCGTGGCCCCCGGGGTTGGCGGCGGCGCTGGTGCTGGCTGCGTGGCTGGCGGTCACGGGGATGCTCCACTTCGACGGCCTGCTCGACAGCGCCGACGCGCTCCTCGCGCCCCGCACGCCCACAGAGCGCCTGCAAATCCTGGCGGACGTGCATCACGGCAGCTTTGCCCTGGGGGTGGGCGCGGTCTTTCTGATCCTCAAGTGGCAGGCGATCGCCGCCAGCCCGGACCTCTGGGGGCTGGCGCTGGCGCCGGTGGCCGCGCGAACCTGGATCCTGCCGCTGCTCGGACTCTTCCCGTCGGCCCGCCCCGGCGGCTTGGGGGCAAGCGCACGCGGCGGGTCGTGGGGTTGGGGGTTGCTCTTCGCCGCCCCCCTCGCGCTGCTGGCGCCCGGTCCGGCGGCCGCCGCGGGGGCTTGGGCGCTGGGGTTTGCGTTCTGGTCCTCCCGCCGCCTGGGTGGCGGGCTCACGGGCGACGTCTACGGCGCCGCGGTCGAGACCGCCGAGCTGGTCTTTCTCCTCGCCGCCCTGCTCGGGAGGGCGCCGGGGATGACGTTCGGATGACGCAGGGGCTTTATGTTGGCCTTCGGGACGCGGTATACTGAGTCTCGCAAGAAAAGGAGGTAGCATTATGAAGCGATTAGCAACGGTAGTCGGTCTCTCGGCGCTCCTCGGCTTTGCGTTTGCGGCCGAAAAGGTGCAGATCACCTTCTGGCACGCTTTCGGTGGCGGGCGTACGGCCTTCATCCAGCGCGCCGTCGAGGACTTCAACTACACCCACCCCGGCATTGAGGTCAAGGTCGAATACAAGGGCAGCTACCGCGACACGCTGAACGCGGCCATTTTGGCGGCCAAGCAGGGCAACGCGCCGCACATCGTGCAGATCTTCGAGGTAGGCAGCCAACTCGCCCTCGACTCGGGCATCTTCGTGCCGATCGAGAACTACGTGCCCGCCGACCTGAAGTTCCAGCTCGACGATTACATCAAGCCCGTCGCGAACTACTACCGCATCGGTGGTAAGTTCAACTCGATCCCCTGGAACTCCTCGAACCCGATCCTCTACTACAACAAGGACATCTTCAAGAAGGCCGGGCTCGACCCCGAGAACCCGCCCAAGACCTTCAACGAGGTGGCCCAGGCCTGCGAGAAGATCATCGCCAGCAAGGCCGCGCCCAAGTGCATCACCTGGCCGCTGCACTCTTGGTTCGTCGAGCAGTGGATCGCCGAGCAGGGTGCTCTGCTCGCCAACAACGAGAACGGCCGCGCCGCCCGCGCCACCAACGTCTACATCGACTCTGAGGCCATGAAGCGGATCATGAAGTGGTGGAAGGGCCTCTACGACAAGGGCTACTACACTTACACCGGCAAGCCCGAGGACTGGGACGGCGCCAACCAGCTCTTCGTGAGCCAGCAGGCGGCCATGGAGATCACCTCGACCTCCGACGTGACCTTCATGCAGAACGCCTCCTTCGAGAACGGCTTCGAGCTGGGCACCGGCTTCCTCCCCGTACCCGACGGCGTCGAGCGCAACGGTACCGTCGTCGGCGGCGCCTCGCTGTGGCTGACCAAGGGGCACCCGCAGGAAGAGCAGGAAGCGGCCCTCACCTTCCTGCTGTGGTTCACCAACACCGAGAACATGGTGCGCTGGCACAAGGGCACGGGTTACTTCCCGGTGCTGAACACCTCGGTGAAGGTGCTCGAGTGGCAGAACTGGTTCGAGCGCAACCCCGCCTACCGCGCGGCGTTCGACCAGCTGCTGCAGTCGAAGGCCAACCGCGCCACCCAAGGCGCGTTGATCGGCCCCTTCCCTGAGATCCGCACGATCATCGAGAACATGGTCCAGGAGATCTTCCAGGGCAAGGACATCGCCAAGGCCCTTTCCGAGGCCGACGCGCAGGCCGACCAGGCGCTCAAGCGCTACAACGCTTCGGTCAAGAAGTAACCTCGTCGGGCCCGGCGCGCTCGCGCCGGGCCCCACCTTCTTTTGTTTAAGGGATACAACAAGGAACGCATCAAATGGACACGCACGCCGCCTACAAAAGCCGTTGGTTGCCCTGGGTTCTGCTGCTCCCTTCCTTCGTCATCCTGATCCTCTTTCTCTACTACCCCACCATCGAGACCTTCGTGCTCTCGCTCTACCAGGTGGCGTTTTTGGGGCTTTCCAAGAGTTTCGTCGGGATCGAAAACTACAAGATCCTGTTCACCGACCCCGAGTACCTGCAGATTTTCAAGAACACGGTCGTCTTCGCATTTTTCGTCGTCATCTTCTCCATGGCGGTGGGGCTCGCGCTCAGCGTTCTGGCCAACCAGAGGGTCTCCGGCTGGCGCATCTACCGGCTGCTCCTGATCTGGCCTTACGCGCTCAGCCCCGCGGTCGCGGGCGTGATCTTCCTCTTCATGTTCAACCCCCAGTCGGGGATCGTGAACTACCTGCTCACGATCACCCTCGGCATCGCCCCCGACTGGTTGACGAACCCCACGCTGGCCATGGGCCTGCTGGTCTTCGTGGCCGTGTGGAAGAACGTGGGGTACAACGTCGTCTTCTACATCGCCGGCTTGCAGAACCTCCCGGGCGAGGTGCTCGAGGCCGCGCTGATCGACGGCGCCACCCCCTGGCAGCGCTTCTGGCGGGTGACGTTTCCGCTGCTCAGCCCCATGACCTTCTTTCTGCTGATCATCAACACCATCTACGCCTTCTTCGAGGCCTTCCCCTTCGTGGACCTGCTCACCAAGGGCGGACCCAGCAACGCGACGAACATCCTGATCTTCAACATCTACCGCGACGGCTTCGAGTACTACAAGACCGGCATGGCGGCGGCGCAGTCGGTGATCCTCTTCATCGCCGTCGTCTTCCTGACCATCCTCCAGTTCCGCGTCGGCGAGGGCCGCGTCCACTACGGAGGCTAGCGTGAAGCGCAAACGCCTGAACAACCTCATCGTTCACGTGCTGCTGATCTTCTCGGTGCTGGTGGTGGCGGCGCCCATCCTGCTGGCGTTCATCTTCTCGACCCAGACCCCGGCGCAGATCTTCAGCTACCCGCCCCGCTTCACCTTCGGCACCGCGATGCTCGAGAACTACTCGATCGCCTGGAACCAGTTCCACCTGGGCGTCTACATGAAGAACTCCTTCTACATCGCCATCGCCGTCACCGTTGGGAAGACGATCATCTCGTTCATGGCGGCGCTCGCCCTGGTCTACTTCCGCTTCCCGCTCAAGGGGGCGGTCTTCACCTTCATCCTGCTGACCCTGATGATGCCCACGGAGATCATGATCGTCGCGCTCTTTGACCTGGTCACCAAGTTGGGCTGGTCCAACTCCTATGCGGCGCTGATCGTGCCCTTCCTGGCTTCGGCGACGGGTACGTTTCTCTTCCGGCAGCAGTTCCTGCAGATCCCCACCAGCCTCGTCGACGCCGCCAAGATCGACGGCGCCGGGCCGCTGCGCTTCGCCTGGGCCATCCTGCTGCCCATGTCGCTCAACGTGGTGGCGGCGATGGCCGTGATCCAGTTCGTCTACATGTGGAACCAGTACCTCTGGCCGCTGATCATCATCCGCGAGGGCAACCGCCAGGTGGTGCAGGTGGGCCTGCGCATGATGACGAGCGGGCAGGACGCCACCAACTGGGGCATCGTCATGGCGGGGGCGATCATCGCGCTGCTGCCGGCCCTGGTCGTCTTCCTGCTGCTGCAGGAGCAGTTCAGCCGCGGCTTCGCGCTCAGCCAGGAGAAGTAGCGTGCCCACGCTGCCCTTTGCGAACCGAAAGCGCCCCGTTCTTTTGGGGCACCGCGGCCTGCCGACGCTCGCCGACGGCAACACCCGCGCCGCCTTCCTGGCGGCGGTGGAGGCGGGGCTCGACGGGATCGAGACCGATGTGCAGCGCACCAAAGACGGCGTGCTGGTCATTTACCACGACTTCGTCGTGGGCCTGCGCCTGATCTCGGACCTGACCTACGCTGAGCTGATGGAGCAGCGTCCCGAGACGATGACGCTCGAGCAGCTGCTCGAGCTCCTGGAACCCTACCCTGACTTCCTGATCAACCTGGAGATCAAGAGCATTCCCGGCCTCGAAGACGGCCGCGCCTTCGAAACGGCCGACGCGGTGGCCGCCTGGAGCGGGCGCCGCCGGGTGTGGATCTCCTCCTACGACCCGGTCGCCCTGCTCAAGGTGCGCCAGCGGCGCCCGGAGATTCCCATGGGCTACCTCTTCCGGGTCTACGACACCGGCCGCATGGCCGAGCTTCTCGGCATCGAGGCCGTGCACCCGCACTGGCAGCTCGTCAACGCCGCCCGGGTCGCCCGCTGGCACAAGAAGGGCCTGGGCGTGGCCACCTGGACCGTCAACGACGCCGGCGAAGCGCGCCGGATGGTGCAGCTGGGCGTGGACGTGCTCATTGGCGACGACGCCGAAGTCCTCAAACAAGCGCGCTAACCGGCCTTTCTACGGCGCACAACTTAAGGCGTGTTCTTGGTTTATCCTTGTTCCAAGGAGGAATACCTATGGAACCGGGTCCGGTGCTTTTCTCCGTCGCTCCGGCAGTGGCCGCCGGGGGGATGCGGGGGCCTGCCTTGCGGCAGGTGCCGGGGCCGGGAAAAGAGCACTTCGCACCGGCTTTGGTTCGGACCTTTTGGTGGGTTGGGCTTGGCGATGCAGGCGCCCCGACCGAGTGGGCGGTGTGGAATTCGAGGAAGGAGGAGGCATGAACCTGGGAATCGGAGAGTTTCTGATTGTGCTCGCGGTATGGGGGGTCCTGATCTGGGCCTTTTTCGCTCTCATTCGCTGGGCTGTGCGTTCGGCGCTGCAGCAGTTCCTCGAGGCCAACCGGGAGGAGCTGGTGGAGATCGTTCGCAAGGCGGTGGCCAAGGACCCCGAACGCAAGGGTTGAGGTCGTGTCCGTCCTTGCCCTGTTCATCTTGAACGGCTTAGCGACCGGAGCGGTGGTCCGTGTAGTGCTCTAGGCGCTGCTCGACGAAGGGTGCGAACGCCGGTTGTCCGAGTTGCGGAAAGCCTGCCGAGCGTCTGAAGGTGCCGGTCCCCTGCTGGGCGAGCGACTGCGCCTGCGGTGGCCGCTTGCGCTAAGGTCGTGACCGCAAGAGGAAAGGAGGTTGGGATGGAAGTAATCGCTATCTTGCTCAGCATAATTTTCTATTTGTTCTTGGTCTGGGTTGCCTACGAGATCGTACGGCGCGCCGTAATTGCTGCGCTCCGTACCGTGCTGCAGGAAGATGGGCGACTGTGGGTTGATCGACTCGCGGCGGCGATCTCCAAGCGAACGACGCCCGAGAGCAAGAGCGGTTAGGGCTCTTCGCGGCCCATCAGCCGCGCGTTTCGGGCAGCCCGGGTGAAGGGAGCGTCGCAGCTGGCCTGCCCGCCTGGCGGTGCGCCGCTCAGGAAGCCGCCGGCCGCACCAGGTGCTCGAGCCAGTTGGCGAACTCGAGCTGGCGGATGCGGTCGTCCAGCAGGGTTTCGTCAACCCCCAGCTTGCGGCGCAGGGCCTCGTCGCCCGGGTTCTTGAACAACTCCTTCATCTCCGCGGCGTAGCGCAGCACGTCTTCCTCTTTATCGAAGAAGCCCTCCTTGACCAGCGCCCCGGCGCGGGCGGCGATCAGGCGGGCGTTCTCCCAGAGGTCGAACTCGGGGTGGTACTGGGTGGCCCAGTAGGCGCCGTTTTCGTGCTCCACGGCCAGCGCCTGCACGCGGGTGTGTTCGCCGGTCGCGAGCAGCTCGGCGTCCGTGGGCAGTTCGGTCACGTGATCGAGGTGCATCTCGATGCCCTGGAAGACCGGCGGCTTGCCCGCGGTCAGAGGGTGCTCGCGACCCGCGGCGGTCAGCTCGATGCGCGGCGCGAAGCCCCACTCGCGCCCTTTGGGGTTGGCCTCCACCCGGCCGCCCGCGGCCACCGCCGCCATCTGCGCCCCCCAGCAGCTGCCGAACTGGGGTACGCCGGCCTCGAAGGCGCGGCGGGCGAAGGCGATCTGCCGGGCGACCTTTTCCTCGTGGGTGCGGTAGATCGTCTGGTCCGATCCGGTCCAGATGACGCCGTGGAAGCCGCGCACCTCTTCCAGGCTGGGAAGCGGGTTCTCCACGTCGGCGATGAAGAAGACCTGCGACGTCGAGCCGGGTGCGTAGCGGTCGAGCAGCCGCCGGTAGAGGTCGTGCGGGTGGGCGACGTCGGAGCGGTCGAAGTTTTCCCGGCTTGCGCGCGGGTACCCGTTGACGATCAGGAAGTTCAGGGTCATGGCGTTTCCTTTCCGGCTGCGGCGTGGGCCAGCGGCACCAGGTCCTGCGGGAAGTCGGTGAAGAGGCCGGTAACCCCCGCCTCGATGTAGGCGCGGGCCTCGCGCACGTCGTTGACGGTGAACAGGTTGACCTGCTTGCCCGCCGCCACCAGCTCGCGCACCTTCTCGGGCGGCGTCAGCGCAGCGCGGGCGTTGACCGTCGGGAAGTCCGCCACCGCGTCCCAGTCGATGGGGCGGTCGCGGTAGTACCCCACCAGGGCCTGGACCTCGACCTCGGGGCGGAGGGCGCGCGCCTCCTCGAGCCAGCGGTGCTCGAACGAGGAGAGCCGCACCCGCTCGGGGGCGATCCCCACCCGGTCCATCACCTCGAAGAAGCGGGGGACGACGGGGAAGTCCTCCAGCGGCGCCGGCAGCCGCTTCAGCTCGATGTTCACGGTCCAGTCGTGGTCGCGGGTGAAGGCGAGCGCCTCCTCCACCGTGGGCACCTTGAGGCCCACGTAGGCGGCCTGGTCGGCGGGGCTCACCCGGCCGGCGGCGATCTGGCCGAAGGGGTCGTCGCGGTCGAACCAGCTGCCGGCGTCGAGGCGTTCGATCTCTGCGAGGGTGAACTCGGTGAAGGTCCAAGGCGCGCGATCGGGAAAGACCGCGGCGGCGTTGGTGGTGCGCTCGAGGCTGTCGTCGTGGAAGAGGATGAGCACGCCGTCGGCGGTCACGGCCACGTCGGTCTCCCACAGGTCGGCCCCGGCCTCGAAGCCCTTTTCTGCGGCGGCCAGCGTGTTTTCGGGTGCGAGGCTGCGCGCGCCGCGGTGCGCGATGACGAGGGTGCGGTTCACGGGAACACGATACCGCAGGCGGCTGGGCTGGAGGGCTCTTCGGCTTCGGGGCCTGGGCGACCCGGTGGTCATCCGTCGCCCAGGCGGTCGCAGCTGCGTGCGATCCGGGCCTGTCCTGAACTTGGTCCGGGTTCACTCGAGCACCGGCTGCGGCACGTGCGGCGAGGTCCCGGATCTCGGGCACCTTCGGTTCCCTCGTCCTAAGCGACGGGTTTTTCAGCGGAGCGTCGGCCCCTCATTCGTCACCCCGGACGAGCGCAGCGAGATCCGGGGTCTCGCGGATGACGCGAAAAGCTCGCCAACCTGGGGACGCACGACGAGATCAGGGCCCCGACGGTACGGCGTCCCAGGGTCGCGGCGCTTTCGCCGCATCGGCGAAACGAACCTACAGGGAAGCGCCGCGCTACGTACCCGTGGCGCACAACGGTGCGGGCAGGCGGCCGCGGGCTTCGGCCTCGCCGCGCAGCCAGGCCCGCACCGCTTCCAGGGCCTCGGCGCGGAAGCCGTAGCTGACCAGCGCCGGGGCGGGGACGCCCGCGGCGGCGAAGGGGTTCCACAGCGCCACGTGCAGGTCCGGCCGCCAGTTCCAGCTGGTCCGCGGGTAGGGGCGCCGGCTATTGGAAATCAGCAGGTTGAAACAGTCGTCCGTCGCAACCTCCAGCCCCGGAACCGCGTCGACGCCGCTTACAAAGACGGGATCGACCTTCCAGTAACCTCCCAGCAATCTTGCCAGCTCCGCCCCGCTGGCCCCGGCCTCGGAAACGCCGTCGCCCTCGGGCTGCGCCTGGGCCACCACCCGCAGGCAGGCGCCTTTCGGTGGCGGGACGGGATCGCCCACCGCCGTCAGGCCGCGGGTCCAGGCCGCTACGAAGAGCCGGCGGTCGGCGGCCCGCTGCGCTTCGCCGTAGCTCCCCGGCCTGGCCGGAAAGGCGCGGGCCAGCGCGGTGATGCGCCCGACGCTGGCCTCCATCTGCCCCCGGTCCAGCTCTCCCGAGTCGAGCGCGGCCTGGATGCGCGCCAGCGCCTTCGCCTGCAGCTCCAGATCGCCCAGCGGCATCACCAGGTCGGCGCCGGCGGCGAGCGAACGCACCGCCGCCTCAGGCGCGCCCCAGCGGTCCGCGATGGCGCGCATGTTGAGCGCGTCGCTGACGACGACGCCGTCGTAGCCCAGCTCCTCGCGCAGCAGTCCGGTGAGGATGCGCCGCGAGAGCGTGGCCGGCAGCTCGCCGTCGAGCTCGGGGTAGACGATGTGGGCGGTCATCAGGGCCGGGAGGCGGCCCGCGGCGCGGGCGAAGGGCACGAGCTCGAGCCGCCGCAGCTCGTCGAGGGATTTTTCCACCACCGGCAGGCCCAGGTGCGAGTCCACCGTGGTGTCCCCGTGGCCGGGAAAGTGCTTGCCCGTGGTGGCCACGCCCTCGCGCACGTGCCCCTCGTGCCAGGCGAGCGCAAGCGTGCTGGCGCGTTCGGGGTCCGCACCGAAGGAGCGCTCGGCGATCACCGGGTTCGCCGGGTTGGTGTTGAGGTCGAGCACGGGTGCGAAGTTGAGGTTGAAGCCGTAGGCGGCGAGCCCGCGGGCGGTGGCCGCGCCCACGGCGCGGGCGAGCTCGGGGTCGTCCGCCGCGCCCAGGCTCATTCCCGGCGGGGGGCTGGGCAGGAAGGGCAGGCGCAGCACCGCGCCCCCCTCCTGATCCACGCTCACGATGGGGTCGCCCCCCAGCACCTCGAGCAGGTCGGCCACCAGCCGCCGGAGCGGTTCGGGCCCGGCGACGTTGTGACGGAACAAAATGACCCCGCCCACCCGGTAGCGCCGCCAGAGGGCCGCCAGGTCGGCGGGCAGCTCGGTGCCGGGCAGGCCGGTGATGACGAAGCGGCCGGCGTGCATGCCCAAACTCTACCGCAGGTCCAGGAGGCCGCCGCCCACGCGGGTCCAGCCCTCGGGGCCGCGCAGGCCCGCCTGCGCCGCCTCCGAAGCCGCGCTCAGGGCCTGGCTTTGCTGCGCCCGCACCCAGTACCTTCCCGCCTCCGGCGCGCTCGCGGCGGCGAGCGGATCGTAGTCGAAGCCCGAGACGTAAACGCCGGTCACGTCGTCCGCGAGCTCGGGGGCGAACGCCGCAAGCTCGGGCGGAAGGGCGGGGTAGACGATCGGCTTGCCCGGGTCGCGCCCGAAGACCCACCACTCCCGCCGCAGGTAGGGGCTGGCGCTCAGGTTGTACCCCCAGACGTCGGCCGCCTCGCGCACGGCCGCCGTGCCCCCGCCGAAGTCCACCACCGGCGGTGCACCGGTCCAGCCGACGTTCGCGTAGGGTTGGGGCAGGTCGCCCGCGTAGGTCCAGACGTAGCTGCCCGTCCCGCCTGAAATCGGCTTCCAGGCCTGCGCAAGCCAGAAGCTTCCCCCGGTTCCGCCATCGAGGCGGGCGTTCAGGCGGTAGCCCTCGAGCCCAGACCGCGCCCCCGGCACGACGGCGAGGAGGCAGGCCGCGCCGGCGTCGGGGCAGCCGGCGGAGAAGGCGTGGAACCCGGCCACCTCCGCACCTCCGCGCAGCGCCGCGAAGGCCGCGAGCAGGCGGCCGCCGGCGGGCGCGCCGTCCAGGTCGAAGCGCCAGACTTCGGCGTCGCTGCGCCAGTCCGCCGCGGTGAGGGCGTAGGTTGTGTCCCCAGCGGCGTCCTCAACGGGGGCGTAGCGGGGCGGGTCCGTGGGAACGCCACCGTTTGCGTTGGCGACGACGGCCCACACGAAGCTGCTCAGCGCACCGTCGGCCTGCGCTCGGGCGTGCAAGGGTCCGGGGTCGACCGCGCCGTTCGTGCAGGGTCGCGAGCCCGTGTCGACCGCACCAAAGGAACGGTTGCTCACGAAGTCCGCGGCGTCGGGGCAGGCTCCGGCGAGCTCGAAGCTGCGCCACGGGTTGGACTCCCCAGAAAAGACGAGAAAAACGCGGCCGTCGGGGTCGATCCGGAGGCCCTTGTCCAGGCCCAGGAAGATTTCGGAAGGAAAGCTGGCCGCATGGCGCAGTTGGTAACGCCCCGAGCGGGGCGAGCTGAGGTCGCGCTCCACCTCGGTGAGGACCGTGAAGTACCCGTACTTGGCCACGTGCGGAAGCGGCTGCTCGCTTCCGGCGAGGGCCACCAGGTCGAACCAGCGGTCGGGCGATCCGTCCTGATGGTGCACCACCAGATAGGCCCGCTGCACCTCTGCGGGCAGGTTTTCGGAAAAGGTCAGCTGCAGGTCGGCGGTTTCCTCGGGCTGCACCGCAGGCCCGCCGCAGGCGCCGAGCAGCGCGACCGGGAACCACATGAAGACCAGAAGGGGGCTTCGCACGAACCGCTCCTTTCTTCTTTCCTGACCATCATACAAAAACCCCGGAGCGGGGCTCCGGGGATTCGGAAAGGGCAGGGCTCAGGCCTCGACGGGGTGGGTGGTTTCGAAGACCAAGCCGCGCTCGCCCACCTTGACGAGAACGGTGTCGCCTTCGCGCACGTTGCCCGCCAGGATCTCCTTCGCCAGCGGGGTCTCCAGCTCCTTCTGGATGACCCGCTTGAGCGGACGGGCGCCGAAGACCGGGTCGTAGCCGCGCTCGCCCAGCCAGCGCCCCGCCTCCTCGGTGAGCTCGAGGGTGATGCGGCGTTCCGCCAGGCGCTTCTTGAGGCCGGCCACCTGGATCTCGACGATCTCGATGATCTGCTCCTGGGTCAGCGGCTTGAAGACGATGATGTCGTCGAGGCGGTTGAGGAACTCGGGGCGGAAGTGTTCCTGGAGGACGGCGAAGACCCGTTCCTGGATGCGTTCGTAGGGCAGGCCTTCCTTGATGCCGTCGAGGATCAGGTGGCTGCCCATGTTCGAGGTCATGATGATGACGGTGTTGCGGAAGTCCACCACCCGGCCATGGCTGTCGGTGAGGCGGCCGTCGTCGAGGATCTGCAGCAGGATGTTGAAGACGTCGGGGTGGGCCTTTTCGATCTCGTCGAAGAGGATGACGCTGTAGGGCTTGCGCCGCACCGCCTCGGTGAGCTGGCCGCCCTCCTCGTAGCCGACGTAGCCCGGAGGCGCGCCGATGAGCCGGGCGACCGAGTGCTTCTCCATGTACTCGG
Source organism: Thermaceae bacterium (assembly GCA_026981865.1). Taxonomy (GTDB): domain Bacteria; phylum Deinococcota; class Deinococci; order Deinococcales; family Marinithermaceae; genus Oceanithermus. The sequence continues at coordinate 12,231 of JALSIA010000151.1, forward strand.
TCATGTCGATGCGGATCATCGCCTCCTCGCTGTCGAAGAGGGTCTCGGCCAGGGTCTTGGCCAGCTCGGTCTTGCCGACACCGGTGGGGCCGAGGAACATGAACGAGCCGATGGGGCGGTTCGGGTCCTTCAAGCCGGCGCGGGCGCGGCGGATGGCGTCGGCGACCGACTGGATGGCCTCGTCCTGGCCCACCACGCGCCTGTGCAGCTCGTCCTCGAGGCGCAGCAGCTTCTCGCGTTCGCCCTCGAGCAGCTTGGCCACCGGGATGCCGGTCCAGCGGCTGACCACCTCGGCGATGTCCTCTTCGGTCACCTCCAGGCGGACGTACTGGGCGTCCTTCAGCTTCTCGGAGAGCTGCTGGACCTCTTCCTCCAGCTTGGGCAGGACGCCGTACTGCAGCTCGGCGGCCTTGTTCAGGTCGTAGCTGCGCTGGGCCAGTTCGATCTGGGTGCGCAGCTCGTCGAGCTCCTTCTGCTTCTCGCGCAGCTGGTTCAGGATCTCGACCTCGGCCTGCCACTCAGCCTTCATGGCCTCGATCTTCTCGGTCAGTTCGGCGATCTCCTTCTCGATCTCCTCGAGCCGCGCCTTGGAGTCGGGGTCGGTCTCTTTCTTGAGCGCTTCACGCTCAATCTCCAGCTGCAGCTTCTTGCGCTCCAGCTGGTCGATCTCCTCGGGCTGGCTTTCCAGCTGCATCCGCAGCCGCGCCGCCGCTTCGTCGATCAGGTCGATGGCCTTGTCGGGCAGGCGGCGATCGGAGATGTAGCGGTGGCTTAGGGTCGCCGCCGCCACGATGGCCGGGTCGGAGATGCGCACGCCGTGGTGGACCTCGTACTTTTCCTTGATGCCGCGGAGGATGCTGATGGTGTCCTCCACGCTGGGCTCGTCCACCAGCACCGGCTGGAAGCGGCGCTCGAGGGCGGCGTCCTTCTCAATCTCGCGGTACTCGTCGAGCGTCGTCGCCCCGATCAGGCGCAGTTCGCCGCGGGCCAGCGCCGGCTTGAGCATGTTGCCGGCGTCGACCGCGCCCTCGGCCTTGCCGGCGCCGACGATGGTGTGAAGCTCGTCGATGAAGAGGATGATCCGCCCCTCGCTGGCCGTCGCCTCGGCGATCACCGCTTTGAGCCGCTCCTCGAACTCGCCGCGGTACTTGGCGCCGGCGAGCAGCGAGCCCATCTGCAGCGCGATGATGCGCTTTTCCTTCAGCCCTTCGGGCACGTCGCCCTTCACGATGCGCTGGGCCAGGCCCTCCACGATCGCCGTCTTGCCCACGCCCGGTTCACCGATCAGCACCGGGTTGTTCTTGGTGCGCCGCAGCAAGATCTGAATCGTGCGGCGGATCTCTTCGTCGCGTCCGATGACCGGGTCCAGCTTGCCCTGTTCGGCCAGCTCGGTCAGGTCGATGCCGTACTGCGTCAGGGCCTCGAACGTGCCCTCGCCGTGTTCGCTCTCCACGGTTCTCCCTCCTCTAACCTCGTCGATGATCTTCTTCAGTTCGTCCGCTGCCGGCAGCCCGGGGTATTTTTCCTCGGCGACGGCCAGCAGCAGGATGTCGAGGGCGACGAACTTGTCGCCCTGGGCGTCGGCCAGCTGCTCGGCGCGCTTCAGCACCCGGTCGAGCCGCTGCGAGAGGTACTGGCCGCCCTCGGCGCCTTGCACCTTGGG
>JALSIA010000152.1 GCA_026981865.1 Thermaceae bacterium
CTACGTGCGGGCCTACGAGGGCGCCTACCCCGAACTGGCCGGCGCACGTCTGCTCGCAGGCCGCTGGCCTCGCCCAGGAAACAACGAGGCGGCGATCGGTTACGAACTCGCCGAGAGGCTCTTCGGCCGTACCGATGTTCTCGGGCTGAAGCTCCTGGCGCTGGGTCAGCGCTGGAAACTGGTGGGCGTCTACGCCGGCGGCGGGGAGGCGCTGCCGGGCAACGCCGCGTCCGACCAACTCCTGCTGCTCCGCGAAGACCTGGGCGGTACGCTTCCTCGCGCGCGCTGCGAGATTCTGGTGGAGAAGAACCCACGGGCGGCGAAGGAGATCTTCGCGGCCATAGGCCGCTTCCTCACTGCACGGCACGCGAGCCCCGAGCTCGCTCCGGTCAAACCGTTTACCGCGAACGATCTCGCTCCCGAGGTGCGCGCCGTATTGCTCGAGCTCACCGCCGCCTACCGGTTCCTCGCCGTGGTGATTCTGCTGCTCGCCGGGGTGGGTTTGGCGGCGCAGACGGCGATGATCGCGCAGCTGGAAACCCGTGCCCTGGGCATCCGACGCGCTGTAGGGGCGAGCCGCGGGCGAGCCTTTTTCGAGTTGCTGATACCGGTGCTACGGGCGGCGTTGCTCGCAGGTGTACTGGGGGCCGGTGCCGGCGTGTTGGTCTCCTATTGGGTTGTGCGCGCGCATGAGGTCACCTGGGCCTTCTCTTGGGTCGCGGTCGTTGCGGTGGTCCTCGCCGCCCCCCTGCTCGCCCCCCTGCTCGCCGCCCTGGCCGCGGCCCTGCCCGCCTGGCGGGCGGTGCGCCGCCCGCCGGCGGAGGCGATGCGGGTGGAGTGACGTATCGCGTAGGGTTTGCATCGAGAGCGTAACGATGCGGGAAATTTTCCCTTGAGGCCGCCGGGGTGTGTCGGTAAAATATTTCTATCAATCAACGACGATGTCTTGGCGTGGGGGCGGATTACAGAGCATTACAAGAAACTTGAGTTATACACGGAAGGAGGCCAAAATATGTCACGCAAACGGCTGTTGATGACTCTAATCGTACTTTGTTCATTTGCGCCAGTGTACGCGTTATGGTTTTCAACCAAATCAAAACCGATACGTCCTTGGCCTCCTTCTGCGTCCCCTTGCGTCTACGACGCCGACCTGAACCGGGTCGAGCTGCCCGCCGAGGGTTCGTTCGCGCTCCTGGTGGTGGACTACGACGGCTACGCTCGCGGCGATGAGCTCGCGCGAAGCGTGTACGACGACTATTTCCGGTCCCAGCTCCACACGCGCCTTGCGGAGCTGCTGCCGGTCTACGTGCTGCTGAGCGCGCAGGACGCGGTCGTGTGGGGCGGCGAGCTGGAAGTGGGGGGCGTGAAGCAAGTCCTGATTCCCTGCGGAACCGTGGACGATCCCGACCACGCCCGCGATTACGCCTACGCCACGGGGTTGTATCTCTATCGGGACGATGCGCTTGTGCAGTCGTACTTCCTGTTACCCTCCATGGAAGTGGCCCAACCCGAGGTCGCGCGCATCGTGCTCGGCGACGTGGAGCGGTTCGTAAAGGGCCGCTCCCTGCGGAACCCGCCCATCGCGCTGCTTCCTCCGGACGCCCGGGCCGATCTGCCCGAAGGCCTGGAGCCCCCGGTTTTCCTGATGTGGCTCACGGGACTGGAGTGGGCGGCCCCCGAGGGCGAGGTACCCCTGGAGCGACCTCGAATCGTGCGGGACGAGCAGGGGGACGTGGTGAGCTATCAGGAGTTCCCAAGCGGGCACATCGGAGCGCGCGGGCGTTACCTGATCGAGCAGTTGGGCCCGCACCTCCGAGAGGCGGGGGTCGCCCCCGTCGGGATCCTTCTTCCGGAAGCGATCATTCGCGAGCTCGGGGGCAGCGCCGCCTCGGGCGCCCTCGAGGAGATGCGCGCCGCGTTTCCCGGCTGGACCTTCCTGCAACTCGACGCGGCCGGTCTGGTCCGCTTCCGGGAGGCGTCCATCTACCCCTGCCTGGTTCGTGCGAGCGGCCG
>JALSIA010000153.1 GCA_026981865.1 Thermaceae bacterium
CCCACACCCGCTGGGTGCAGGCCTGGGCGCCCGAAGCGGGCGGCGCCGCCCCCGAGCTGGTGCCCCGGATCGAACGGTTCCGCCTGAACCGGCGCCACCTGGAGGTCTGGTTCGACGACGGCAGCCACCTCGAGGTGCGGCTGGGGGCCCTGGGGACCCGCTTCCGCACCCACGAATGACACCGCCCCCGGCCGGGGGCGGTGTCCGCTCGGGCCGCGGCTACTTCTCGTAGGGCTTGCCGATCGCCTTGGGCGGCCGCGAGGTGCCCACGAAGCCGGCCAGCACCAGCATGGTGATCACGAAGGGGAAGGCCTCGATCACCGTCGGCGGCATGATGTCGCCGCCGCCCAGCTGGATGGCCAGCGCCTTGGCGAAGCCGAAGAGCAGCGTCGCCCCCAGCACCCCGATGGGGTGCCACTTGCCGAAGATCAGCGCCGCCAGGGCGATGAAGCCCTGACCGGCGGACATGTTGCGCACGAACTGGTTGAGGACGCCGATCGAGAGGAAGGCGCCGGCGAGCCCCGCGAGCACCCCCGAGAGGATGACCGCGGTGTAACGGGTGCGGAAGACGTTGATCCCCATGGTGTCGGCGGCCTCGGGGTGCTCGCCCACGCTGCGCAGCCGCAGCCCCCAGGGGGTCTTGAACATCACGTACCAGGTGATCGGCACCAGCGCGAAGGCCAGGTAGACGAGCGGGCTGAAGCCCAGCCACTCGGGGAGCCGGTTGACGAGCTCCTTGGAGGCGGTGGTGTTGTCGTAGAAGTAGGCGAGGACGAGCGAGGGCAGGCCCGCGGCGAGCAGGTTGATGGCGGTGCCGCTGATGATCTGGTCGGCCTTGTACTTGATCGAGACGACCGCGTGGATCCAGCCGATGAAGGCGCCCACGACCATCGCCAGCAGCACGGCGACCCAGGGGATCCACCAGATGCGGGCGCCGGGGTTCTCGGCCAAGTAGGGGGCTTCCATCAGCTGGGCGCTGACCGCGGCGGTGAGCGCGCCGAAGATGATCATGCCCTCGAGCGCGATGTTGACCACGCCGCTGCGCTCGCTGAACATCCCGCCCAGGGCGGTGAGCAGCAGGGTGGTGGTGGAGCGCAGCGTCGTCTGCAGGAGCGGCACCAGGAAGGCCGCGGTGAGGAGGCTTTCGAGGCTCACCTCAGATCACCCCCTGCACGCCTTCTTCGGCTTGCGCCGCGAGGATCGGGTCGGTGAAGTAGCGCGGCAGGAATCCGCCGGCGGCAATGAAGAGCACGATCAGTGCCTGCAGCATCATCACCAGCTCGCGGCTGATGCCGAGCTGCAGGTCGAGCTGCAGCCCGCCGGTGAGCAGCACCCCGAAGAGCAGCGCCGAGAGGAAGACGCCGATGGGGGTGTTCTGGCCCAAAAGCGCGACGGCGATGCCGTCGAAGCCCACGTTGGTGGGCAGCGACTGCTTGAGGCGGTACTCGTCGATGCCCCCGCCGAGGACGTAGTGGGTGGCCGCCAGCCCGGCGAGGGCGCCGGAGATGGCCATGGCCAGGATCGTCTTCTTGGCGATGCTCACCCCGCCGTACTCGGCCGCTTTGGGGGCGAGCCCGACCGCACGCAGCTCGTAGCCGTCGCGGGTCCGCCACATGTAGTAGTTGTAGAAGGCCACGGCGAAGGCGGCGATCACGAAGGCTCCGTTGAGGCGCACCGACGCCAGCTTGGGCGAGAGCGCCATGGGAACGCCGGGCAGGAAGCCGCCCACGAAGTAGCCGAGCACGCCCGCGCCCAGAGCGGCGAGCAGCCGCTTGCCCAGCTCGAGCCGCGCCGTGAGCGCGTAGACGACGACCATCGCCACCAGCGCCAGCGGCAGCGCCCAGCTGAGCGCACCCGTCCACGCGCCCGAGGCGTCCTGCTGGAAGCCGAAGAGGTTGACCATCAAGGGGATGCGGGCCGACTCGGCCACCTCGTAGCTGCGGGCCTCGTAGCCGGGGAACTTGAAGGGCATGTGCAGGGTCCACTTGCCGAAGAAGGTGTACTCGTTGGAGGCGATCATGAAGAGGAAGACCGAGGCGGCGATGTAGTTCATCATGATCGTGTTGATCACCTCGTGCGCCCCGAAGCGCGCCTTCAGCCATCCCGGAATCGCGCCCCAAAGCGCCCCGCCTGCGGCGGCGGCGAGGATGCTGAGCGGCAGGAAGATCGCCCGCGCCACCCCGTCCGGAAGCCCCGCGAACCAGTGGGCGTTCGCCAGGTGCACGCCCACGAGCATCGTCATGATGGCCCCGATGGTCAGCTGGCCGGGGGCGCCGATGTTGAACAGCCCCGCCTGGAAGCCGAAGGCCACGGCGAGGCCGGTGAAGATGAGCGGCGTCGCGATGAGCAGGCTCTGGAACCATCCGGAGGCGGTAAGCAGCGGCCCGAAGAGCAGCTGGAAGGTGTAGGTGACGAGGTCCAGCTTGGCCGCGAGGTAGGCCAGGGTGCCGCTGCCCTCGGGCATCTTGACGTCCTTGAGGATCCAGACCACGACCGCGCCGGCCACCATGGCGAGCAGCATGCTCACCGCGGGAACGATGACTCCGCGCCAGCGCACCAAGAGCGCCCGGCCGCCGGGGAGTTGCAGCCGCCCCACCGCGAGCAGGAAGAGGCTGTAGAGGAAGCTCGCGTAGGCCCCCAGCGAGAGGCTGTAGCGCTTGAGCGGGGGCCTGCGGGCCCCTTCGGCCAAAGCCGCGTCGTTGACCGCCCAGACGGCGTGGTAGAAGAGGTAGGCTTCCAGGGCGAAGACGGCCACGCCCGCGAGCCCGAGCGCGAAGTAGATGCGGGCGCGGGTGCGCGCCTCAGGGAGGAACGCCGCCACCGCCGCCACCAGGGCCAGGGCCACCCAGAAGGCGGTGAAGTAGCCCAGCCAGCTGACGTCGGGCAGCGCCTTGGCCCGGCCGTAGAGGTCGACCGTGCCCCAGAGGGTGACGAGCACCCCTTTCCCCCCGAAGGCCCGCATCGCGATCGCCCAGGGGCTGACGGCGAGCAGGAGCAGGAAAACGGCGGAGGTGAGGGCTAACCAAACGCGGTTCACGCCCCCGATTGTAACGCATGCCCCCGGGCGGGTGAGCCCCGCTCGGGCGCGGTAGGATGGGCCCGATGAACGAGACCGAGGCCAAGGCCCGCAAGGTGCGCGCGATGTTCGGCGAGATCGCGCCGCGCTACGACCTGCTCAACCGGCTGCTCTCGGGCGGGGTGGACCAGCGCTGGCGGCGGCTGGCGGTGCGGCTGGCCACCGAGAAGGCGCCCCGCCGCATCCTCGACGTGGCCACCGGAACCGGCGACGTGGCCCTGCGGCTCAAGCGGGTGCGCCCCGCCGCCGAGGTGGTGGGGGCTGACTTCACCCCTCAGATGCTCGAGCTCGCGCGTGCCAAGGCCGAGCGGACGGGGCTGGACGTGCGCTTCGTGGAGGCCGACGCCCTGGCGCTGCCCTTCGCAGACGCAAGCTTCGACGCGGTCACCGTCGCCTTTGGCTTCCGCAACTTCGCCGACTACGAGCGCGGCCTGGCTGAGTTTTACCGGGTGCTGGCCCCCGGTGGGCGGGCGGTGATCCTCGAGTTCCCGCCGCCCCCCGAGGGGCTTCTGGGCCGGGCCTACCGGCTCTACTTTGGCGGCGTGCTGCCCTGGATCGGCGGGGTGATCTCGGGCCGCCCCGAGGCCTACCGCTACCTCCCGAACTCGGTGGAGCGCTTTCCACGGCCCGAGCGGCTCGCGGCCATGCTGCGCGCGGCCGGCTTCGCCGGGGTGCGCTGGCGCCTGCTCACCGGCGGCATCGCTGCGGTGCACGTGGGGGACAAGCCGTGAAGCGGGCGCGCGAGCTGGGCAACTACCGGGTTCTGATCGAGGCGCTCGAACTGGGGCTCACTCCGGGCGAGCTGGAAGAGCGCCACGGACTCCTTGCCGGCTTCGTGCGCGAGAGCGCGGGCGGGGCCCGTTACGCCAACGAGGTGGTCGAGCTGGTGCACGGGACCGAGGGGGTCTTCGTTTCCTTTCCCGGGCTGCCGAACGCCGCCTACGCCTGGTTGGGCGAGGCGGCCGGGGTCTTCCTCACCCCGGTGGAGGCGCAGATCTGGCTGTGGGAGGTCATGGAGCGTGCCGAGGCGGGCGAGGGCGACCTGGTCGTCCTCTACGAGCCGGGGTACGCCGACGACGACGAGAAGATCTTCATGGCCTACACTTACGAGGGCGAGCGCTACCAGCGGGGCTGGCCGCGCAGCAAGCCGCCGCTCTTCCTCTGGTTTGCCGCGCCCGACGAGCACCTGTTGATGCTGCGCACCCCCCGCGACGGCTACCTGGCCTTCCGTCTCGAGCGCGGGGCGCCGATGCTGGGCGGAGCGGAGTCGTGAGCGGTTACGACGTGCTCGTGGTGGGGGCGGGGCCGAGCGGCAGCGAGGCCGCCTGGGCGCTGGCGCGCCGGGGCTTGGTTGTGGGGCTGGTGACCGATAGCCTCGACAGCGTCTACCGGCCCGAGGTGCTTCCCGAAGGCGCGGCGCCCGTGGGCAGCCTCCTGGCCGAGGCCGCGAGCGACGACCTCTGGACGCTGCACCGGCGGGCCAAGTACGCGCTCGAGGGTCTGGCGAACCTCCACCTCCTGCAGTCGTCGGCGGTGGCGCTCTTGCTCGAGGGGGGGCGCGCCGTCGGGGTGCGCACCTGGGAGGGCTTCGACCACCGAGCCGGCGCGGTGGTGCTGGCGGTGGGCAGCTTCCTGGGCGCTCGGCTCTCGGCGGGGGCGCTCGAAGAGGCCGCGGGGCGGCTGGGGGAGGCGGCCTACCCCGACCTTTACGAACACCTTCAAGGCCTTGGCTTCACTTTTGCAACCGACGCCTACCGGGTGGCCGCCGTGGACGGCGCGCCCGCCTACGCGGTGCGTTTCCAGCGCTTTGCCCCGGAGGAGTGGGATGCGGCGAGCGGCCGGCTGCGCCGCTTTGCCGGCCTCTACGCGACCGGGCGGGTGGCCGCGGGCCACGCGCCGCCCGCCGCGCGGGCAGCCTTAGGCCTCGCCCTCGGCCGCGTCCTCGAGCCCGGCGGCGCGCAGTAGCTTGCGGTCCAGTTCGGCGAGCGGCCACGCGGCGGGGGCCACGCCGCCCTTTGGGGCGCGGCCGCGGAAGACGTGCACGACCAGGCGGCGGTGGCTGAAGGCGTGGCTCACCGTGCCCGTGGCCTTCACCGCGCCGGCCCGGTAGCGCGCGAGCACCTCCTCGGGCGGCGCCGCGCCCGGGCCCATCGGCACGCCCCACAGCCCGGCGAGCTGGCCTGCAGAGCGGCGCTCGAGCACCACCCCGCCGGGCGCGCGCAGCACCAGCGCCCAGCGCTCCTCGGTGCGCGCCCGCCGCTGGCGCGGCGCGGGGTAGCGCTCCGGCGCGGCCCGGCCCCGGCAGATCGCGGCGAGCGGGCAGGCGGCGCAGTCGGGGTTCCGCGGCGTGCAGACGCGGGCGCCCAGCTCCATCAGCGCCTGGTTCCAGTCGCCGGGGCGGGCGGGCTCGAGCCAGGCCGCGGCCACCCGCTCGAGCCAGGCCGGCCCCGGCTCCGGCTCGGCGTGCACCCGCGCCAGCACCCGCCGCACGTTGCCGTCCACCGCCGCCACCGGCTCGCCGAAGGCGATGCTCGCCACCGCCGCGGCGGTGTAGGGCCCCACACCGGGGAGCCGCAAGAGCCCGGCCCGGTCTTTGGGCCAGCCCGAGCGCACCACCTGCCCGGCGAGCGCACGGAGCCGCCGCGCCCGGGCGTAGTAGCCCGCGCCCTGCCAGATCCGCAGCACTTCCTCCTCACCCGCTGCCGCCAGCGCCCCCACCGTAGGGAAGCGCTCGAGGAAGCGCCGGTAGTAGGGCAAGGCCTGCGCCACCCGGGTCTGCTGCAGCAGCACCTCGCTGAGCAGGATCCGGTAGGGGTCGCGGGTGCCGCGCCAGGGCAGCTCGCGGCGCTCGGCGTCGTACCAGGCGAGCAGCGCCCGCCGCAGCGCGGGGGTCATTCGCGGCTCGAGCATGGCGGGTAGAGCTCCGGCGGGGGAAGCAGGTCGCGCTCGGGACGGGCGGAGCGCGCGCCGGTCCAGTAGCGCCACCGCCAGCCCCCGGGGGTCCTTTCGTAGTAGCCGACGCGCTTCGCCGCGTCGTCGTAAAGCCAGAGCCGGTCGCCGTCGCCCCACAACCAGTAGAGGTCGGGGGCCTTGCGAAAAGGAGCGGCCTCGTCCCGCAGGACCGTCCGCCGGCCTTCCCGGATCCGCGGAACGCCCCGGTCGAAGTCGAAGGCGTAGCGGCCGTCCGGCGAGCGCTGCGGCAGCACCCGGTTGGCCGGCGGCGCGGCGCAGCCGGCGAGCACGAGGGTCAGGACGAGCATCGCCCTAAGCAAGGGTGCGGCGCTCGCGGCCCGGTCGGAGCGCCTTCCGGGTGCGGCGCATCCCCCGCGAAAGGGCGAGCGGGTCGCGGGCCCGCCTCGACGGGCGCGCCGCCGTCGGGGGCGACGACGCCCCGCCCTCGAGGAGGCGGCCGGCCTTCTCGGCGTCCTCGGTTCAGGGAAACCCGCTCGCCTCCTGGATCCGGATCGGCCGGTCGAAGTCGCCCGTAGCTTCCAGGCGCTCCCTGGACAGGTCGGGGACGGCATCGGCTTCCGTGGCCGGCCCCTCACATCAAGCGGCGGTGTTCCGCCAGCATGCAGCGGTCCTGGACCACGGTAATGCCGGCGTCCGTCAGGCGTTCGGCGAAGCCGTCGTTTTGGATCCCTAGCTGCAGCCAGACCACCCCCGGCGGCGGTTCCATCGCCAGGATCTCCTCGAGGTGGCCGTCCAGTTTGTCCGCGGCGCGGAAGACGTCCACCACGTCCACGGGCTCGTCGATCTCGTCGAGCCGGGCCCGCACCCGCTCGCCGAAGAGCTCCTGGCCGGCGTACCCCGGGTTCACCGGCAGCACCCGGTAGCCGTGGTCACGCAGGTAGGCCGGAACGTAGTGTGCAGGGCGCTTCGGATCGGGGTGCGCCCCCAGCACGGCCACGGTGTAGGCGCTGCCCAGGATCCAGCGCAGGTCTTCGTCGCGTTCGACGATGTGCATGAGTGCAGTCTACCCCCCGAGGCGGAAGGGGTTGAAGTCGGTGTGGGTGTCGAAGTAGTCCTCGTTCTCGGCGCGTTTGAGCGCCCCCACCACCGCGTAGGTGAGCGGCAGCAAGACGACCTCGACGCCCACCTTGAAGACGTAGTTGCTCGCGAACATCAGCCCCAGCACGTAGGGGGGGTAGAGCCCGGCGAAGGCGACGAGCAGGAAGAGGCCGGTGTCCACCGCCTGGCCCACCAGCGTCGAGCCCAGCGCCCGTGCGCCGAAAAAGCGCCCGCGGCTTCGGACTTTCATCCTGGCGAGGACGTAGCTGTTGGCGAACTCGCCCGCCCAGTAGGCGAGCAGGCTGCCCAGCACGATGCGCGGCACCAGGCCGAAGAGCAGGTCGAAAGCCCGGGCGAAAGGAGCGACCTCGGGGTCGGCGAGCGCGGGCAGCGCCGCGACCGCGCTGAAGGTGAGGCTGGCCAGCGCCAGCAGCGCGAAGCCGGTCCAGATCACCCGGCGGCTGCGGGCGTAGCCGTAGACCTCGGTGAGCACGTCGCCGAAGATGTAGGCCAGCGGGAAGAGCAACGTGCCGCCGTCGAAGGTGAAGGGGCCGAGCACGACCACCTTGGTGGCCGCGACGTTCGAGATGATGAGCACGGCCACGAAGGCGGCGGTGATGAGGTCGAGGTAGCGGTAGGTCTTCATGATCTCCCGGGCGCGAAGGCACCGGGGGACATCATAATCCAGCCCGGTCCGTGGCGCATGCCGTGCCTGGCGAACCTCGCAGGTGCACGGATCAGACGCTCGGCAGCGAAGTGATGTAGGGCAGGTTGCGGTCCAGCTGGTCGCGGTCGAGGCCGTAGCCGTAGACGTAGGCGTTCTCGATCTCGAAGCCCAGGTAGTCCACCGGTACCTCGCGCAGGCGCCGCGCCGGCTTGGAGAGCAGCGCCGCGACGCGCAGGCTTGCGGGCTTGCGCGCGTGCAGGTAGTCGAGCAGGTACTCGAGGGTGATGCCGGTGTCCACGATGTCCTCTACCACGATCACGTCGCGTCCCCCGATGGGCTGGCCGAGATCCTTGATCAGCTCCACCTCGCCCGAGCTCTCGGTGCCCTGATAGCTGGCCACGGCCATGAAGTCGAGGGTGAGGGGGAGCTCGATTTTGCGCACCAGGTCAGCCATGAAGATGAACGCGCCGTTCAGCACGGCGATCAGGTGGGGGGTCCGGCCGGTGTAGTCGCGGGTGATCTCGGCGGCCAGCTCGGCCACCCGGGCCTGGATCCGCTCCTCGCTCAGGTGGACGGGGCCGCGCGGCTCGTTTTCGTTCATGCCTCCAGGATAGCGGCTTCGGGTAGCCTGGGGGCATGAAGCTGGGCTACTCGCTCTGCCCCAACGACACCTTCATCTTCTACGCCCTTGCCCGCGGCAAGGTGCCCGCGCCCGAGCCGGTGGCGGAGGTGCTGGAGGACGTGGAGACGCTCAACCGTTGGGCCTTCGAGGGGCGGCTCGAGCTCACCAAGATCAGCTACGCCGCCTACGGCCACCTGCGCGAGGGCTACGTGGCCCTGCGCGCCGGCGGGGCGCTGGGCCGGGGGGTGGGGCCCTTGGTGGTGGCCCGCGGGCCGCGGCCGCTCGAGGGGGCGCGCATCGCTCACCCCGGCCGCTACACCACCGCCTACCTGCTGCTCTCGCTGCTCCTCGGCGAGGGCGCCTTCGAGCCGGTGGAGCTGCGTTACGACCGCATCATGCCCGCGGTGGCCGCGGGCGAGGTGGACGCGGGGCTGATCATCCACGAGTCGCGCTTCACCTACCCCGAACACGGCCTCGAAAAGCTCCTCGATCTGGGTGCGTGGTGGGAAGGGGAGACCGGCCTGCCCCTGCCCTTGGGGGCCATCCTGGCGCGGCGCGACCTGGGCGCGGCGCGGATCCGCGAGGTGAACGAGGCGGTGCGGGCGAGCCTTGCGTACGCCTACGCCCACCCGGACGAGCCCATGGACTACGTGCGCCGCTACGCCGACGAGCTCTCGGACGAGGTGACGCGGGCCCACATCCGCACCTACGTCAACGATTTCTCCCTCGACGTAGGCGAGGAGGGCGAGGCCGCGGTGCGCGAACTCTTCGTCCGGGCCGAGGCGCGCGGCCTCGTTCCCCCGAACCCGAACCCCCTCTTTTGCTGCTGAAGAAACCGCCGCCCCGAGGGGCGGCGGTTTCTTCGGAAAGGAGGCAGCGAGGGTCAGGCCAGGCCCTTGAGCATGCCGTACCAGTAGAGGGGCGGCAGCACGTAGCGCTTGAGCAGCCACATGTCCCAGCGTTCCTTGGTCTGGTCGAGGAAGACGAAGGTGGGCTTGTACTTGTTGTCGTAGAGGAACTCGCCCAGGAGCACGCGGCCGCGCGCGGTCACGATGGGGCAGGAGGAGTAGCCGTCGTACTTGGCCTCGGCGGGTTTCCCCTCCATGACCGCGAGCAGGTTCTTGACGAGCTTGGGCGCCTGCTTGCGCACCGCCGCGCCGGTCTTGGCGGTGGGCAGGGCGGCGGCGTCGCCGAGGGAAAAGACGTTGGGGTAGCGCTTGTGCTGGAGGGTGTGGATGTCGACGTCGACGTAGCCTTTGTGCGGCCCCTCGGGAACGGCCAGCGGGCTGTTGGCCACGAAGTCGGGGGCCTTCATGGGCGGGGTCGCGTGCAGGAAGTCGAAGGGGATCACCTCCTGATGGGTGGTCGCGCCGGTCTTGGGGTCGCGCACGTCGAAGACGGCCTCCTTCCTGGGGTGGGTGCGCACCTCGACCAGGTTGTGATAGAAGCGCATCTCGATGCCGCGCTGCTTGACGATCCGCTCGAGGCTCTTGTTGATCTCGGGCACGCCCAGCATGACGGTGCCGGCGAAGGCGCCGATCATCTGGGTCTTGCCGCGAACGCCGGTGCGGCGCCAGTAGTCGTCGGCGAGGTACATCACCTTCTGCGGCGCGCCGCCGCACTTGACCTGGCCCAGGGGGTTGGTGAAGATCGCCGTGCCCCCCTCGAAGTTCTTCATGGCTTCCCAGGTCTTCTCGGCGGTCTCGAAGGTGTAGTTGCTGACCACGCCGTTCTTGCCCAGGGTTTCCCGCAGTCCCTTCACGGCGTCCCAGTCGTACTGGATGCCGGGGGCCACGACCAGGTAGTCGTAGCCGATGGTCCGTCCGCCGGCGGTGCGTACCTGGCTCGCGTCGGGGTCGATCTCGACCACGGCGTCGCGGATCCAGGTCACCCCCTTGGGCATCACCGACGCCTCCTTGCGGACGGTGATCTCCTTGGGAACGATCCCGGCGCCCACGAGCGTCCATAAGGGTTGGTAGAAGTGTTTGTCCGACGGTTCGATGACCGCGACGTCCAGCTTCTTGCCGGAGCGGGTCAAGCGGGCCGCGGTGGTGATGCCCGCGGTGCCGCCGCCGATGATCAGGACCTGATGACGCGATTCGCTCATGGTATACTCCTCATTCCTAAACACTCAAGTTAAGTAAACGGCAGGGAATGCGCGGTATCCAGTTTCAGATGTCCCGGCCGAAGGCTCGGTTAGACTGATGAGGATGCGCCCGGAAGAGCCCGTGGACCTTCCTGAAGCCCTGGCGGACGCGCTCGAGCCGCTGTCTTTGCGCGCGGGCCGCGAGGTCTTCGCCGAAGGGGAGCCCGCCGCGGCGCTCTACCTGGTGGCCGCGGGCTGGGTGCGGCTCTACCGCCTCAGCCCCAAGGGGCGCGAGGTGACGACGCTGGTGCTCGACCCCGGCGAACTCTTCGGGGAGGAGGCCCTCGAGGAGGAGGGGCGCTACGCCCACCACGCCGAGGCGCTGACGCCCGCGCGGGTCCTGCGGCTGCCGCGGCCGGGCCTGCTCGCGGCTTGGCGATCGGCCGAGGTGCGCCGCTGGCTGCTCGAGCGGATCGTCCGGCGCTTGCACGCCGCCCAGGACCGTTACCGCGAGCGGCGCTACCACGAGGTGCTGCCGCGCCTGGCGGCGCTGCTCGTCGAGCAGATGCGCCCCGGCCTTGAGGGGTTGGAGGTGCCGCTGAGCCACGAGCAGATGAGTCACCGTCTGGGCACCGGACGTGATACGGTAACGCGGGCGCTGGGCGCGCTGGCCCTGCGCGACCTGTTGGAGATCAACTACCGCCGCGTGGTGGTGTTGGACCCCGAGGCCGTCCGCCGGCTGGCCTCGGGGCTGGGGGAGGATCGTGAGTAAGGTACGTTCGGCCTTTTTGCAAGGGCGTTTACGCAGTTTCCTGCCGTACGGGCCCGAGGACCTGCCCGCGCGCATCGCCGCGGAGCGCGCAGCCCCGCGAGCCGAGCTGGCCGCGGCCGTCGAGGCCTACCTGCAGCGCCTGGGGGCGCCCGAGTCGAGCCTCGCGGCCGTCCGCCGGCTCGGGCATCCCGAAAGCCGCGCCGTGATCACCGGGCAGCAGGCGGGGCTGCTGACGGGCCCGGCCTTCACCCTGTACAAGGCGCATTCGGCCCTGAAGCTCGCCTACGCCTACGACGACGCCGATCGTCCCGTGGTCGGGCTCTTCTGGGTGGCGAGCCAGGACCACGACACCGCCGAGGTGAGCCGGGTGCACTTCCTCGACGCCGACGAGCGAATCCGCGAGCTCGCCCTCGAGCTGCCCCCGGCGGTCCCGGTGGCGCGCGTCGCCTTCGCGCCCTACCGCGAACGGGTGCGCGAATTCCTCGAGTCCTTCGGCGGCGACGCCGGCGTGCGCAAACGGATCGAACGCGCCCTCGAGGGCGAATGGACCTACGCCGAAGCCTTCGCCCGGCTGCTGCTCGCCTTCCTGGGGCCGCACGGGGTCGTGCCCCTCGACCCCATGGCCCCCGAACTGGCGCCCCTCTTCGCCCCCGCGATGGAACGCGAGCTCGAAGACCCGCTGGCCTCGTCGATGGCGATCAACGCCGCCGGGGAAGCGCTCAAGTCCCTGGGCATTCCCCCTTCGCTGGGGCGGCCGGCGGGCGCGACGAACGTCTTCCTGGAAGGCGAGGACGGCCGGCGTCGGCTCCTCTACTACGACGACGGGGTGTTCTCCGACGGGGTGCGCAGCTACCGCCTCGCAGACCTGAAGGCGATCCTGCAGCGCGACCCCGCCCGGATCACCCCCGCGGCGGGCCTCCGGCCGGTGGTGCAGGACGCGGTCGTGCCCACGGCGGGACTGGTCGTGGGTCCGGGGGAGATGGCCTACGTGGCCCAGCTCGCCGGGGTCTACCGGTTGCACGGCCTCGAGCCGCCGGCGGTCATCGACCGCATGCACGGGCTGGTGCTCGAGCCCCCGGTGCGCCGAATCCTGGAGAAGTACACCCTCGACCCCTGGGCCTTCCTCGAGGCCCCCGAAGAGGCGATGCTGGAGGCGCTGGCGCGCACGAGCACCGCCGCGGCCGAGCTGGAACGGGGGCTGCGGCGCGTGGAGGACGAGTTCAGCCGCATGCTCGCCGCGCTGCCCGCGCTCGACCCCACGCTGATCGGCGCCTTCGAGCGCAGCCAGCGCCGGCTCGAGGGCGAGATCGAGCGCCTGCGCGGCAAGCTGCTCGCGGCCGAGCTGCAGCAGAAGCGGATCGTGCGCGACCAGTTCCGGCGCCTGCTCACCCACCTGCGCCCCCTCGGACGGCCGCAGGAACGGGTTTACGGCTTCTTGGGTTTCCTGCTCAAACACGGCCCCGACGTCCTCGAGCGCCTCTGCAAGGCCCCGGCACGCGGCCACGTGACCCTCGAGGCCTGAGGGCTGCGCTAGACTGAGCTCGTATGAAACGCGGCCTCCTCGTTATCCTTTTCGCGCTCGTCCTGGGTGCCGCGGCCCAGCCGCCGCCGGTGCGGGTGCTGCTCGAGGAG
Organism: Thermaceae bacterium; assembly: GCA_026981865.1. Classification (GTDB taxonomy): domain Bacteria; phylum Deinococcota; class Deinococci; order Deinococcales; family Marinithermaceae; genus Oceanithermus. The sequence goes on from JALSIA010000153.1 coordinate 12,867, forward strand.
ACCGGGCTGGCCGTGGTTGAACTCGAGGGCGCCCACAGCCTCTGGAACTGGGCCGGACGCATCGCCGACGACGGTGGGCCGCGCGTCTACCGCCTGCTGGCCAGCGATCGGGGCATCGAGCTCGTCTGCGACGACCCTCCGTGCCCCGCCAGCGGCTACATGGGCAACCTCCTTTCCTTCGTGCCGCGCGAGGGGGCCTTTGCCGTGTCGGGGCGCCGCTACCGCGGCTTCCTGCGCGTCGTCTGGCAGGACGGGCGGCTGCTCCTGATCAACCGCGTGGGCCTCGAGGACTACCTCCGGGGCGTCCTTCCTGGAGAAGTGCCTGCCTCGTTCCCCTTCGAGGTGCTGCGGGCCCAGGCCATCCTGGCGCGCACTTACACGCTCAGCCGCCTGGGGTCCAACCCCTACTACGACCTTTGCGACACCGCCCGCTGCCAGGTCTACCTTGGCCTCGACGCCGAGACCCCGCGCCATACCCAGGCCGTGCGCGCCACCGCCGGGCGCATCCTCGCCTACCGGGGCGAGCCCATCTCGGCCGTTTACCACGCCGATTCGGGCGGCACCACGGCCGCCGCCGAGGAGGTCTGGGGCGGCCCCATCCCCTACCTGCAAGCCCGCGACGACCCCTGGTCCCTGGCCAAGCGCTGGCGCGTGCAGGTCAACCCGCGCCAAGTGCAGCGGGTGCTGCAGGACCTGGGCTTCGACCCCGGCGCGGTGCAGTCGATGAAAGTGTTGGACAAGGGGCCGAGCGGTCGCATCACCCGCCTGGAAATCGTGGGGACGAGCGCGCGCATCGTTCTGGAAACGCCCAAGTCGGCCCGTTTCCTGCGGGCGCTGGGCCTTCCCTCGACGCTGGCCA
>JALSIA010000154.1 GCA_026981865.1 Thermaceae bacterium
ACGACCTCGCCGGCCAGGGCCGCCGCGGCGACCATCGCCGGGCTCGCCAGCAGGGTGCGACCCTGGGGCGAGCCCTGCCGCCCCTTGAAGTTGCGGTTGGAGCTGCTAATCGAAAGCTCGTCGCCCGCCAGCTTGTCGGGGTTCATCGCCAGGCACATGCTGCAGCCGGCGTAGCGCCACTCGAAGCCGGCGTCGCGGAAGACCCGGTCGAGCCCCTCGGCCTCGGCCTGGCGGGCCACCGGCTCGCTGCCGGGCACGACGATGGCCCGCACCCCCGCAGGCACCCGGCCGCCCGCGGTGCGCACCACGCGCGCGGCCTCGCGCAGGTCGCTCAGACGACCGTTGGTGCAGCTGCCCACGAAGGCCACGTCGATCTTCTGCCCCTTGATGGGCCGGCCGGGCTCGAGCTTCATGTACTCCAGGGCTTCGCGCACCAGCGCCGCCTCCTCGTCCGGCACGCCTTCCGGGTCCGGCACCCGTTCCTCCACCGTGATCGCCTGCCCGGGGTTGATGCCCCAGGTAACGTAGGGGGCGATTCGCGAGCCGTCGATCTCCACCACGTCGTCGTATTCGGCGTCGGGGTCGGAGGCCAGGCTGCGCCAGTGGGCCACGGCCGCTTCCCACTCGTCGTCCCTGGGCGCGTAGGGGCGCCCTTTCAGGAAGGCGAAAGTGGTTTCGTCGGGGTTGACGTAGCCGATGCGGGCCCCACCCTCGATGGACATGTTGCAGACGGTCATGCGTTCTTCCATGGTCATCCCCTCGATCACCGCGCCGCCGTACTCGTAGGCGTAGCCCTGGCCCCCCTTGACGCCGAGGGTGCGGATGAGGTGCAGGATCACGTCCTTCGCTCCCACGCCGGGCTGCAGCCGGCCGTTCACGTTGATGCGCCGCACCTTGAGCCGGGGCATGGCCACGGTTTGGGTGGCGAGCACGTCGCGCACCTGGGTGGTGCCGATGCCGAAGGCGATGGCCCCGAAGGCCCCGTGGGTGGAGGTGTGGCTGTCGCCGCAGACGATGGTGAACCCGGGTTGGGTCAGCCCCTGCTCCGGGCCCACCACGTGGACGATGCCCTGCTTGCCGCTGCCCACGTCGAAGAGTTCGATGCCGTGCTCGCGGGTGTTCTTGCGCAGCTCCTCGATCATCGCCTGGGCGAGCGGATCGGCGAAGGGCTCGCTGCGGGCGTCGGTGGGGACGATGTGGTCCACCGTCGCGAAGGTGCGGTGCGGCATGGCCACCGCAAGCCCCAGTTCCCGCAGCATTCCGAAGGCCTGCGGGCTGGTGACCTCGTGGATGAGGTGCAGATCGATGAAGAGCTGGCTCTGCCCGCTTGCGAGCCGGCGTACCTCGTGGGCTTCCCAGACCTTTTCGTAGAGCGTTTTCCCGGCCACGTGTCCTCCTCGTTCCGACAACGAAAAACCGCCCGGAGGGGGCGGTGAGCGCAGTCCAAACGCCAACCTACCCCCGTGGAGGCGGAATTAGCGTTAGGGTGCGCGCGTACGTCATCTTGCGCATGAGTATACGTTCGGCCCCGGGCGGCGTCAACAGGGATGAGCCGGGATGGGGTGCAGGGAGTGGGATGTGGGTTGGCCGTGATTCGAACGATGAGCGTATGGCTTCGTTAGCGCCAACAACCCCCACCCCGACCCTCCCCCGGGGGAGGGCGGATTACTGCGCGGCGAGCAAATTCGTCCTTCCAGCCAAGCAGGCCAGGAGCCTGCGCGAGCCGGACTTGCCTCCGCGAAAGCGGGGGATCCAGAGCCAAAAGCATGGTGAGTGCTACGGTTTGTCCGATGGCCGACTTTAAAACCTCCCCCTTGGGGGAGACGGCGGCGTAGCCGCCAGAGGGGGGTTGGTTTGCTGGAATGCTGGATGTGGGAAGTGGGATGCGGGCCGGTCATGATTCGAACGATGGGCGATGGCTGCGTTGGCGCCCACAACCCCCTCCCCAAACCCTCCCCCAGGGGAGGGAGCATTGCCTTGCGGCGACCTGGCAAAAAC
>JALSIA010000155.1 GCA_026981865.1 Thermaceae bacterium
AGGACGCGGGCGTGGGCCACAACGCCGCCATGCTGCTGGCGCTGGCCAGCGCCGTAGGGGAAGAGCTCTTCTTCCGCGGGGCGCTGCTGAACGCGCTGGCCCAGGGGCTGGGAACCCCGGCCGCGCTGGCGCTGCAGGCGCTCGTCTTCGCCCTGGGCCACCCCGCCCCGGGCCGCGCGGGGCGTCTCTACGCCGTCTGGGCCTTTGCCGCCGGTCTGATCTTCGGCGCGCTCTACCTACTGAGCAGCAGCCTGGTGCCGGGCATCCTGGCCCACTTCCTCTACAACGCCAAGGGGTTCGCCGAGATCTTCGAGGAACCGGGCCCAGCGTCCCGGTAGCCCTTGCTATCCTGGAGGGCGGAGGTTAAGGCATGGCTTATCAACACATCAAGGTCCCGGAGTGGGGCGAGAAGATCACCATCAAGAACGGCAAGCTCCAGGTGCCCGACCAGCCCATCATCGCCTTCATCGAGGGCGACGGCACCGGCCCGGACATCTGGAACGCCTCGCAGCCGGTGCTCGACGCCGCGGTGGAAAAGGCCTACGGCGGTAAACGAAAAATCGCCTGGATGGAGGTCTATGCCGGAGAAAAGGCCAACGAGGTCTACGGCGAACCCATCTGGCTGCCCCAGGAAACCCTGGACGCCATTGACGAGTACCTGGTGGCCATCAAGGGCCCCCTGACCACGCCGGTCGGCGGCGGCATTCGTTCGATCAACGTGGCGCTTCGCCAGAAGCTCGACCTCTACGCCTGCGTGCGCCCGGTGCGCTACTTCGAGGGCGTGCCCAGCCCGGTCAAGCACCCCGAGCTGGTCAACATGGTCATCTACCGCGAGAACACCGAGGACATCTACGCGGGCATCGAGTGGCCCGCAGGTTCCGACGACGTCAAGAAGATCCTCGCGTGGCTGAAGACCGAGTTCCCCGAGGCCTACGCCAAGATCCGCTTCCCCGACACCGCGGGCCTGGGCCTCAAGCCGGTGAGCGCCGAGGGCACCAAGCGGCTCGTCGAGGCGGCCATCAACTACGCGATCGAGCAGGACCTGCCCAGCGTCACCCTGGTGCACAAGGGCAACATCATGAAGTTCACCGAGGGCGCCTTCCGTGACTGGGGCTACGAGGTGGCGCGCGAAAAGTTCGGGGCGCAGCCGCTCGACGGCGGACCCTGGCACGTGATGAAGAACCCGCGCACCGGTAAGGAGATCGTCATCAAGGACGTGATCGCCGACGCCATGCTGCAGCAGATCCTCACCCGCCCCGCCGAGTACTCGGTGATCGCCACCCTCAACCTCAACGGCGACTACCTCTCCGACGCGCTGGCGGCCGAGGTGGGCGGCATCGGCATCGCCCCGGGCGCCAACATCAACTACCAAACGGGCAAGGCCATCTTCGAGGCCACTCACGGCACCGCGCCCAAGTACGCCGGGCAGGACAAGGTCAACCCCAGCTCGGTCATCCTCTCCGGAGAGATGATGCTGCGCTACCTGGGCTGGGACGAAGCCGCGGACCTGATCGTCAAGGCCATGTCCGAGACCATCAAGGCGGGCCTGGTCACCTACGACTTCCACCGCCTCATGGTCGCCGAGGGGCGCGAGGCCAAGCTCCTCAAGTGCAGCGAGTTCGGCCAGGCGCTGATCGAGCACATGTAGGCGGAAGCACGCGAGGAAAGGCCCCGGGAACGGGGCCTTTTTCAGCAGCTTTTACTTCAGTTTTACGCGTATCGTTTATCCTGTCGCAGTACGCGTCGCATTTTTCGAAAACGGCGCCCAAAGGCGGGCGCGGACGAGCGTACGGAGGTGAAACCGTGATCAAGGAGTTCAAAGACTTCGTAATGCGCGGAAACGTGCTCGACATGGCCATCGGCATCGTCATCGGCGCTGCGTTCGGCGCGGTAGTCAAGTCGTTCGTCAGCAACGTCCTCATGCCCCCGATCGGCCTCTTGCTGGGTGGCACCGACTTCAGCAACCTCTTCGCGGTGCTCAAGGCGGGCAGCGCCCCCGGCCCTTACGCCACCCTGGAGGCGGCCAAGGAGGCCGGTGCGGTGGTCTGGCCCTGGGGCGTCTTCGTCAACGAGGTGGTGGGTTTTCTGATCGTCGCCTTCGCCATCTTCCTGATCGTCAAGGCCGTGAACCGAATGAAGAAAAAGGAAGAGGAGGCTCCGCCGGCGCCTCCCGAACCCTCGACGGAGGAAAGGCTTCTCACCGAGATCCGCGACCTGCTTGCGCAAAAATGACCGCTCGGACCCAGCGGCGGGCGGCCCCGGCCGCCCGCGCTTTTCGTAGACTGGGGGTAAGGTAGCGGCCATGGACGAGGCGCCTTGGGAAATCCTCGAAACCCGCACGCTCTCCGAAGACCCGGTGCGGATCGTGCACGAGCGGCTTCGCACCCATACCGGGGCGCTGCTCGACTATTACTACCAGCCGCGGCGCCTGCGGGTCGTCTTTGCCCTGCCGCTGACGTCCCACGGCACGGCGCTGCTCATCCGTCAGTACCGTCACCCGACCCGCAGGCGCCTGGTCGAGGTCCCCGCGGGCAAGGTCGACCCGGGTGAATCGCTGGAGGCGGCCGTCCGCCGCGAGCTTAAAGAGGAGATCGGCGCCGAGGTCGGCGAGCTCGTGCGTTTTCCGGCCTTCTACCCTCAGCCCTCGTTCAACGCGGCCGTCTTTCACCCCTTCTTGGCGCTGGACGCGCAGGTGGTCGCGCCCCCCGAACTGGAAGGCGGCGAGCTCATCGAGCCCTTGGAACTCCCCCTCACCGAGGTCTACGCGCTGCTCGACCGCGGCGGCATCGAGGACGCCTCGACCGCGCTGACTTTGTTCTACGCGCGGCCCTGGCTCGTCGCGCGTGGGCTGCTCAACCCCCGGCCCTGAGATGGAGCCACAAGCGTACGATCAAGGGGGCGGCGAGCAGGATCGTCACCACCCGCACGAAGTGCATGGTGGCCACGACCGCGGCTTGGCCACCCTCCTCGGCGGCCACGAGGCTCATCACGCTGATCCCACCGGGCGTAAAGCCAAAGAGCGCGGTCGCGGCGTCCAGCCAACCCATGCGCACCGCCAGGGCGGCAAGCGAAAACCCGAAGGCCAGAAAACCCAGCGCCCCCATCAGCGCGAGCGGCAGCACGGTTCGCAACATCGGCAGCAGCGCACGGTCGGCGCTCAGTCCGATCATCACGCCCACGGCGATCTGGACGATCACCTCGAGCCCCACGGGCATGACCGCCCGCACCGGCTGGGTAAAGTTGAACAGCGCCGTCGCCAGCATCGCCCCGACCACCGCCCCGCCGGGCAGATGCACCCTCCAGGCCAGCCAGCCGCCCAGGCCGCCCCAGACGGCGGCAGCAATCAATCCGTTCATACCTCAAGCCTACCCCCGCGCGTGACGCAGCCCCGGAAAAACGCTAGAATGGGGAGCGGGAAGGGAGCACGGTCGCGCCCCTTTGGGGTGAGGAAAGTCCGGGCACCGGAGGGCAGGGTGCCAGGTAACGCCTGGGCGCCGCAAGGCGACGGAAAGTGCCACAGAAAGCAGACCGCCGATCCGCTCCCCACGGGGAGGTCATGGAGGCAAGGGTGAAACGGTGGGGTAAGAGCCCACCAGCGCTCCGGGAGACCGGGGCGGCTCGGTAAACCCCACCCGGTGCAAGGCCAGTTAGGCAGGAAGGGCTCGCCCGGCCCGATCGCACCTGCGGGTTGGCCGCTCGAGGCCGGCGGCGACGCCGGTCCCAGATAGATGACCGTGCACGACAGAACCCGGCTTACATCCCTTCCCGCCCCCGGCCTCGGCCGGGGGTCTTCTTGTGGAAGCTGTGGATGGGCTGTGGACCACCCTGTGGACAAGACTGAAAAGGCGTGATTTTCCCCGTGGGGGACGGCAACGCTGCAGATCCGCGCTGTGCATAAGTGGGTATTTGTGGTGATTAGTGGTAAATCGTGGCATTTTAGGGGTACTCCGTGGTAAACTAGGCCTCAGTAGCCTAGCGGCGAGCTTATCGGTAGCGGTATCAAGCTCGGTACAACCCGCCCGCAGGCTCCTGGAAAGGGTCGGGATGTCGAAGCGGATTCCCAGCGGTGAACACCCAGTCAGCCTCGACGGCAAGGGCCGCGTGGTCATCCCCGTGCCCTTCCGCGAGTACCTGCAGGACGGGCTGGTGCTCACCCGCGGTTTCGAGGGCGGGATCGACGTGATCACCCTCGCCGACTGGGCCAAGCTGGAGGAGCGGCTCGAAGGGCTGCCCCTCACCGACCCCGCCACACGGAACTTCGTGCGCTTCTATTACGCCCCCGCCCAGAAGACCAAACTCGACGGTCAGGGACGGGTGCTCATTCCCCCGACGCTGCGCCGTTTCGCCGGGCTGACCGACCGCGCCGTGGTCACCGGCGTGATGGACCGTATCGAGATCTGGGACGAGGGCCGCTTCTTCGAGCACCTCGAAAAGACCCGGGAAACCCCATTCGTACCCGAATCGCTCAGGGACATCGTGATTTGACGGTGATGACGTTGACCGAAACGACCCATGAACCCGTGCTCTTGCACGAATCGCTCGACCTCCTGAACGTCCAACCCGAAGGGGTGTACGTCGACGCCACCTTCGGTGGGGGCGGTCACACCCGGGGGATCGTCGAGCGCGGCGGCCAGGTGGTGGCCATCGACCAGGATCCGGATGCCCACGAACGCGCGGAACGGCTCGGGGGAGTTGCCATCCGGTTCGTGCGGTCGAACTTCCGCGATCTGGAAGCCGTGCTCGATGCCCTAGGCGTACCGTCCGTGCAGGGCATCCTCGCCGACCTGGGGGTGTCCAGCTACCACTTCGACGATCCCGAGCGCGGTTTCAGCTACCAGCGCGAGGGTCCGCTCGACATGCGCATGGGGCGCGAGGGACCCACGGCCGCCGAAGTGGTCAACACCCTCGGCGAAGAGGAGCTTGCCGAGCTCATCTGGCGCTACGGCGAGGAGCGGCAAAGCCGCCGCATCGCCCGTGCCATCTTGGAGGCGCGGAAGCTGGCGCCCATCGCGACGACGACGCAACTCGCCGAGATCGTGCGCCGGGCCGTCGGCTTCCGTAAGGCGGGGCACCCCGCGCGCAAAACCTTCCAGGCGCTCAGGATCTACGTCAACGACGAACTTGGGGCGCTCGAGGCCCTGCTGGAAGCGGCGGGCCGGGTGCTCGCCCCCGGCGGCCGCCTGATCGTGATCAGTTTCCACTCGATAGAGGACCGCATCGTCAAGCACTTCCTCAAGGGCGATCCGCGCTTTCGGGTGCTGACGAAAAAGCCGCTCGTGCCAGGCCCCGAGGAGGCCGCGCGCAACCCCCGCGCCCGGAGCGCGAAGTTGAGGGCAGGTGAGCGGATATGAACCGGGTTGCACTGCGTTGGGGGTACCTCTACCTGGTGGTGCTGCTCCTCGTGAGCGGTTTGGGCCTGATGGCGCAGAAAGAGCGGATGCAGCTGCAGGACTACCGCAACCGCTACGCACAGCTCGAGCGTGACCGGGCGGCCCTCTTGCGCGACTACGAAGCGCGCCTCTCCAACCGGGCGGTGGCGCGTTGGGCCGAGTCCCAGGGCATGGTGCCCATGAGCGAGGGGCGGTGGGCGGAGTGAACGCCGCCAGCGTACAGCGCGTCTGGGCACTGACCTTCCTGCTTGCCGCCTGGGCCGCACTGCTCACGATGGGCTTGGCGAGCATCTTGCGCACGGCGCCGCTGCCCAGCAGCGGCTGGCCCGAACCCGCGCGGCCGCAACCGGTGGTGCCGCCCCGCGGCGCGATCTACGCTGCCGACGGCACCCCGCTCGCCCTCAGCCTGCAGAACGGCGACCGCGTCTACCCCATGGGGACGCTCGCCGGGCAGGTCGTGGGTTACGTCAAGGGCAAGCGCGATCCCGAAAGCGGCCGCATCAACACCGCGGGCGAGCTCGAGGCCGGCCAAGCCGGCACGGAACGCGCCATGGAAGGTCGGCTCGTGCGGGCGGGGGACGTCTACCTGACGATCGATCCGGCGTTGCAAACCTTCGCCGAGGAGGCCCTCTGGAAAGGAGTCGAGGCCAGCGGGGCCGAATGGGGAACGGCCATCGTCATGGAGACGAAGAGCGGGCGCCTGCTGGCCGTGGCCAACGCCCCCGCCTTCGACCCCGGGGCGCCCCGCGGGGCTCCGGGCGACGACCCGCGGCTCACCAACTACGCCTTCGAACGGTTGATCGAACCGGGTTCGACGATGAAGGCGCTTACCGCCGCCGCCTTGCTGCAGGCGGGCGCCGCCGGCATGGACGACGTCATCGACGCGCCGATGCGGCGCAAGGTCGCCGACCGTACGATCCGCGACGTCGTCCACCATCCGCCCCGGCTCAGCCTGGCCCAGGTCCTCGCCTACTCCTCGAACGTGGGCATGAGCACCTTCGCCGAGCGCATCGACGCCCGCACCCTGACCAACTACCATAGGAAGCTGCACCTCTACGACGGCGATCTGCTGCCTGGCTTCCGTGTCTGGGCGCCGCTCTACCGCCCCCCCGAACAGGTGGGCGAGGTGGAGCTGGCCAACCTCTCGTTCGGCCAGGGGCTCTCGGTGACGCCGCTGCACCTGGCCGCGGCCTTCAACACCCTGGCCAACGACGGCGCCTACGTCCCCCCCGCGCTCGTGGAGCCGGTGGGCGCGCCGCGGTCCGAGCGGGTCTTCCGACCCGAGGTCGCCCGCGAGCTGCGTACGGTGTTGAGCGAGTTCAACGCCCCCAGGGCGCGCCTGCGCGGCTACGACCTGGGCGGAAAAACGGGCACGGCCCAGATCTCGACCGGCCGCGGCTACGAAGACTCGGAAACCTACGCCGCCCTCTACGCCGGCTTCGTACCGGCTAGTCAGCCCCGCGTCACCGTCCTGGTGGTGCTCTACCGCCCCCAGACCTCCATCTTCGGCTCCAAGGTGGCCGCGCCCATCTTCCGCGAGATCGCCGCCCGCACCCTCGCCTATTGGGGGGTACCGCCCGCTTCGGTTAGACTGGGTAGTGGTGAGTAAGTTGTGTATGATGTGCAAATGACGCAGACCAGAGAGGTCTCGCCGGCGCTGCTGGCGCGCGTGCTTGGCGGCCGCCCCGGCCCCGATGCCCGACCCGCCCGCGACCTGGTGTGGGATTCGCGCACGGTAGAACCGGGCGCGGCCTTCGTGGCGCTTCCGGGAGCGCACACCCACGGCGAGGCCTACGCGGAAGACGCCCTGGCCCGCGGCGCCGCCCTGGTCATCGGACCACAGGCCCGGGACCGGGGCCTCCAGGTCGACGACCCCTACCGCGCGCTGCTGCGTCTGGGGCGCTGGCTGCGCAGCGGCTTTCCGGGGGTCGTGGCGGGCGTCAGCGGCTCCGTGGGCAAGACCTCGACCAAAGAGGCGCTGGCGCGCGCGCTGGACTGGCCGGCGACGGAAGGCAACCTCAACACGCCCCCGGCGCTCGCGCGCTTCTTCTGGCACCTGAGCCCCGACGCCGAGGGCGCGGTGGTGGAACTGGGGATCGACCGGCCGGGCGAGATGGACGAACTGCTCGAGCTCACCGCCCCCGACCTGGGCGTGCTGACCGCAATCGCCCCGGTGCACCTCGAGGGCCTCGGGGGCCTTGAAACGGTGGCCCGCGAGAAGTCTCGGCTGCTCGCGGCCAGTCCCTTGCGGCTGGCCCACGTGGACCTGCGCCGCTGGGGGCTTCCCGAAGGCACCCGCACCTACGGCTTCGACCCCGCGGCGGACTTCGTCGGCGAAGCCCTGGATCTCGGCTGCGCGGAAACGCGCTTCCGCTACGCCGGGCGGACGCTGCGGCTCGGCGTACTGGGGCGGGGCGCGGCGCTGGCGGCGCTGGCGGCGCTGGCGGCGGCGGAGCTGCTGGGCCAGGACGTCCGCGCCGCGGCCGAGCGGCTGGAGACCTTGCAACCCACCCCGGGACGGCTCGAGCCCCTGCGCGTCGGGGGGGCGCTCTGGCTCAACGACAGCTACAACGCCAGCCCCAAGGCCCTGGAGGCGGCGCTCGAGGTACTGGTCCGCTGCCCTGCTCCGCGCGGCGTGGTGCTGGGCACGATGCGCGAGCTCGGGCCCGAGGCCGAGCGCTGGCACCTGGAGGCGGCCGAACGCGTCATGGCTGCAGCCGATCGCGCCCTCTTCGTCGGCGAGTTCGCCGCGGTGATGGCCGCCGGGCGGCCCGGCGCGACGGCGGCGGCGAACGTGGAAGAGGCCTCCGAGCGGCTGCCCGAGTGGTCGCGCGGCCTCGCCAGCGTGCTCGTCAAGGGATCGCGGGCGCTGGCGCTGGAACGCCTGTTGGAGGGAATCCGTGCGTAGCTGGATCGGCACCGCCCTGCTCCTGCTGCTCGCCGCCTGCGCCCCCCGCAGCGCCGGCAGCACCGAAACCCCGGTCGCGCTGGTCTTTCCGGGCGGGGTCGTGCAGGGACGCTGGGTCGAGGCCGCGGGTGCGAGCTTCCCGCTTCCCGCCCCGCCGCTGGACGTCGACGCCGGCGACCAGGGTCTCGAGGTGCTCTACCCCTACGTCTGGCAACGTTACCTGGACGGCGAACTGCTGACGAGCTACGACCTGCCCGCACGCGCGCGCGCGGTCCGCGCCCGCCCCGAGCCGGTCGTGCTGCTCGAAGACGGCCTCTACAGCCCCGAGTCGGGCTGGCGCGCCTTCCCTGCACGCGACGCGGTGCGCACCGGCCAGGGGACGTTCTGGGTGAACGACGAGGGGCTCTGGCGCGGTGCCGACCGCCTGCAGGGCGGCGACTTCGAACGGGTGGTCGCGCTGGGCCGCGGAGTGCTGGCTCTGGGGCGCGGGCGCGCCCTCCTCTGGCCGGCCGAACGCGAACTTGACCTTCCCCGGGACTGGACGGCCGCCGACGCCGCCGGCGACCTCTACCTGCTCACCCCCGCGGGGGTGCACCGCTACGACCCCGAGGGCTACGAACTCGGCTTCTACGCCGGCGACTTCCGCGACCTGGCGGCGAGCCGAAGCGCGGGCGTGTGGCTGCTGACCCAGGGCGGGGAGCCGGTCCACCTAACGCTCGAACTGGAGGAAGCATGGTAGCGGCCGCCGCGGTGCTGAGCTGGTTCCTTGTGGGGCTGCAGGCGACGCTGATGCGCGGCCTCGGCGTGGGCAAGACCGTGCGCTCCGACGGCCCCGAAAGCCACCTGGCCAAAACCGGTACGCCCAGCATGGGCGGCGTCGCCTTCACGATCGCCGCAGCCCTGCTCTACCTGGGCGCGGGCGCGGACCCGCTGGCTCCGGTCTTCCTGCTGGCGGCCGGCTACGGGCTGCTGGGGCTCGCCGACGACCTGGGGGGACTGTACGGGCGTCCGCTCAAGGCGCGCGAGAAGCTGGCGCTGCAGCTGCTCATGGCCCTGGTCTTCGCCGGTTGGGCGGTCCGCACCGTGAGCTACACCCCCTGGACCGCGCTCGACTACGTCCTGATCGTGGTGGCGGTGGTCGGCGCGGCCAACGCCTTCAACTTCACCGACGGCCTCGACGGCCTGGCCGCGGGCGTGACCGCGGTGATCCTGCTGCCCTTCCTGCACCTGCCGCTGGCGCAAGTCTTCGTGGGGGCGCTGCTCGGCTTCCTCTGGCACAACGCCCCCAAGGCCCGAATCTTCATGGGCGACGCCGGCAGCCAGCTGCTGGGCGCGCTGGTGGCGGGGATCTTCGTCCTCGCAGGCAAGGCCTGGTACCTGCCGCTCGCCGCGGTCGTTCCGGTGCTCGAGGTGGTCTCGGTCGTGGTGCAGGTCGTCTGGTTTCGCCGCAGCGGCCGCCGACTGCTGCGCATGGCGCCGCTGCACCACCACTTCGAGCTCTCGGGCTGGAGCGAGGCCAAGGTCGTCTTCCGCTTCGTCGTCGTCACCGCGGTGGCCACGGCGCTGGCGGTGCAGCTGTGGGGAGGTGGCGGGTGACCCTCGTCTACGGCCTTGGGCGCAGCGGTCTGGGCGTGCTGCGCTTTCTCGCGCGCCGTGGCCGCACCGCCTGCTTTCACGACGACCGACCCCGCAGCGCCGACGTCGAAGCGGCGCGGGCGCTGGGCTTCGCGGCCTGCACCCCCGAGCCGGGTCGCTTCGGCACCGTAATCGCCGCTCCCGGCGTGCCCATCGACCACCCCGCGCTGGTCGCCCTCGAGCGCAGCGGGGCCGAGGTAATCGGCGAGGTGGAGCTGGCTTGGCGGGAGACCGACCTGCCGCTGGTAGGCGTGACCGGAACCGCCGGCAAGACGACGACGACGGTCTTCACCGCCCGCCTGCTCGAGCGCCTGGGCCTCCCCGTAGCCGCCGCGGGCAACGTGGACCCGCCGCTGGTGGACGTGGTCGACCGCCCCGGGCTTGCGGCCGCGGTGGTGGAGCTTTCCAGCTTCCAGCTCGAGCGCGTCCGCAACTTCCGGCCGCGGGTGGCCGTGCTGCTCAACCTGGGCACCGACCACCTCGACCGCCACGGCAGCCTGGAACGCTACCACGCCGCCAAGCTGCGCCTGCTGGCGAACCTGACGTCCGAAGACGTGCTCGTCTACAACGCCGCCGACCCGCGGGTGCGCGCCGCCGCCAAGGCCTCATTGGCGCGCAAGCGGCCCTTCGAACCCGCCGCCGCGCCCCGCGCCACCAACGCCCGCGCCGCCGCCCTGGCCGCCGCGGCGCTGGCCGAGGCGTTGGGCCGCGCCGTCGACGCCCGGGAGCTGGAAGCCCGGGCGCTCGAACTCCCGCCCGTACCCGGCCGCTTCGAGACCGTGGGCCGGGTGGGCGACATCCTGGTCATCGACGACTCGATCGCCACCCGCACCGAGGCGGTGCGCGCCGCGCTGGAGGCGGCGCCGGCGCCGGTGGCCTGGATCGTGGGCGGCGAGGACAAGGGGGCCGATCTGGACGCGCTCGCGCCCGTGGTGCGAAAGCGCGTGGCCCTGGTGCTGGCGATCGGGCGCGACGGCCCCCGCTTCGCACGCGCCTTCGCGGCGCACGCGCCCACCGTGGTGATCGAGGAGGCCGAGGGTCCGCGCGCGCTCGAGCGCGCGCTCGCAGCCGCTCTGGCCGCGCCGGGGGTGGCGAGCGTGCTGCTCGCCCCGCTGGCCGCCTCCTTCGACCAGTTTGCCGACTACAAGCACCGCAGCCGCGCCTTCCGCGAGGCGCTCGCGCGGGTGGGGGGTGAAGCGTGGACCGCATCCTGATCCTCGCCCAGCTGCTGCTCATGGGGTTCTCCGTGCTCGGCATCGCCGCCGGCGCGCCCGCACTGATGGAGCGCCACCTGCTCACGCTGGGCGTCGCCTTCGGCGGCACGCTGGTGGCGGCGCTGGTGCCCCCGCGCTGGATCATCGCCCAGGCGCGCTGGCTCTACGTGCTCGGTCTCGTCGCCCTGGTGGCCGTGCTCATCGTGGGCCGCGGCCCTGCGGGGCAGGAGGAGGTGCGCCGCTGGTTCCAGCTAGGGGCCTTCTCGCTGCAGCCCTCCGAGTTCATGAAGATCGCGCTGGTGGCCTACCTGGCCTCCTTCTTCAGCCGCCGCGGCACCGACTACCCGATCATCGGACCGGTGGTGGCCATCGGCCTGGCCGCGGGGCTGATCGCCATCGAACCCGACCTGGGCACGGCGCTCTTCCTGCTCTTCCTGGCCGCGTTCATTTTGATCATCATCGGCGTGCCCTTCCGCCGGCTGGTCGCCATCGGGCTGCTGGTGACGCTGATCGTCGCCAGCATCCACGGCGTCTTCCTGAACCGCTTCGAGTACATCACCGACCGGGTGGACGCCTGGCGGGTCATGAACCTGGACCCCACGCTGCTCGATCGCTGGGAACCCGACCGCGCCGAGCGCATCCAGAACGCCATCTACCAGCCCGAGCGCGCGCGTCGGGTCCTGCGGGCCGCCGGCCCCCTGGGGCACGGCCCCAGCGCCGAACTGCCCACCAACCTGCCCGAGCGCCAGAACGACATGATCTTCGCCGTCGTTACCTACGCAAGCGGCTGGATCGGCGCGGGCATGCTGCTGCTGGCCTACGGCCTCGTCTTCGCCCGCGGCATGCAGATCGCCACCCGCAGCACCGGGGCGCTGAGCGTGATGGCCCTGGGCCTGACCGGCTACCTGACCGGTCAGGCGCTGATGAACGTCGCGGTGACGATGGCCATCGTGCCGGTCACGGGCATCTCGATGCCCATGGTCAGCGCCGGGGGCAGCGGGCTGCTGGCCGCGGGGCTGGCCTTCGGCGTGCTGCACGCGAGCGCGCGGCGCATCGACCTTCCGGAGGTGCGGGCGTGAAGGTCGCGGTCACCGGCGGCGGCAGCGGCGGGCACATCTTCCCCGCCCTGGCCGTGGCGCGCCGCCTCATCGAGCTGGGCCACGAGGTAAGCTACGTGGGCGCCGAGGGGGGCATGGAAACCCGGCTCGTACCCGAGGCGGGCGTGCCCTTCTACGCGCTGCCGGCCGGAAAGTACAACCGCAACACCCTGCAGCCGCGCGAGGCCTGGAAGGCGCTGCGCGGGTTCGTGAGCGCCCGTGCGCTGCTGCGGCGGCTTCGCCCGCGGGTCGTGCTCAGCACCGGCGGCTTCGCGGGCTTCCCCCTGGCCTTCGCCGCCGAAAACGCCGGCGTGCCCGTGGTGCTCCTCGAGCAGAACGCCGCCCTGGGTCTGGCCAACCGCTGGCTGGCGCCTCGCGCCCGCCGCATCGCCCTGGCCATGGACGTCCGCCTGCCCCGCAAGCTGGCCTTCAAGGCGCTGGTCACGGGCATGCCGGTGCGCGAGGAGCGGCGCGAGGTGCGCACCGCCAAGCAGGCTCTGGGCTTCGATCCCGACCGCCCCCTGCTCCTCGTTATGGGCGGCAGCCAGGGCTCGCTAGCCCTCAACCGCACCCTCCCCGACCTGCTCGAACCCCATCTGGAGAGCTGGCAGGTGCTCCACCAGACCGGGGAGCGCGGCCTCGAGGCGGTGCGCGAGCGGGTGGCCGCCCTTGCCGGCTACCGGGCCGAGGCCTTCGTGGACGCGGTCACCGCCTGGTCCGCCGCCGACGCGGCCGTGACCCGCGCCGGCGCGACGACGCTGGCCGAGGCCGCCTACCACGGGGTGCCGCTCTTGGCCGTGCCGCTGCCCGCAACCGTCGACGGCGGCGCCCAGGAACAGAACGCCCGTTTCTACGCCACGCGCGAAGCCGCGCTGGCGGCCGATCAGGAAAAGCCGGGAGAGCTCGCCGCGCAGCTCGAACGGCTGCTCGAAGACGCCGGAATGCGCGCCCATCTGCAGGAACACCTCGCCGAGCTTTCCCCTGCCGGCGCCACCGAGCGGCTCGCGCATCTGCTGCTGGAGGTGGCCGAATGAAGCACGTACACTTCATGGGCATCGGTGGCGTGGGCATCAGCGCTCTGGCCTACGTGCTGCACCGTGAGGGCTGGAAGGTCTCGGGCTGCGACGCTCACCCCTCGGAACTGGCCCGGCGCCTGGGTGAGCTGGGCGTTGAGGTGCACACCGGCCACGACCCCACCCACCTCGAGGGGGTGGACGTCCTGGTGGCCTCGAACGCGGTGCCCGCGGATCACCCAGAGCGCCGCGCCGCGGCCCACGCCGGCGTGCCGGTGATGGCGCGCATGCAGGTGCTGGCGGGCATCCTCGAACGCGGCCGCTCGATCGGCGTCAGCGGCACCCACGGCAAGACGACGACGACCTCGATGATCGCTCACGTCTTCACCGAGCTGGG
>JALSIA010000156.1 GCA_026981865.1 Thermaceae bacterium
ACGGCCCCTTCACCTTCGCCGCCAAGCTGGCCGACGGGGCCGCCTACAGCGTCACCGTCAAGACCCCGCCCCAAGGCCAGACCTGCACCGTCACGAACGGCAGCGGCACCCTCAGCGGCGCCGACGTGGGCAACGTCCAGGTCAGCTGCGCCCCGACGCCCCCGCAGACCTACAGCGTCGGCGGCACCCTCAGCGGCCTCGCCAGCGGCGAGCAGCTCGTCCTGCAGAACAACCAAACCGACGACCTCACCCTCAGCGCCGACGGCCCCTTCACCTTCGCCGCCAAGCTGGCCGACGGGGCCGCCTACAGCGTCACCGTCAAGACCCCGCCCCAAGGCCAGACCTGCACCGTCACGAACGGCAGCGGCACCCTCAGCGGCGCCGACGTCAGCAACGTCCAGGTCAGTTGCAGCGCCGCTCCCGGCACCCTCGACGCCAGCTTTGGCACCGACGGCGTCGTCACCTACGACAGCGGCGGCTACGACGCCGCGCGCGCCGTTACCTTTGATTCCAGCGGCCGTCTCCTGGTGGCCGGTTATTCTACGCCAAACGCCGATTACGATATGACCCTTTGGCGCTACGATGCAGGCGGGTCCGTCGATGGTTCTTTCGGAACGAACGGTGTAGCCACCTACGATGGCGGGAACAACAGTTATGCCTATGCCCTCACCCTCGATGCCAGCGGCAACATCCTGGTAGCCGGAGAGATCAACGGGACCAACGGCGACATGGCCCTTTGGCGCTACGACGCGAGCGGCGCCCCCGACAACACCTTTGGTAGCGACCCTGGCACCAACCTCGTGGCTTACACCGACGGGCAGTCCAGCTCGGCCAGCGCCATCGCCGTGGACGCCAGCGGCAGAATCCTGGTTGCGGGTTACATTTACAGCGGCTCCTACTACCGTATGGCCCTATGGCGCTACAACTCGGACGGCGACCCCGACAACACCTTCGGCGGCAACAGCCTCACCAACTTCGTTACGTATGGGGGAGGCACGAGTTTTGGCAAGGGCATGGTCCTCGCCGCCAGCGGCAAGATCCTGGTTGCGGGTTACCTCAACAACGGTTCCAACGACGACATGGCCCTCTGGCGCTACAACTCGGACGGCAGCCCCGACAACACGTTTGGCAGCGACGGCAGCACCAACGTCGTTGTCTACGACGGGGGCAGCAGCGACTATGCCCAGGCCATCGCCCTTGATTCCAGCGGCAAGATCCTGATCGCCGGCTTCATGCACAAAGGGGCGGCCGGCTACGACATGGGTGTCTTGCGGTACGGCTCCGACGGCGCTCCCGACAACACGTTTGGAAGCGACAGCGGCACCAATATCGTTACCTACGACGGCGGAAGCAGCGATCAAGCCTACGCCGTGGCCGTCGACTCGAGCAACCGTGTTTTGGTTGCGGGCAGCATCAGCCAGAACTCCGGTTTGGATGCGGCGCTGTGGCGCTTCGATGCCGATGGGCAACCCGATGGCGCTTTCGGCACGAACGGTGTAGCCACCTACAATGGCGGGAACAGCGATTATGCCTATGCCCTCGCCCTCGACTCCAGCGGCAGGGTCCTGATGGCGGGTTCCAGCTTCAACAGCTCCGACTCCGACATGGCCCTCTGGCGCTACAACCCCTAGAGCGTACCGCTGAGACTAGGCGTCGCGGGAGGAAAGCCTCCCGCGACGCAAGGGTTGCGCCGTTATGTCCGCTGATGAGCGGACGGCGGGGGACGGCTGGGTCGAGCGGATCCGAAACTTACGTGCGGACAAGGGACACCTGCCCTGAGGCGGTTTGGGGTAAACTGCCAGCAGGAGGGTGTTTTGGAGCCGCCGCTGGAGGTCGTCGGAATCAGCCACAAGACCGCGCCCATCGGGGTGCGCGAGTGCGTGGCGGTTTCCGGAGCGCGTCTCGGGGCGCTGCTCGGGGAACTGGCCGACGAGGCCGACGAGGCCGTGGTCGTCTCGACCTGCAACCGCACCGAGGTCTACCTGGTGCGTCCGCGGCGGGGCGCGCTGGCGATCTACCGCGACCTGCTGGGCCACTACACCGAATACGCCTACCGCTACCGCGGTCAGGCGGCGCTCAGGCACCTCTTTCGCGTCGCGGCGGGCCTCGACAGTTTGGTGGTCGGCGAGGCGCAGATCCTGGGCCAGGTCAAGAACGGCCTCTTCGCTGCGCGCAAGGCCGGCACGACCGGCCCCATCAGCGAGCAGGCGTTCCAAACGGCGATCGCCGCCGGCAAGCGGGCCCGCGCCGAGACCGCCATCGGCCGCGGCGCCACCAGCGTGGCCTACGCCGCGGTGGACCTCGCCCGCGCCGTCTTCGGGGATCTGGCGGGCCTGCGGGCCCTGGTCCTGGGCGCCGGCGAGATGGCCGAGCGGGTGCTCGAACACCTGGCCCACTACGGCGCCCGCGAGGTCTGGGTGCTGAACCGCACCCTCGAGAACGCGGAAAAGCTCGCCGGGCGCTACGGCGGCCGGGCCTGCGGCATGGAGCACGTGGCCGAGGCGCTGGCCTGGGCCGACATCGTGATCGCCTCCGCGGCCGCCCCCCACTACGTGGTGCGCGAGCCGCGCGTGCGCGAGGTGCTGGAGGCCCGTTCCCAACCGCTCTTTCTCATCGACATCGCCCTGCCGCGCAACGTGGACCCGGCGGTGGCGCGGCTGCCCGGTGCCTACCTCTACAACCTCGACGACCTGGAGACCGTGGCCGAGAAGAACCGCGCGGCGCGCGCGGGTGAGCTTCCCCGGGTGGAGCGCATCGTGGAAGACGAGCTCGCCGGCTGGATGGAGTGGTACGCAGGTCACGTCGCCGCCGACCGGATCCAGCGGCTCAAGGCCTGGATCGAGGACGGTCTGCGTCGGGAGCTCGAAGCGGCCCTCGGCGGTGCAGCGCGGGGCGAGGAGCTCGAGCGGCTGGTGCGTAGGCTCAGCGGCAAGACCGCCCACCCCTTGATTCAGATGGCCAAGGATCCCAAGCTGGGGCCGCGGCTCGAGCGGATGCTGGAGGGTTAGCGTGACCGCGGCCCTGGCCAGCCTGGGGGCGATCGTACTCCTGGCCTCGCTGGTCTGGGACGAGCGCCGCTCGGGCTGGTCGCTGTGGTTCTTCTTCGCGGCGGCGGTCTGGCACGCCGTTACTACCGGACAGGTGCTGGGTTCCTCGTTCGAGGCGGCGATGCTGCTTGTCATCGGGCTGGTCGGGGTGGCTCGGGGCTACGCGGCCCGGCCGCGCTGGCGCACCTGGGTGCGCTACGCCTACGCCACGGCGCTCTTCTTCGCGCTGCTCTCGCTGCGTTTCGTGGGCACCACGAGCGGGCCGCTGCCCTGGTCGCTGGTGGTGTTTCACGCGGGGGTCCTCACCCTCGCCTACGTGAGCCTGACCGTGGCCTTCCTGGCGGCGGTGGCGGGCTGGGCCCAGCACCGCCGGCTCAAGTCCGCCCCCTGGCGCTCGCTCTCCGCACCGCCGCTCGTGGGCCTGGCGCGGCTCGAGGGCCCCTACCTGCGGGCCGGCTACGTCCTCTACACGGTGGGGGTGCTTACGGGGATGGCCTGGGCTTGGCGCCTGTGGGGAAGTCCGGTCGCCCCCGACGTCAAGGAGCTGGCCACGCTGTTGACCTGGGCGCTGTTCACGCTGCTGCTGCTCGAGCACCGGCCTGGGCGCACCAGCGGCGGCCGGGTGCTCCTCTGGTGGGCGGCGTACGCCGCCTTGGTCTTCGTCTTCTACGTGGCCCCGTACTGGGGCGGACGCCACCCCGTTTAGCATATGTAAAGTAAAGCTTGACAATACATAAAATAAGGGTTTACAATCGGGCCAAGGAGGCCCAGATGCCGACTTCGGTTCCTTGGCAAGACCCCACGGCGCTCGCGGCGCGCGTGCGCACGGCGCGCCGCGAGGCGGCGGCCGCCCGGTGCGGCGGTTGCGCGGCGACCCCGGAAGCGCGGGCGCGAAACGAGGGCCGCCCCCGGGCCTTCCCAGGTGCGGAGAGGTTGGGAGGCGCTCATGGATGAGTACATGCGGATCGCCAAACTGCTCGAAGAGGGCAAGATCGACCCCGAGGAGGCGGGGCGGCTGCTTGAGGCGCTGGATGAAGGGGGGCGGACGCCCGCCGCGGCGCCCGCCGCCGGGCGCCTGCGGGCGCGGCTCGAGCGCGCCGACCTGGAGGTGCGCGCGCGGGAGGGGCTGAACGCCCCCGTCGTCGAGGTGGACGGCGGCTTGGGGCTGCGGCTCGAGGCCGCCGACGGGGGCTGGCGGCTCACGGGAACCTCGCGGCCGCGCTTCCTCGGCGCCTTCGGCCTGCTGCGGTCCCGCAAGTCGGCGGTGCTGCTCTTGCCTACGGGGATGGGGTTGGAGCTGAGGCTCGGTCAGGGCGAGGTCCGCGTCGAGGGGCCGCTGTCGGCGCTGAAGGTGCAGCTTGGTCAGGGGCGGCTAAGCTTCGCCGCCGCCGAAGCCCTGGACGTGCAGCTCGGCCAGGGCGAGGTCCAGGGGAGCGTTCGCATCGCCGGCGGTCGTCACCGCGTGCAGTTGGGCATGGGCAGGGTGAAGCTGGAGCTGGCGGAGGGAAGCGACGTGCAGCTGCACCTGAGCACGAGCCTGGGGGAGCTCAGGGTCGGCGGCGGCCTGCAGCACCGCGGGGGAGGTCCCGCCCAGCGGTTCGAGGGTCGCCTGGGCGAGGGGCGGGGCGAACTCAAGGTGTCCGTGGGTATGGGCGAAGTGGAGGTGGAGGCGCCATGAACGAAGAACGCAAGCGAATCCTGCAGATGTTGGCCGAAGGGCAGATCACCGCGGAAGAGGCCGCCGAGCTGATCGAGGCGCTGGGCGACGCGCCGCGCGCGGATGCGGAGCTGCGGCCAGGAGGGCCGGCGCGGCTGTTGCGCATCTACGTCCACGACCCGGAGGACGCCACCGAGGTCAAGGTCAACCTGCCGCTGGCGCTGGCGCGGTTCGCGCTCAAGTTCATCCCCGAGGAGCAGCGGGCCCAGATCGCCGAGGCCGGTTTCGATCTCGACGAGCTGCTGGCCTCGCTGAAAAGCGAGACGCCCGAGGGCCGGCTGGTCGAGCTCGAGCAGGCCGACGGAACCCGGGTGATCATCGAGGTGGTATGAACGCCTGGCTGCGGCGCCTGCAGATCCGCCAGCCCCGCTGGCTGCACCTTGAACTGCGCCCCGGAGGGGGGCGCGGCTTTCGCCTCGTCCTGCCGCTCGAGCCCTTCGAGACGCCGATCGCCTTCGTGTTGGCCTTCGCCGGTTGGATGGCGCAGCGAAAGATGGGGGTGCGGGGCGGCTGGCGGCTGCTGTTCGCGCCGCCGCGGCTGGGGCTCGAGCGCCTGCGTCCGGACGAACCGCTTCTTGAGGTGAAGTCGCGCGGAGTTTACGTCGCGATCCGCATTGGAGGTCTGTTGTGAAACCGCTGATGCCCTACGAATGCCCCGTCTGCCACGCGCGCCTGGAGGTGACGGGCCTGGCCTGCCCCAGCTGCCAGACCCGCATCGAAGGGCGCTTCACCGTCAACGAGTTCGCCGCGCTGCCCCCGGAGCAGCTGGAGATCCTGCGCCTCTTCGTCAAGACCCGGGGCAACCTCAAGGAGATGGAGCGCATCCTCGGCGTCAGCTACCCCACCGTGCGGGCGCGGTTCGAGACCCTGCTGCGGGTCCTCGGGTACGAGGCGGAGGTGGGTTCCGACGCGTCCGTGGAGCGGGCGCGGGTGCTCGAACAGCTTGAGAAGGGCGAGATCAGCGCAGATGAGGCGGCGGAGCTGCTGCGTGCTTTAAAGAAACGCTGAAGGTGGTGCCCTCGCCCACCTGCGACTCCACCCATACCTCGCCGCCCAAGGCCTCGACGATGGCCTTGACGATGGCGAGCCCCAGACCCGAACCGCCGGCGGCGCGGTCGCGCGCCTTGTCCACCCGGTAGAAGCGTTCGAAAAGATGGGGCAGGTGCTCGGGCGGAATGCCGGGGCCGTTGTCGCTCACCTGCACGATTACCCGTCCCGGAGGCCGCCGTACCCGCAGCACAATGCGGGTGGCTCCGGCCTTCACCGCATTCGCGATCAGGTTGGCGAAGACCTGGTGCAGGCGCTCGTCGTCCCCCTCCACCCAGACCTCGTCGGGCGCCTCGAGGACGATCTCGCCTTCGAAGGTGGGGGCGTACTCGCTGGCGATCTCCTGCAGCAGGCCGCGCAGCTCGACGGGGCGCACCTCGAAGCGCCACCCCCCCTCGCTGCCGGCCAGCTCGAGCAGGTCGGTGACGAGCTTGGTCATGCGCTCGCCTTCGCGCCGGATCGTCTCCAGGCTCTCGCGCTGCACCTCGTTGACCGGGGTGCGGCGCAGCAGGTAGCCGACGTGACCCAGGATCGCGGTGATGGGGGTGCGCAGCTCGTGAGAGGCGTCGGCGAGGAAGCGGCTCTGCGTTTGGAAGGCGTGCTCCAGGCGCTCGAGCATGCGGTTGAGCGCGCGCGCCAGCGCCGAGACCTCGTCGTGGGTTTCGGGTTCGGGCAGGCGGGTGCGCCCCTTGATGCTCACCTCCTCGGCCTTCTGGGCGATGGCCTCGAGCGGTTCCAGGGTGCGCGCCACCAGCAGGTAGGTGAGCACGCCCCCCAGGGTGAGGACGAAGATCGAGGTGAAGAGGAAGACGCGCGAGAGCTCGGCGAGGGTGGACTCGAGCGGCCGCAGCGGCTTGGCCACGAAGATGGCCACCCAGGTTTCCAGGTTCAAAGGCGCCGTGGGCGCTTTGACGAGGACGCCGTAGACTAGCAGCCGCAGCGGCGGGCGGTCGCCCTGCGGCAGCTGCGCGGTGGCCCAGACCTCGCCCTTTTGCAGGAGCTGGGCGTAGTCGTTCGGGGTCAGCAGGAGGCGCTGCCCCAGGGTGCGGCTGGTCGCCGCGATCACCTCGTTGGTGAACGACTCCGGGGTGGGGTGGCTGGGGATGAGCAGGTCGATCTCGCCGTAGACCGAAGGCGGCAGCACCTTGTTGAGCACCCCCGAGCGCGAGCCGATGCTGAACTCGATCTCGTACTGCTGAATCACCTGGGCCATGGCGTCCTGCAGTTCGGCCCGCAGCGTCTGGTAGAGGTAGCGCTGCAGCAGCGCGTAGACGCTGGCCCCGATGACGAGCAGCGACAGCGAGAGCACCAGCAGCGTGAGCAGGGTGATGCGGGTGCGCAGGTTCACGGGAATGGGCCGGGGCCGCTCGCCACCTTTCCTCGGAGAGGGGGATCAGTCTTCGCGCAGCACGTAGCCGACGCCGCGCACGGTGTGGATCAGCCGGCGCTCGCCTTCGGCCTCGAGCTTCTTGCGCAGGTAGCCGATGTAGACGTCGACCACGTTGGAGCCACCCTGGTAGCCGGGCCAGACCTTCTCCTCGATCTCGAAGCGGCTGAAGACCTTGCCGGGGCTGCGGGCCAGCAGCTCGAGCAGCTCGAACTCCTTGTTCGAAAGCTCGATGCGGCGGCCGCCGCGGAAGACCTCGCGCCCCTCCAGGTTGATGATCAGGTCGGCGACGCGGATCTCGCCGGTGATCGCCGGGGTGACCCGGCGCAGGTGGGCGCGCACCCGGGCGAGCAGCTCCTCGATGGAGAAGGGCTTGACCAGGTAGTCGTCGGCGCCGGCGTCGAGGCCTTCGACCTTGTCGGTGACGGCGTCCTTGGCGGTGAGGATGAGGATGGGGATGTTCGAGGTCTTGCGGATGCGCCGCGCCACCTCGAGGCCGTCCATGACCGGCAGCATCAGGTCGAGGATGACCAGGTTGGGGCTGGTCTCGCGGAACTTGGAGAGGCCGGTGATGCCGTCGTAGGCGACCTCGGTGCGGTAACCCTCGGCCTGGAGCTCGAGCTCGATGAAGCGGGCGATGTCCTTCTCGTCTTCGACGATGAGGATCAGCGGACCGTCCATGTGTTCGCTGGCTTCGTAGTCGTGTTCCATCATGGCCTAGGTATAGCCTGCTTTCTCATGAGAAAGTGGCGTATATCTTAAGAATACACTCATTTATGAAAACCGTCAAGCCGGCGGGCTAGCTGTTGGCGGTGAACAGAACCCAGACGGCGGCGAACATCGTGGCGCTGCCCCCGAGCACGAAGAGGTGCCACAGCTCATGAAAACCGAAACCGCGGAAGTTGGGGCGCTTGAGCGCGTAGACCAGCGCGCCCACCGAGTAGAGGGCGCCGCTGGCGACGAGCCAGCCCAGGGCCGCCGGCGGCAGCTGCAGCTGGGGCACCAGGAAGACGGCGAGCCAGCCCAGGCCCAGGTAGGAGAGCGTCGATAGCCAGCGGGGCGCGGTCATCTTCCAGAGCTTGAGGGCGATGCCGAGCGCCGCCAGCCCCCAGACGAGGCCGAGCCAGCCCCAGCGCGCGAGGCCGTCGAGGCGGGTGAGCAGCACCGGGGTGTACGACCCGGCGATGAAGAGGAAGATGGCCGCGTGGTCGAGCTTACGCAGCCAGGCGAGGCCGCGTTCGCCCAGGCGCGCGGCGTGGTAGCCGGCGCTGGCGGCGTACATCAGGAACATGGTCACGCCGAAGACGACGGCCCCCGCCACCAGACGGGGATCGGGCCAGGCCAGGACCACCAGCCAGGCCAGCGCGGCGAGGGCCAGGAGCGCACCGGCGGCGTGGGTGTAGGCGTTGACGGGTTCGCGCGGGGTCTTCACCCTTCAAGCCTACGCCGACCCCGCTTGAGCTGGGTGAGCCTCGGGGGCGCGGGCGAAGACCCAGAAACGGTCCGCGAGCAGGTCGGGGTCGCGGCCCTCGGGGAAGGTGAGGCAGAAGACGGGGCCGTAACCCAGGCCTTCCAGCATCGCCCGGACCTCGTCGGGTTCGTAGCCGCGCTCCAGGTGCACCTCGTGCTCGCTGCCCACCCAGGCCTCGAGCCGGCCCAGGCGGGTTTGGGGGTCGTAGCCGTAGACGAGGCGCACGCCGTCCTCCTCCCAGACCTCCTCGCGCCAGAGCTCGCGCAGGCCCTCGGGGGTGTTCAGGTCTACGGCGAGCCAGCCCGCGGCGTGGAGGTGCCGCAGGGCGGTGCGGAAGGCCGCCTCCAGGTCCGCGGGCTCGGTGAGGTTGTTGAGGCTGTCGAAGGCGGAGTAGACGAGGTCGAAGCGGCGGCCCAGGTCGAAGCCGCGGACGTCGGCCCGCTCGAGCCAGACCCCCGGCAGCTTGGCGCGGGCCCGTGCGAGCATCGCCGCGGAGACGTCCACCCCCGCGGCCTCGAGGCCGCGGGCCACGAAGGGCTCGAGGGCGCGGCCCGTCCCCACCCCCAGCTCGAGCACGCTGCGGGGGAAGCAGCCCTCGCCCCCCAGGACCGCGAGCACGAAGCGGGCCCAGCCCTCGTAGGGGACGTCGTCCATGAGGCGGTCGTAGACCCGGGCGAGGATCGAGAACGGCGGCTGCGGTTCCACGCCTCCCAGTCTACGGCGGTACAATGGAACCACAGCACCCCCTTCGGGGAGAAAGGACCGAGCATGAAACGTTTCCGTACCCGTGCGTTGCACGTGGGCTCGCGGCCCGACCCCGCCACCGGAGCCCACGTCACCCCCGTGTACCGCACGTCCACGTTCGCCTACGGATCCTTCGACCGTGGCGCGCGAATGTTCGCGGGGGAAGAGTCCGGCTACGTCTACACCCGCATCGGCAACCCCACGGTGCGGGTGTTTGAAGAGAAGCTGGCGAGCCTCGAGGGCGCCGAGGACGCGGTGGCCTTCGCCAGCGGCATGGCGGCGATCGCGGCGCTGACCCTGACCTTCCTCCAGCCGGGCGACGAGCTGGCCTTCCTCGGCCCCCTCTACGGCGGCACCGAGGGGCTCTTCCTGGAGACCCTGGCGCGTTTCGGCATCGAGGTTCGCGACGTTTCCGAGGAGCCGCCCTCGGCGTGGGTGGGCCCCAAGACCCGGATGCTCTACGTGGAGACGCCCACGAACCCGACGCTGCGGATCCACGACCTGGCGCAGGTCGGCGAGGTCGGGCGCGCGCACGGGGTGCTGACCGTCGCCGACAACACCTTCGCCACCCCCTACCTGACGCGGCCGCTCGAGTTCGGCATCGAGCTGGTGGTGCACTCGGCGACCAAGTACCTGGGGGGCCACGGCGACGCGATCGGCGGCGTGGTAGCCGGGCCCGGCGAGATGATGCAGGAGCTGCGGATGCACGGCCTGCGCCACGTCGGCGGGGCGATGAGCCCCGAGGACGCCTTCCTGTTCATGCGGGGGATCAAGACGCTGGCGCTTCGCATGGAGGCCCACTGCGACGGCGCCGAGGCCGTGGCCGCCTACTTGGCCCACCATCCGGCGGTGGCCCGGGTCTACTACCCGGGGCTGCCGCAGCACCCCGGGCACGAGGTCGCCGCGCGGCAGATGGACCGCTACGGCGGGATGGTGGCCCTGGAGCTGCACGGCGGCTTCGACGCGGCGCGCGTCTTCCTCGACGGGCTCGAGCTCTTCACCCAGGCGGTCTCCCTGGGCGACGTCGAGTCGCTGGCCACCCACCCCGCCAGCACCACCCACGAGCTGCTGCCGCCCGAGGTGCGGGGGCGCCAGGGCATCACCCCCGGCTTGGTGCGGCTTTCGGTGGGCATCGAAGATCCGCGCGACCTGACCGAGGACCTGGAGCAGGCGCTCGCGCGGGTGGAACGCAGCCTGGTTTCCTAGCCGGTCGGCCCATAGGACACCGCCGCCCGATGGGGGCGGCGGTGGCGCGTGCAGGCTTCCTTAGGCTTTCTTGTAGCGCAGGTACCAGCGCTTGAACTCGGCGTACTCGCCCTTCTTGGCCTCGTCGGCCTTGACCTCGTCGATGGTGGCCGGCGGGGGCACGATGGCCAGCTCGCCCGGCTGCCAGTCGGCCGGGGTGGCCAGCCCGGTCTTGTCGGTGAACTGCAGCGCGTCGACCAGGCGCAGCACCTCGTCGATGTTGCGGCCGTTGGTCAGCGGGTAGTAGAGCATCGCGCGCAGGATGCCCTTGTCGTCGATCACGAAGACGGTGCGCACCGCGGCGGTGTCGGCCGCACCCGGGTGGACCATGCCGTAGAGGTTGGAGACCTTCATGTCCAGGTCGGCGATCACCGGGAAGTCGATGGTGGTGCCGGTCAGGTCCTCCAGGTCCTTGATCCAGGCCAGGTGGCTGTGGATGCTGTCGATGGAAAGGCCCATCAGCTGCACGTTGCGCTTCGCGAACTCGTCCGCCTTACGGGCGAAGGCCAGGAACTCGGTGCTGCAGACCGGGGTGAAGTCGGCCGGGTGACTGAACAGCACCACCCACTTGCCCTTGAAGTCCGAGAGCTTGAGGGTGCCCTTGGTGGTCTTGGCCTCGAAGTCGGGGGCCGGTTCGTTGAGCCTGGGAAGAGCGATGATCTTTTCGGTGCTTTCCATACCCATATACCTCCAAGGGGTAGGATAGCGCAAATCACGTTTTAGTGCAAGTCATTACTATTAGGTGTTTCTGAGGAGGCCGGGCCGTCGTAGAATGCTCGTGCATGCACTGGCTGATCGACGCGGCGGACGGCGGGGCTTCGGAGCGGATGCTGGAGCGCGCCCGCGAGCTCGCGGCCCAGAGGCGCCGCGTGTGGTGGTTGACGCTGCCCTCGAACCGCAACTTCGCGCTGCGACGGCTCGCGGGCCGGGGGGCGACCCTGGGAGCCGAGGCGGTGCACTTCCAGCAGGTGCACCAGCGGGTGCTGGCCCAGGCCGGCCGCACCGGGACCTTCCTCTCGACCGGTCTGCGGGTGGCCCGGGTGGGGGAGGTCCTGCGCGAGCAGGCCGGCGGGCGGATGCCTGCGCCCGGGGAGGCCCGCCTCTTCGCCCGGGCGATCGCGGAGCTGAAGCGTTTCGAGGTGGCCCCGGAGGAGGTGCCCGTCGGCGACGACGAATCCCGCCGGCTGCAGCGCGTCTACGCCGCATACGAGCGAACCAAGGGCGAGGCGCTGGATCCCGACGACGTGGCCCGGCTCGCCGCCGACCTGGTGGGGGAGGGGGCCTGGCGCCCCGAGACCGACGCGCTCTTCGCCGCCGGGTTTTGGGAGCTCTCGCCGCTCGCGCTCTCGCTGCTGACCGCGATGGAGCGGGCCGGCGTCGAGGTTTGGGCTTCCCTCCCCGAGCCGCCGGCCGCCGCGGAGGACCCACCGCGGCTGCCGCAGGACGTCACGGTCTGGCGTGCGGAGAACCCGGTGCACGAGCTCCGCTGGGTCCTGGCCGCGATCAAACGTGACCTCCTGGTGGAGGGATACGATCCCCTCGAGATCGCGCTCGTCGTACCCCCGGAGCGGCTGGAGGCCACCAAGATGCTGGCCCGGGAGTACGACCTCTACCTGATGGACGAGACCTACCACGCCCCCAGCGAGGAGGAGCCGGGCAAGCTGCTGGTGGACCTGCTGCGTTTCCCCGACCACCCCACCGCGGAGGGCCTCTTCCTCTTCGAGGAGCTGGCCCCGCTGGGGCGGGCGGCGCTGGCCCGGGGGCTGGCCGGTCTGGACGCGATCCGCAAGCTGGCCCGGCAGCTCGACGAGGCCGAGGGCGGCCGCCTGGCGCCGGCGCTGGAGGAGGTGCTCGCCTCCCTTGACCCGCTCGCCGGCGCGCCTGTTGACGAGGCGGCGCGGCGGGCCCACCTGCTCGCCTGGGCGGAGCGGCTCGTGGACGGCCGTCCGCTGCTGGCGCAGAGCCGCTGGCGCGAGGTCTTCCTGCTGCGCGCCCGCGAGGCGCTCGAGGCCGGGGGCCCCGAGGGCTTCCGAGCCTGGTGGGCGGGGCTCTTGGAGCGGGTGCGCCTGCGCGCCCGCCGGCCCGGGGGCGTGGCCCTGCTCAGCCCCCGCGAGGTCAGCGGCCGCCGTTACCGCAGGGCCTACGTCCTGGGGGCGAGCGAAGGGGTCTACACCTTGGGCGAGCGTGAGGATTACTTTATCCCCGAGGAGGCGCGCCTTCCCTGGTCCGAGGTCTTCGAGCGGGTCTATGCCGAACGCGGGGTGCTGCCGCGCCGCCTGCGGGGGCGCGACGTGCACCTGTGGCGCAGCCTGCGGGCCCTGGCCGACGAGGTCGTGATCAGCTATCCGGAGGCCGACGGGGGGCGACCCCTCGAGCCCGAGCGCGACCTTGTGGGCGCGGCCGAGCCCCGGCCCATGGGGCCGGTGCCGCTGGTAAGCCGGGCGCTCTCCCGCGAGGGCTCGGGGTACCGCGCCCCCCGCGAGGGCGTTCCGCTGCCCCCGCCCAGTGGCCTGGGCCAGGTCTACCGTTTCGAGCGCAGCTACGGCGGCTGCGGTTTCCGCTCCTGGCTAGAGGCACGGGAGGGCCTGCGCCCCGACGAGGACGAGCGCCCCGAATGGTACCGGGCGCTCGAGCGGCTCGCCGGGGCGAAACGCGAGGGGCGCGCCCCCGACCCCGACGCCCTTACCCGCTGGGGGATGACGCCCGACCGCTTCGAGCGCCTGACCTTCTTCCCGGGGGTGAGCTTCGGGGAGCTGACCGTGCACGTCCACGCCGGTGAACGCGAGGGGCGCACTGCACGCGTCTACCGCTTCGGCGAGGAGCGGCTTACGGAAGCCGA
>JALSIA010000157.1 GCA_026981865.1 Thermaceae bacterium
GCTGATCTGCTGCACCCGCGGGTCGCGCTTGGTGGCGCGCTCGAGCTCGAGCGCCATCTGCTTCTTTTCTTCGAGCGGGGCCGAGAGCCCTTCGCCGAGGAGGTCGTGCCGCCCCAGGCTCCGACCTGCGGGCAGGAAGGCGTCCTGCTCGTTTTGCAGCGCGGCGTTCTCGACGGCCTCGTCCAGCATCCAGTCCAGGGCCTCGGGGGTCAGCTCCTCGCTGTAGGCGTAGCCCGTCCTGCCCTCTGCGATCACCCGAACCCCCAAGCCGCCGCGGTCGGCGGCGGTGATTTCTTCCAGCTGCTCCTCGCGGGCGCGCAGCGTCAGCTCGCGGCTGCCGCTGGCGAGCACCTCCAGCTCCACGCCGCGCTCACGGGCGCGCTCGAGCAGGTAGGTCTGCGCTTCTTGCAGGGTCATCCTTCACCTCCCACGACGATCTCGCTAATCAGCAGGTGGGGCTGGCCCACCTCGACGGGGACCGCGCCCGAGAGCGAGCCGCACATGCCCGGGGCGTTCTTTTGGTCGGCCGCCACCGCCACGATCCGCTGGATGCTCTCGGGCCCCTTGCCCACCAGCATGGCCCCCTTGACCGGTTCTTCGATGCGGCCGTTTCGGACGACGTAGCCCTCCTGCACCGCGAAGTTGTACTCGCCGGATCCGGGCTTGACCTGGCCGCCACCCATCTTCTTGGCGTAAAGGCCGAACTCGATGCCCTCGAAGAGGCTTTCGATGCTGGCGCCGCCCGCCTCGATGAAGGTGTTGCGCATGCGGCTGGTGGGGGCGAAGGTGTAGTCCTGCCGGCGGCCGGAGCCGGTGGGGCGGTAGCCGGTCATCAGGCTGCCCCAGCGGTCCACCATGTAGCTCTTCAGCACGCCCTTCTCGATCAGCACGGTGCGCTCGGTAGGCGCGCCTTCGTCGTCGTACTCCGACGAACCCCAGGCGTGGGGTAGGGTGCCGTCGTCGACGTAGGTGACCACGTCGCTGGCGATCTTTTCGCCCAGTTTGTCCGTGAGCACGCTGGTCTTGCGGGCGACCGCGGTGGTTTCGAGCAGGTGACCCAGCGCCTCGTGGAAGATGACGCCGCCGAAGGCGTTGCCGATGACCACGGGCATCGGGCCGGCTGGAGCGGGCTTGGCCCCGAGCAGGGTGCGCGCCTGTTCTCCGGCGCGGCGGCCGTACTCGGCGGGGGGCGCCAGGTCGAAGAGCTCGAGCCCCACGCCGAGACCCGGCCCTTCGAAGCCGGTCTGCATGCCCGCTTCGTTTTCGGCGATGGCCGTGACCATGTACCGGGTGCGCACCCGGCGGTCGCGGTTCCAGACGCCCTCGGAGTTGGCCACCAGGATCTCCTGGTCCCACTCGACCAGCCGGATTTCCACCTTGCGAATCTCGGGCCCCACCCGCGCCGCGGCGTCGGCCTCCGCCAGCCGCTCGATCCGCCAGCGCTTGTCGCGTTCGTCGAGCGCGACCTGAGGCGCATGCAGCCCGCGGGGTTCGGACCGGCGGAAGTCGAGGCCGCCGGCTCCGCGGGCGTCTACCTGACCTTTGCCGCCCTTGAGGCGGGCCAGGGTCTCGGTCACCTCCAGCAGGTTGGCCTCGCTGAGGTCGTTGGTGTAGGCGTAGACCACCTGGGTGCCGAAGAAGAGGCGGACGCCGGCACCGCGCTCGATGCCGCTGCTGGCTTCCTGCACCGCCAGGTCGAGGAGGCGCAGGTTTCGTTTCTTCCAGCGTTCCGCGTAGACCTCGGCGAAGTCGGCGCCAAGTTCGCGGGCGCGCCGGAGCAGTTTCTCGGCCGTGCTTTCGTTGATCATGGGTTCATTGTACACGAGACTGACCGGCGGGTCAGCCGCGCAGCGCCAGCAGCACCCGCTCGAGCGCCAGCACCGGATCGCGCCCCGTCTTGGCCGCCTTTTCGGCCTCGGCCAGTGCGTCGAGCGCGCGCAGCAGACGGGCTTCGTCGGTCCTGCGGGCGAAGGCCAGCAGCTTCTTGGCGGCGAAGGGGTGCAGCTTGAGCAGCGCTGCGGCGTCCTTGTCGGTCAGGTTGCGGCGCTCGAGCTCGGCCCACAACACCGCCGCACGGGTGTAGTGCTTGCTCAGCGCGCCGAGGATACGCAGCGGCTCCTCCCCGCGGTCTAAAAGCCCGCGCAGCAGCTTCATGGCGCGTTCGAACCGCCCCGCGGTCGCGGCGTCCACCAGGTCGAAGCTCGAAAGCGGGGGCTGGAGCGCCACCACCGCCTTCACCCGCTCGAGCGTGAGGGGGCCGTCGAGCAGGGTCAGCTTCTCCAGCTCGGCGTGGATGGCCTCCAGGTCAGCTTCGAGTTCGCCCAGGTAGTGGGCGACCGCCGCCGGCGCTTTCAGGCCCATGCGCTTCATCTCGTTCGTCACCCAGCGCACCTTGTCGCGGTAGCGGGGGGTGGGGTGGTCGCGTTTCTCGCTGTGCTTGCCGAGCCAGCGGCTGCGGGCTGCGGTGGGTTTGGGGTCGTAGAGGAGGACCACGCTCTCCTGCGGCAGCGTCTCCAGCACCCCGCGCAGCGCCTTCCATTCCGCCTCGCCCGCCTCGCGCAGGTCCACGATCGCGCCGCCGGGGCCGAAGAGGCCGCCCCCGGCGGCCTGCTGTACGGCCATGGGCTCGGGCGGCAGCAGCCGCCACTCGAGCCCGCGCAGCTCGGCCTCGGCCCGCGCCGCCCGCCGGGCCAGGAAGGGGTCGCCGGTGAAGGAAACGATCACGGCTCCAGTCTATCGCGGGCCCATGAAAACGGGCGGGGCCGCAGCCCCACCACGGAAAGGCGGCCTGGGCTCAGTCCCCCGCCACCTCGGCCTTCCAGGCCTCGGGCACGTAGGCGCAGCGTGTCTCGGACTCGAAGGGGTCGCCCGTCTCGGCCCAGGCACGGGCGCGGCTGCCCCAGCAGACGTTGCCGAACTCGCAGACGCGGCACTTGCCCTTCAGGTAGCTGCGGTCGCGCAGTTTGCGGAAGAGTTCGGAGTTCTGGTAGATGTCGAGCAGGCTGCGCTCCTTGATGTTGCCCGCGCTCATCGTCAGGAAGCCCGAGGGAAAGACCTCGCCCTGCGAGCTGATGAAGACGAAGCCGTAGGCGTCGTGCATGTGGACGCCGCGCTTGTTCTGCACCAGGGCGTGGTCGGCGTCCGCGCTCTTCATCCGTTCCTGGATGACCACCCGGCGGAAGTGGGGCGCTTCGGTGGTGCGGATGTGCAGCTTGTGGGTTTTGGAGACCTGGTAGAGCCAGCGCAGCACCTCTTCGTACTCCTCGGCGCTGAGCTGCTGCAGCATCGCCCCGCGCCCCACCGGCACCAGGAAGAAGACCTCCCAGGCGGAGATGCCCAGGTCGCGGCCCAGGTCGGCGAGCTTCGGCAGCTCGGGCCGGGTTTGTTTGGTGACCGTGGTGTTGATCTGGGTCGAGAGGCCGATCGAGCGAGCGTAGCGGAGGGCGTCCACCGCCAGCTCGAAGGTGCCGGGCACGCCGCGGAACTCGTCGTGGGTCTCGGCGCTGGCCCCGTCGAGGCTGACGGCCATGGCGTGCACGTCGAGCTCTTTGAAGCGATCGATCACCTCGTGGGTCAGGAGCGGGGTGACCGCCGGGGTGATCCCGATCTTGATCCCCAGCTCGCGGGCCTTTTCCAGGATTTCCCAGAGGTCGTGGCGTTTGAGCGGGTCGCCTCCGGTGGGCAGGAGGATGGGCTTGGGCCGGTAGGTGGCCATTTCTTCGAGAAAGCGGAAGGCCTCCTCGGTGGTGATCTCCCCGGGGAGCGGGTCGGGCTCGGCGCTGGCGCGGCAGTGCTTGCAGGCCAGATCGCAGGCGTGGGTCATTTCCCAGGCGACCAGGAAGGGGTA
Source organism: Thermaceae bacterium (assembly GCA_026981865.1). Classification (GTDB taxonomy): domain Bacteria; phylum Deinococcota; class Deinococci; order Deinococcales; family Marinithermaceae; genus Oceanithermus. Next base: position 3,848 of record JALSIA010000157.1, read on the forward strand.
ACGGTCAAAGTCCGGGCGCATGCTCCCAAATTAAAGCGTTGCGCTCAGGATTTCCCGGGGTAATTGTCCCTAGCAGAATCAAAAGAAACTAAATCAACACGTTTCCGACGGTGCCCCAGAACACCGCCCAGGCGAAGCTGGCGAAGGTGCCGAGCAGGTAGTACTCGGTCTGTTCGCGGCTCTGAAAACGGGCGATGGCCTTGCCCGCGAAGACAAAGCCCACGCCGTTGTAGGCGCCGGCCAGGATCATGGTCAGGATCATCAGCCGCTCCAGGTAGCCGATCCAGCGCCCCGCCTGCGCGAGACCGGGTTCGACGCCCTGCACCCCCGGCACCTGGCTCAGCACGTAGCGCACCGCGTGGTTGCCGCCCTCGACCACCAGCAGGTAAAGCAGCACGTACTCGAGCGCCAAGATCATTCCCCCACCCCCTTCAACAGCGCGCCCATGCCGGCCAGCCCCGTACGCACGGCCAGGACGCCGCGGCCGTGCAGCTGCTTGTGCACCGCCTGATAGCTGACCCCCAGTTCCTCGGCCAGCGTTCCGATGTCCGCGACCTCATCGTAGCGCAGCGCCCGCCGCCACACCTCGGCGCTCCAGCGCTTCCACACGAATTCGACCAGGCCGAAGGTTCCGTCCGCTACGGCGTCCAGGTCGGCGCGGCCGCTCTGCAGCACGATCTGGCGTTTCTCCTTGCGCGCCCGCACCAGCGCCTCGGCGGCGGCCACGAAGGCGGGCCCGGTGAGCAGCGACGGGTCCTCCACGTTCGCGAGCTCTTGATCGATGGTGCCGAGGCCCAGGCCGAAGCGGCTCTTCAGCCGGCCTGCGGTGCGCTCGACGAGTCCGCCCTGCAGCCGAAAGACGAGGGCCAGGGCGTCCGGGCCGGCGGCCGCGACCCCCTGGAAGGCGTCGCCCTGGATCACGTCGAGGGGTACGAGCAGCGTTTTCGAGAACCGGGTGTTGACCTCGTTCACGACTTCGGAGAGGACGCGGGCGGCTTTGCCTGCGCCGTAGGCGCGCGAAGCCACGAGGTCGCCGCTGAGCACGATCGGGGGCATGGCCGTAGCATAGGACAGTAGGCGGGAGTTATCAACCTAAAAGTGTTTAAGTATCCAGATTCAACCGATTACGGTTGTCTATCCCCGGCCGATGCGGAACGGATTGCATCGCATGGCCAGAAACGCGTGCCAGGGGCTTCCGCGTAAATCGATCAAGCGAAGCCAACCGTGCCTGCCGGGGCGTTCTTTTTGGGAAAGATACAATCTCCTGCGCGCGCCGCCTACACTGGATGCCCGGCCACGGCCCGAAAGCGTACGGAGTCCGGGCGCCCGCCTCCGTCTCGTTTGCAAGGAAGCCGCCGGCCGGTCGTTGCCTGCGGCGGGTCGGGCGTCCTCGAGGATTGGGTCGCCGCCCTTTGCCCGTACGCGTTGGGATGGCGGCCGGTTTTCGAATGCGGCGGTTGCCTCGGGCGCGTCGGCGGCCGTCGCGAGGCCGACGGTGCTAAACGTTGAAGTACCGCGCCTCGGGGTGGTGCACCACGAAGGCGCTGGTGGACTGCTCGGGGACGAGCTGGAAGTCTTCGGTCAGGCTCAGGCCGATCTCGCGCCAGCCGAGCAGGCGGTCCAGCTTGACCTGGTCTTCCAGGTCGGGGCAGGCGGGGTAGCCGGGGGCGTAACGGGCCCCCTGGTAGCCCTGGGCGAAGAGCTTTCGAAGGTCGGTGGCGTCGGCGCCGGCGATGCCCCACTGCTGGCGCAGGCGTTTGTGCCAGAACTCGGCCAGGGCTTCGGCCATCTCCACCGAGAGGCCGTGGAAGAGCAGGTAGTCCTCGTACTCGCCGGCGTCGAAGAGCTGCTGGCTGAAGGCGCTGGCGCGGGGGCCCATGGTCACGGCCATCAGCGCCATCACGTCGCGGGCGCCGGCGCCGTAGGCGGCCGGGGGCAGCCACTCTTCTTCCTCGCCCAGCGGCTCGGCGCCGCGCGGGCGGAAGTAGTCGGCGAGGGCCAAGCCGCCGCCGGCCTGGCGGGGGAAGGCGAAGCGTTCGAGTTCGGCGCCGGTTTCGGGGTCGAAGAGCACCACCTCGTCCCCCTCGCGCGCCACGGGCCAGAAGCCGTAGACGACCCGGGGCTCGAGCAGGTTCTCGGCTGCGGCGCGCTCGAGCCAGCGGCGCAGGCGCGGGCGCGCCTCACGCTCGATGAGGTCGCGGTGTTCCTCGGGACCCAGCCGGCCGCGCTTGTAGCCCCACTGGCCGCGAAAGAGGGCGTTTTCGTTCAGGTAGCGGGCGATGGTAAAGAGGTCGAGCTCGGCCGGTTCGACGATGCGGCGGCCGAAGAAGGGCGGCCGGGGAACCACCGGCGGCGGGCCGACCGGTTGGGCGCGGGCGGGGGCGGCCCCGGGCCGGGGCTTGGCCGCGGCGGCGGGCCCTGCGGGCTCGGACCGGCCGCGCGCGCCGACGATCTCTTCCATCAGCTTCAGGCCGGCGAAGGCGTCGGGGGCGTAGTGGACGGTGCCGGGGTAGACGGCCCGCAGCTCGCGCTCGACGTAGCTGCGGTTGAGCGCCGCGCCGCCGAGAATCACCGGGATGCGGTGGCCCAACGCGGCCATGTGCTCCAGGTTCTCCTTCATGACCGCGGTGCTCTTGACCAAGAGGCCGCTCATCCCCACGGCGTCGGGCCGGTAGCGCTCGACCGCTTTCAGAATCGAGTCGATCGGCTGCTTGATGCCTAGGTTGACGACCCGGTAGCCGTTGTTGGAGAGGATGATGTCCACCAGGTTCTTGCCAATGTCGTGGACGTCGCCCTTGACCGTCGCCAGCACCAGGGTGCCCTTGTGGGCGCCTTCCTGCCGCTCCATGTAGGGCTTGAGCCAGGCGACCGCGGCCTTCATCACCTCGGCCGACTTGAGGACGAAGGGGAGCTGCATCTGGCCGGAGCCGAAGAGGTCGCCCACCTCCTGCATGCCGCCGAGCAGGATCCGGTTGATGATCTCTTCGGCGCGGTACTTCTTTAGCGCCTCGGCCAGGTCCTCCTCGAGTCCCTTCTTGCGCCCCTCGACGATGCGGCGGTGCAGCCGAGTTTCAACCGGCAACTCAGCCTCGTCTTCTTTGGCTTCGCTCAGGGCGTGATTCTCGAAGTAGTCGATGAAGGCAAAGAGCGGGTCGTAGCCTTCTTCGCGGCGGTCGTAGATCAAATCGCGGGCCAGCCGCACCGCCTCCTCGGGGATCTGGTTGACCGGCACGATCCTGCCGGGGTGGACGATGGCGGCGGTCAGGCCCGCCTGCTGGGCCTCGTGCAGGAAGACCGCATTCAGCACCTTGCGGGCGGCGGGCTTGAGGCCGAAGGAGACGTTGGAGACCCCCAGCACGAAGCCGACGCCGGGCAGCGTGTCCTTCAGGTAGCGCATCGCCTCCAGCGTCGCCAGCGCCAGCCGCCGGGTGTCCTCGTCGCCCTGGGTGATGGGGAAGGTGAGCAGGTCGAAGAGGACGTCTTCGGGCAGAAAGCCGTGGCGCTCCACCAGCCGCCGGTAGATACGCCGGGCCACCTCGAGCTTGCGCTCGACCGTCTTGGCCATGCCCTCCTCGTCGATCGTCAGGGCGACCACCGCCGCGCCGTGGGCGCGGGCCAGCTCGGCGATGCGGTCGAAGCGGGCTTCGCCGTCTTCGAAGTTGACCGAGTTGATCACCGGGCGGCCGGGCACGTGCGCGAGCGCCGCTTCGATCACCTCGGGCTGGGTGCTGTCGATCATGAGGGCCGCGTCCACCTCGCGGGCCAGCCGCTCGACGACCCGCACCATGTCGCTCTTTTCGTCGCGGCCGGTCCAGGCCACGCTGACGTCGAGCATCTGCGCCCCGCCGGCCACCTGGTCCTGGGCGAGCTCGACGATGCCGTCGAGGTCGCCGGTGAAGAGGAGCTCGCGGAACTTCTTGGAGCCGGTGGCGTTGGTGCGCTCGCCGATCATCAGCAGCCCGGCCTGGGGCTCGAGCTCGACCGCCTGGTAGAGGCTGGCCACCGCCGGGGGCTCGAGCCGGGGCGGCCGCGGCCCGCGCTGCGGCACGCTGGCCAGCGCCCGGCTGAGGGCGCGGATGTGCTCGGGCCCGGTGCCGCAGCAGCCGCCCACCACGTTCAGGCCGTACTCGGTCACGAACTTGGTCTGCCAGCGGGCCAGCTCTTCGGGGGTCAGGTCGTAGACCACCCGCCCGCCCTCGCTCCTGGGCAGGCCGGCGTTGGGCATGCAGACGGTCGGCCGGCTTGAGCGCTCGGCGAAGACGCGGATGTGCGGGTCCATCAGGTCGGGGCCGGTGGCGCAGTTCATCCCCACCACGTCCACCGGCAGCGATTCCAGCGCCACCAGCGCCGCCTCGGCGTCGCTGCCCACCAGCATCTGGCCGGTTGTCTCGATCGTCACCTGGGTTTGCAGCGGCACCTCGCGGCCTTCGTCGCGCATCGCTTGACGCGCCGCCTGGGCCGCGCAGCGTACCTGCAGGATGTCCTGGGCGGTTTCGATGACGATCACGTCCACCCCGCCGGCGATCAGGCCGCGGGCGGCGGTGCGGTAGCTCTCGTAGAGCTCGTCCCAGCCGATCTGGCCCAGGCTGATCAGCTTGGTGCCCGGACCCAGGGAGCCGGCGACGAAGCGCGGCTTTTCGGGGCTGCTGTAAGCGTCGGCCGCGGCACGGGCCAGCCGCGCGCCGGCCTCGGCCAGCTCGCGGGCGCGCGCGGCCAGGCCGTACTCACCGATCACGTGGGGCATGACCCCGAAGGTGTTGGTCTCGATGACGTCGGCCCCGGCTTCGAGGTAGCTTTCGTGAATCGCCCGGATCACGTCGGGGCGGGTGAGGTTCAGAATCTCGGGGCAACCCTCGTATTCGGGGCCGCCGTAGTCCGCGGCCTTAAGGTCGCGCTTCTGCAGCTCGGTGCCCATGGCGCCGTCGAAGACGAGCACCCGCTCGGCCAGAGCCGCCAGGTAGGGGAACCGGCCCGCGCGCTCGGCCAGGTCGTAGCGCAGCCGGGGCAGGGGCAGCTCGCCCCAGCCCGTCCCCTGCGGTGCGTGTTCGTGGTCGTGCGCCATGGAAAAGGGCCCTCCGGCCTTAGGCGCAAAGTATAGCAAAACGGCGCGGAGGGACGTGAGAAACGGGGTTCAGGCGGCGTACAGGCTAGGGTCGGCGGGGTTGGCGTTGGCGAGCAGGCGTTCGCGCGCCACGCTTTCGTCCATGGCGTCGAGGGTGGCGTAGACATCCGGGGGCAACACGGCTTCCTTGAAGTTGTAGGCACCGCCCTTCTTGAGCAGCTGCACCAGCTCGGCGAGGGTTCGTTCGCCCACCTCGCCGTAGGCGGGGCCGAAGGCGTCCTCGGTGAGCAGCGCGTGCTTGCCGCCCACCAGGAAGACACGGTAACGGGCCCGGTCGCGGCGGCCCTGGTGGTCGGTAACGAAGATGACCTTGAGCGAGGGGAAGTGCAGCTTCTTGAGCCGGGGTTTCAGTTGCCCGAGCGTTTCCTTGGGCAGCCCTTTGAATCCAATCCGCTCCATGACTCCATTCTGCGCTGCGGCGCCGGTTTGCGCCAGGGGCAGGGGCCCTGGGCGGTCAGCGCCCTTTGGCGTAGCCCAGGCCCAGCGAGGCCAGTGCGACGGCAAGCGTCAGGAGGATCACCGCGGCCAGCCAGATCGCGCCCTCGGGTCCCGAAAGGTAGTCGCGTTGACCGCCGAGCGCCCGGTAGACCGGCGCCGCGTCCAGCGCCGCGATCGCGAAGGCGAACAGGGTGCCCACCAGCATGTAGAGCATACCGCCGAGGCTCATGGGCACTTCGCTGGCGTTCGTGGCCTCGCGGTTCGGCCAGACCGCCCCGAGGCCGACCCCCAGCGCCGCCAACCCCACCACCGCCGCCAACGCCGAGATCAGCGAGACCGTGCGGAGGCCGGGGTCCAGGCCGATGACCAGGGGAGCGTAGAGCCCCAGCGCCAGCCCGAGGGGGAGCAGGAGCAGCAGGGCGAGGGCGTAGCGCGAGAGCAGGAGGCCCAGCCGCCCGACCGGAGCGGTACGCACCAGCCAGTAACCCGGGCCTTCGAACGAGTAGAGCGGATAGGCGAGGCGGACGCCCACGCCCGCGATCACCAGGCCCTGGAAGGCGAGGTGCAGAAAGCCTACCACCCGCACGAAGACCGCACCCTCCAGGGGCAGGGCGGCCAGGCTGGTGGTGTAGAGCAGCACGAGCACGGCGACGAGCACGAGCTGGGCGATCTGATTGGGATCCCTCAGGAAGAGGCGCAGGTCGCGCACCCACAGGGCCCCCACGCCGCCGAGGCGGGCAAGCGCGCGTTCCCAGGCCGCAGGCGGCCGGGCGGGCCTGAGGACGCTCGCGCCCTCGAGGCCGCGCACCCAGCCGGCCTGGTAGGCGTAGCCGGCGGCGAGGGCGCTCGCCCCCAGCAAGGCGGCGGCCGCCAGCAGCAGCCCCAGCAGTGCGGGGGAAAGCGCCGCCTGCGGGCCGAGGGCCTCTTGAACCGCGCGGCTCGCCCAGGCCGGAGGAAGGAAGGGGGCGGCGGGGTTTTGGAACTGCTGGATGAAGGCCCTCAGTGCGGCCTCGCTGGCGAACTCTTGGCGGAAGAGGGCTTCGGGGCGCAGGGCCCGCAATCCGTAGATCATCGCGCCGCCCAGGACGGCGCTGAGCGCACCGGCCCACTCGCGGGCGCGGCCCGCGGGGGCGAAGCGCACCAGCGGCAGCGCCAGCCCCACACCCAGACCTACGGGCAGGGCGTACAGGGCCAGCACCGCGAGGGTGGCCACGAGGTAGTAGCCGAAAGGGGCTTCGTGAAAGACGCCCAGGGCGTAGAGGACCGGCAGCGTGAGCAGCGTGGGTACGAGTGCGGTCACCGCGTAGGTTTCGATCACCTTGAGGGTGAAGACCCGGGTCGCCGGGATCGGCCAGGCCAGCAGCAGCGGCAGGTCGCGGGAATCGTAGAGGACCGCGAGCGCCCCCGGGAGCGCAGAGAGCAGCACCGCGGCCGAGAGCACCAGGAACAGCCCTTCGAGGCTGCGCACTTCCACGACGCGCGCGGCGAAAGGGTAGCTGGAAAGGAAGCGCAGGAAAGCCAGGGTGCCGCCGTAGGCGAGGGCGGCCACCCCCAACCCCAGGGCGGCGGCCGTCAGCACCGCGAGCGGCCGGGCGGCGAGGCTATGGCGCAGGATGCTCAGGCGCAGCCGCAGCATCTCGAGCAGCGTCCTCCGTAAGCTGGATGAAGACTTCTTCCAGGCTGGCGTCGCCGTGCTGGGCGCGGACCGCGTTCGGAGCGCCGAGCAGACGCAGCCGCCCTTCGTGCAGCAGGGCCACGCGGTCGGCGGCGGCCTCGGCGAGCTCCATCTGGTGGGTGGAGAAGAGCACGGCGCGGCCGGGCTTCGAGTACCTGCGCAACAAGGTGCGCACGGTACGCGCGGCCGCCGGGTCGAGCCCCACCATCGGCTCGTCCACGATCAGCACCTGCGGTTCGGGCAGCAGGGCGGCAGCGAAGGTGAGCTTCTGGCGCATGCCGTGGGAGTAGGTTTCAATCAGGGCCGAGGCGAAGCGCTCGAGCCGGAACTCGGCGAGCAGCGCTTCGATCCGGCTTTCGATGCGGCGTGGTTCCATCCGGTAGAGCCGGCCGACGAAGCGCAGCAGTTCCACGGCCGAAAGCTTGCCGTAGAGGTAGGGGCGGTCGGGCACGTAGCCGAAGAGGCGCTTGGCCGCCACCGGACGACGCCAGACGTCGACGCCGGCGAGTTCCACACGCCCCTCGGTGGGCCGCAGCTGGCCGGTGAGTGCGCGGATCGCCGTCGTCTTGCCCGCGCCGTTGGGCCCCAGGAGCACCAGGGTTTCGCCGGCGGGCACGTGCAGGTCCAGGCCCTCGAGCGCGGTGAAGCGGCCGTAGCGCTTGGTGAGGGCCTGGATCCGGATCACGCGGGTCTAGCGGGCGCCCAGAAGCTCGAGTGCCTTCTTGAGGATGGTGTCGTTCTGCACGTCCACCTTGGCCTCGCCCTGCACGTCCGAGAGTTCGCGCGGGGGCAGCTCCTCGCTGAAGCTGAACTTGCCCTCTTCGTCGGCGGTCGTGGTGTAGGTCTTGCCGCCGGTCGAGAGCGTCACCTCGGCGCCGGGTTCGGCCCCCAGGCCCTCGAAGGCGAGCGGCGTGGGGAAGCGGTTGTCGCGCACCTCGACGTCGGGGGTGATTCCCTGTTCGTGGATGGAGCGCTTCTTGGGCGTCAGCCACTCGAAGGTGACCAGGGTGAGCTCACCGCCGTTGGCCAGGGTGAAGACGTTCTGCCCCACGCCCTTGCCGAAGGTCTGCTCGCCCACCACCTGGGCGCGGCCTTCGTCCTGAAGGGCGCCGGCGACGATCTCGGAGGCCGAGGCCGAGCTGCCGTTGACGAGCACGACCATCTCGCCGTTCCAGATCGTGCGCGGGCTCGCTTCGCAGTAGGCGCGGGTGGAGCGGCGGTCGCGGGTGTAGACGATCACGCCGCGCTTCAAGAAGGCGTCGGCCACCTGGCAGCCCTGGTCGAGCAACCCGCCGCCGTTGTCGCGCAGGTCGAGGATCAGGCGGGTGGCCCCCTGGCGCTTGAGGTCGGCTACCGCCTGGCGCAGCTGCTCGATGACCTTGACGTTGAGGAAGGTTTCGATGGCCACGTAGCCCACGTCGTTCGGGAGCATCGCCTTGCTCACCGAGACGATCTCGATCTTGCGGCGGACGATCTCGAAGCGCAGCACCGCACTCACGCCCTTGCGCTGGACCCCGATGGTGACTTTGGTGTCTTTGGGACCGCGGATCTTGGAAACGATGTCGAAGAGGGGCAGCTCGGTGATGTCCTCACCGTCCACCTCCACGATCACGTCGCCGGTCTTGATGCCGGCGCCGAAGGCGGGGCCGCCGCGGAAGACGTTGACGATCTTGGCCCCGGTGCCGTCGGGGTTGGCCGGGGAGATCTGCACGCCGATGCCGAAGAACTCGCCGCGCACGTCCTCCTCGCGGATGTGGGCGTTGCGCGGCGGACTGTAGCTGGTGAAGGGGTCGTCCAGCGCGCCGACGACGCCGCTGATGCCGCCCTGCAGGAGCTCGTCGGCCTTTTCCGGGCCGATGGGCTTCAGGTACTGCTCCTGGATGATCTCGTAGGTTTCGATCAGGGCCTTGCCGTTGGGGTTGCGTTCGAAGCTCGCGCCGCCGCCGAACTGGGCGAGGCCCACGGCCACGGTCAGCAGGGCCACGCCGGCCCAGAGGAGTCGAGGATGCGCCATGGTGCGCATTTTACCCCGGAGCGCATGAGAAGAAGGTAGCCGGGCCTTCCTGCGCAAAGCCTCATCCGGGTGGGGTATCTTGGGTCCAGAATGATCCACTTTCACCGGGTCTCGGTCGAGTACCCCCGCACCAAGACGATGGCGCTCTACAACGTCAACCTCGAGGTCAAGAAGGGGGAGTTCGTCTTCCTGGTGGGGCATTCGGGCGCGGGGAAGAGCACCCTGCTGGGCCTGGCCCTCAAGCGGCTCGAGCCCACCTCCGGGGCCGTCTACGTGGCGGGTCAGAACCTCGCCAACCTGCGCGGCAACCGGGTGGCGCTGCACCGTCGCAACATCGGCATGG
>JALSIA010000158.1 GCA_026981865.1 Thermaceae bacterium
CCAAGAAGGAACTGGAGGAGGACGGGTCATGATGAAGCTGGAGCTCAAGTCCGCCGAGTTGCCCGAGGTGGACCCGATGCTCGAAACCAACCTGCGCAAGGCGCGCCTCAGCGACGTGGACCAGATTTTTGAGCTCATCAAGTACTGGGCCGAACAGGGGTTCATGCTGGTGCGCAGCCGCAGCCAGCTCTACGAGAACATCCGCGACTTTTACGTGGTCGAGGACGCAGACGGCCACATCGTCGGCACCGTGGCCCTGCACGTGCTCTGGGCCGATCTGGCCGAAATTCGCAGCCTGGCGGTGCACCCCGCCCGCCAGGGCCAGGGGCTGGGGCGCTGGCTGGTGCTCGCCAGCGAGCGCGAGGCGCGTGACCTGCACGTGCCCAAGGTCTTTACCTTTACCTTGCAGGACGGGTTCTTCCGCAAGCTCGGCTACCAGGACATCCCCCGCGAGGACCTGCCCCCCAAGGTCTGGGTAGAGTGCGCCGACTGCCCCTTCCAGGACAACTGCCACGAGATCCCCCTGATCAAGCACTTGTCGGGCGTCGCCGCAGAGGGTAGCGTGTAGCCAATGCACAAACGCGCCATCTTGGTTCTGGAAGACGGCACCTTCTACGAGGGGTACGCCTTCGGCCACACCGGCAAGATGCCGGGCGAGGTGGTCTTCAACACCTCGATGACGGGCTACCAGGAGATCCTCACCGATCCCAGCTACCACGGCCAGATCGTGGTCATGACCTACCCCCAGATCGGCAACTACGGGGTCAACGTCTACGACATGCAGTCGAACCGGCCGTGGGTGCGCGGCTTCGTCGCCCGCGAGTTCAGCCGCATCGCCTCGAACCACCGGGCCCACCAGACCCTCGACGAGTTCATGAAGGAGTACGGCGTGGTGGGCATCCACGGAGTGGACACCCGCGCCCTGGTGCGCAAGATCCGCGAGGGCGGGGTGATCAAGGGCGTCATCGCCCACGGCAGCCAGTACTCCGGACCCGATCACCGCTTCACCCCCGAGGAGATCGAGCGGCTGGCCTTCGAGGCGGGGGCCTGGATCGACATCGACGGACGCGACATGACCCCCGAGGTGACCACGCCCATCCCCTACGCCTACCCGACGCTCAAGAGCGGCAAGCGCATCGTGGTCATGGACTTCGGCATCAAGCACGCCATCGTCGAGCAGCTGGCGGCGCACGGGGCCGAGGTGATCGTGGTTCCGGGCAAGAGCTCGCCCGCCCAGATCATGGCCCTGCAGCCCCACGGCCTGCTCGTTTCCAACGGTCCGGGGGACCCGGAGATGCCCACCTACGCGCACGAATCCTTGTGGAAGCTGATGGGCCTGCTGCCCACCTTTGGGATCTGCCTGGGGCACCAGCTCCTGGCCCTGGCCGCCGGTGGGAGGACCTTCAAGATGAAGTTCGGCCACCGCGGAGCCAACCACCCGGTCAAGAACCTGCTCGACGGCAGCATCGAAATCACCAGCCAGAACCACGGGTACGCCGTGGATCTGGACAGCCTGCGGGAGTTCAAGCCCACCCACGTCAACCTCAACGACGGCACGCTCGAGGGCATGGCCCACGAGCGCTACCCCGTCTTTTCGGTGCAGTACCATCCCGAGGCCAGCCCCGGCCCCCACGACTCGCGCTACCTCTTCAAGCGTTTCCTCGACGAGGTGGACGCCTTCCACGGCGAAGTGGGAATGCCGCTGGAGAAGCAGCAGACGGATTCGTTTGGGGTCTAGGGGGCGGGCACCGGTGCGGGGGTGTGCAGCGCGTGGTACGTGGCGACAAAAAAGCTTGAGGCCGGTGGCTTGCGTTAGGCCAGTCAAAGGCAACGAAAATTCGCGGTATCGCCCAGCATGGACCGGATCAAGTCCGGGGCGGGCTCTCGGATCTCGGTGCCAAAATGCACTCGTCCGGGGATACGGGGAAGCGCGAGGTAGGGCGTGGGG
>JALSIA010000159.1 GCA_026981865.1 Thermaceae bacterium
CGGTCCACACTCGAGACCCGGGCGCGGACGAGCCCCACGACCACGAGCCCCAGCGACTGCGGTCCGGCCAGGGCCGCGGTGCTGACCACCAGCCGCTCGCCCAGCCGCACGTCGAGGCGCTCGGCCAGCTTGTACCCCAGCACCATCTCCCCGGGGGCCTCGAGCCAGCGCCCTTCGGCCACCTTGCCGGGCACGCGCGAGACCGCCGGCTCCGCGACCGGATCCACCCCCAGCAGAAACGCCCCCTCCGATACGTAGGGGGAGGTCAGCAGCCCGGCGAACTGCAACCGCGGCGCGTAGCGCGGGGATCCGGCGCGCCCCAGCGCCTCTTCCAGCGGGGCCAGGTCGCGCAGGCCGCTTTCGGGGTCGGGGTCGTCGAACCAGGCCGCCCGAGCGACGGTGACCGGGGCCATGACGTAGCGGGCGTGGGCCTCGAGCACCGAGAGTTTGTAACCGTCGATCATGCTCCAGTAGAAGATCGTCGCCACCGAAGCGTAGGCGACCACCGCGGCCAGCAGGTAGGTGCGCTGGCGATGACGCCAGATGTTGCGCCAGGCGAGTCGGACGATCACGCCGAAGCGGGCGCCGTTCACAACGCCTCCTTCTGGGCCTGCCAGCGCCGGGCGAAGGCGGTCAGGAGTTCGAGGTAGAGCGCGAAGGCCTCTTCCATTTCGGCGAGGCGCGCGTCGCGCCGGGGGTGGGGCGCAAGGGTGGACCGGGCTTCGTGCGCGAATCGAACGAAGCCCTTGCCCACACGCTCTTCCAAGGCCAGCATCGCGGTCCAGGGGTCCTCGGCCAGCGCGAAGAAGGCCCGGCGGGTGCCCGGCCGCGCCACGCGCCTGAGGACGCCCATCTGCTCGAGCAGCCGGGTGGCGTGGCTGACCGAGGCCTTGCTCACGCCCAGGTCGCGGGCCAGCTCCTCGAGCGCAACCTCCTCTTCCTCGGTGAGCAGCATCCAGCCCAGCACCCGGCCCGCCATTCGCGGCGTCCCGAAGGCCTCGAACGCCAGCCCCATCTGCTCGGCAAGCTGCCGGCGGGCCGCATCTCCTGAGCTCATGCTCTTAACCTAATTTGTTTACTACGTTTAGTCAAACGTAAACGAAACCACCCTCAGCCGGCGAGCGGGGGCAGCGCCTTGACCCAGTGCACGTAAGAGAGGTGCGCCAGGTAGGCGAGCGCGACGTCGCTGAGCGGGTGGTCGGTCTCCAGGCTCATCAGCGCCTCGCCGCCCTTGCGGTCGCGGCCGGAAACGATGCGGGCGATGTTGATCTCGTCGTCGGCGAGCACGCGCGCCACCCGTGCGATTACGCCGGGGGTGTCGACGTGGCGCACGAGCAGCGCAGGGCTCTCGCCGCTCAGGTAGGCGTCCAGGCCGTCCACCTTCCAGATCCGCACCGAACCGCCGCCGATCGAGCTGCCCAGCACCTCGTGGCGTTCTTCGGCGTTTTCCATGGCGATCCGCACGGTGTTGGGGTGCACGTCGCCAAGCTCCACGGTTTCGAACTCGACGGTCATTCCGGCGTCGGCGGCCCGCTCGAGCGCGTCCTTGATGCGCGGGTCGTCGGGGGCGAAGCCCAGCATCCCCCCAGCGAGCGCCAGGTGGGTGCCGTGCCCCTTCCCGGTCTTGGCGAAGCTGCCGTGCAGGCCGAAGCGCACCCGCCGAGGGGGCGCGTCCATCAGCCGCCGCGCCAGCCAGGCGAGGCGGGCGGCGCCCGCGGTATGGCTGGACGACGGACCCACCATCACCGGCCCGATCATGTCGAGGAGTCCCATGGCCCCATTCTAGGGCGACGGCGGCGTGGCAGAATGGGAGCATGCGACGCATATGGATCCTAGGATGGTTGCTTGCCGCAGCGCTCGCTCAAGGGCTGGTCCTGCCCGAAACGGCGCAGGCGGGGCGTCCCGTCGAGATCTCCGCCGAGGGGCTCGAGCCCGGCGCCTACCCCA
>JALSIA010000160.1 GCA_026981865.1 Thermaceae bacterium
AGGCGGAAGGCGAATGGGTGCGCAGAAGCGCCGCTGAGGCGCTCGGGGAGCTTGGGCCCGAGGCCATTCCCGCCCTTGAGAAGCTGGCCTGGGAGGCGGAAGACGAAGATGTGCGCTATCGCGCCGCTGAGGCGCTCGGGGGGCTTGGGCCCGAGGCCATTCCCGCCCTTGAGAAGCTGGCCTGGGAGGAGAAAGGCGAATGGGTGCGCTATCGCGCCGCTAAGGCGCTCGGGGGGCTTGAACCCAGGAAGGCCATGTCCGCCCTTGAGAAGCTGGCCTGGGAGGCGGAAGGCGTAATGGTGCGCTATCGCGCCGCTAAGGCGCTCGAAGATCTTGGTGCCCCACCCCTCGGCTGCAAAACTTTAGGCTGAGCGGCTTACCGCGGCGCCTTTCCCCGCTCCACCCGCTTGCGCTGGCCCGGGTCGAGGACCTTCTTGCGCAGGCGCAGGCTGCGCGGTGTGACTTCCAGCAGCTCGTCGGGGGCCAGAAACTCGAGCGCCTCCTCCAGCGTCATCCGGCGCGGCGGGATCAGCTTGATGTTCTCGTCGGAGCCGGCGGCGCGGACGTTGGTCAGCTTCTTGTTCTTGGTCACGTTGACGTTCATGTCGCCCTCGCGGGCGTTCTCGCCCACGATCATCCCCACGTAGACTTCGGTGCCGGGCTCGATGAAGAAGGTCACCCGCTCCTGCAGCTTAAAAAGCGAGTACGCGAAGGCCACCCCGTTTTCCATCGAGACCGCGCTGCCGGTGGTGCGGGTCTTGAGTTCGCCGGCGTAGGGGCCGTAGCCGTGGAAGGTGTGGCTCATCAGGCCCTCGCCGCCGGTGAGGCTGAGCAGCTGGCTGCGAAAGCCGAAGAGCGCCCGCGCCGGCACCACGTACTCGGCGCGGATGCGGCCGGCCGCGGGCTCCATCTGCTGCATCTCGGCCTTGCGCGCACCCAGGTTCTCCATCACCCCGCCGAACTTGGCCTCGGGCACGTCGACGACCAGGTACTCGTAGGGCTCGAGCTTCTGGCCGTCCTCGTACTTGAAGAGCACCTGGGGCTGCCCCACGGTGAACTCGTAGCCCTCGCGCCGCATCTGCTCGAAGAGGATCGCCAGGTGCATTTCGCCGCGGCCGTGCAGCTCGAAGACCTCGGGGCTGGGCTCCACCAGCCGCAGCGCCACGTTGGTCTCCAGCTCGCGGTAGAGCCGCTCGGCGATCTGGCGGCTGGTCACGTACTTCCCTTCGCGGCCGGCGAAGGGGGAGGTGTTGGGGGTCAGGGTGATGGCCACCGTGGGCTCGTCGACCACCAGGCGCGGCAGCGGCTCGGGGTGGAGCTTGTGGGTGACGGTGTCGCCGATCTGCACGCCCTCCATGCCCGCCAGCGCCACGATGTCGCCGGTGAGGACCTCGGTCGTCTCCAGGCGGCTGAGGCCCTGGTGGGTGAAGGCGGCCGTCACCTTGACCTTGCGCGGCTCGCCGGCCGCGCCCACGATGACCACCGTCTCGCCCTTGCCGACCGTGCCCCGGTGCACCTTGCCGATGGCGATCTTGCCCAGGTAGCTGGAGTAGTCCAGGTTGGCCACCCGCAGCTGGAAGGGGCCTTCCTCCACCTGCGGCTCGGGGATGTGCTCCAGAATCGTTTCAAAAAGCGGGGTTAGGTCCCGTGGCTCCTCGCCCTCGCGCCAGGCGGTGCCCTCGCGGCCGACGGCGAAGAGGTAGGGGAAGTTCGCCTGTTCGTCGCTCGCCCCCAGCTCGACCATCAGGTCGAAGGTCTCGTTCAGCACCTCCTCGGGGCGGGCTTCGGGCTTGTCGACCTTATTGAGCACCACGATGGGCAAAAGGCCCGCCTCGAGCGCCTTTTGCAGCACGAAGCGGGTCTGCGGCATGGGCCCCTCGGCGGCGTCGACCAAAAGCAGCACGCCGTCGACCATCGAAAGCGCCCGC
>JALSIA010000161.1 GCA_026981865.1 Thermaceae bacterium
CCCTCGCCCAGATCCTGGCCCTCGCCAGCGCCCTCGACCCCTTCATGGACCACGTGCTGGTGATGGTGGACGATGCGGCGGTGCGCGAGAACCGGCTGGCGCTCTTGCGCGGCGTTCGCGACGCACTCGGCGAGCTAGGGGCGCTCGAACTCCTCGGCGCATAAACATTCGTGCAAGACGTCCAGATCAAGGCCGCTTACGCGGCCTTTTTCCTTGCGCGCCGCGCCGGGCTGTGCTAGTTTTAGTGAATCTTTTCGCGCACCCAGGGTGCGCACGGGAGGAGTTATGCGCGTCGCCATCGTTGGAGCCACGGGAGCCGTAGGCAAAGAGCTGATCAAGGTCCTCGAAGCCCGGGACTTCCCGGTGGATGAGCTGCGGCTCTTCGCCAGTCCGCGCTCCGCCGGGAAGACTGTCAACTTCCAAGACCGACCCCACACCGTCGAGGTCACCCCCGAAGGGCCCATCCCCGCCGACGTGGTCCTCGCCAGCGCCGGCGGCGCGGTCTCCAAGAAGCTGGCCCCGCTATGGTCCAGCAAGGGGGCCGTCGTCGTCGACAACTCCTCGGCCTGGCGCTACGACCCCGAGGTGCCGCTCGTCATCCCCGAGATCAACCCCGAAGCCGCCCGCATGCACCGGGGCATCATCGCCAACCCCAACTGCACCACCGCCATCCTTGCCGTCGCCCTCTGGCCGCTGCACCAGGCCTTCCGCGCCACCCACGTAGTGGTCAGCACCTACCAGGCGACCAGCGGCGCCGGCGCCGAAGGCATGACCGAGCTCCTGGAAGAAACCCGCAACCACCTCGAGGGCCGGCCCGTGGGCCACAAGGTCTTCCAATACCCCATTCCTTTCAACGTTATCCCACACATCGACGCCTTCCAGGACAACGGCTACACCCGCGAGGAAATGAAGGTGGTCTGGGAAACGCGCAAGATCTTCGGCGATCCGGAAATGAAGATCAGCTGCACCGCGGTGCGCATCCCCACCCTGCGCGCTCACTCCGAGGCGGCCACGGTCCTCTTCGATCGCCCCGTCACCCCCGAGGCGGCGCGCGCGGTGTTGGAGGAGGCTCCGGGCGTGAAGGTCGTGGACGAACCCGAACGGAACCGCTACCCCCTGCCGCTTTCGGCCACCGGAACGTGGGACGTGGAGGTGGGCCGCATCCGCAAAAACCTGGCCTTCGACAACGCCCTCGACTTCTTCGTCTCCGGAGACCAGCTTCTCAAGGGCGCCGCGCTGAACGCCGTACAGATTGCCGAGCTGCTGCTTTGACCCGGGTTTGTCCCTCGCCCGCAGCGCTAGAATGGTAACCGAAAGGAGGGGCGTTATGGCGGTCTACAAGAAGATCGAGCTCGTAGGCACCAGCGACGAAAGCCTCGAAGACGCGATCCGCACGGCCATCAAGAAGGCCTCGGAAACCCTGCGGCACCTCGACTGGTTCGAGGTCAAGGAGATTCGCGGCAAGATCGGCGACGGCGACGTGCAGAGCTTCCAGGTTGTCCTCCAGGTGGGCTTCAAGCTCGACTGAACCGTGGAAACCGACTTTTTCGAAGCCGTATGGTACGTGCTCACCGACCCCGCGCGGGTCGGTGAGCACCTTACCCTAACCGCGGCCGAGGTGAAGTACGCCCTTGTCTGGACGCGATCGAGGGCCGCCCTCGAGTTCAGCCGCGAGGTCGCCGTGGCCCGCGGCATGAAAGTGGAGCCGCTCTACTCCTGGACCCTCAAGGACGCCTTCCTCACCGCCAGCGAGAAGCTGGGGGCCACCCACCTGCTCATTGACTACCGGCCCGGTACGCTCCAAGCGGCCGCGGCGCCCATTGCCCTCGCCCGCGAACGCATCCAACCCCCACCGTTAAACCCCAAGGCCTGAGTCGTTTTCGAAGAAAGCCGGCGGTTGCCAAGCAGCCCGGCGCGCGGAA
>JALSIA010000162.1 GCA_026981865.1 Thermaceae bacterium
CTTCCCGCTCGAGCCCGCCGCCGGCGGCTGCAGCGGCTCGTCGGGGGGCGAGGAGGAGGTGCCCGAAGGCTTCAAGCCGCGGGCCGACAAGGGCAGGTTCTTCGCCAAGACGACGGCCATCCAGGAACTCGTCGAGCCGATGCTCACCGGCGAGCCCTACCCCATCCGCGGCCTCGTCGCCTACGGCGTCAACCTCTTCCACTCCATCCCCAACGTACCCCGCACCAAGGAGGCGCTAAAGAACCTCGACCTCTACGTGGCCATCGACGTGCTGCCTCAGGAGCACGTGATGTGGGCCGACGTGGTCCTGCCCGAGTGCACCTACCTCGAGCGCTACGACGACCTGGTCGCGATCGCCCACAAGACCCCTTTCATCGAACTGCGCCAGCCGGCGGTGGAGCCCCTGTGGGAGACCAAACCGGGTTGGTGGATCGCCCGCGAGCTGGGGTTGCGGCTGGGGCTCGAGAAATACTTCCCGTGGAAAGACATCGAGGAGTACCTGGACACCCGGCTCCAGCTCATCGGCTCGAGCCTCGAGGAGATGAAGCAGAAGGGCACCCTGGTCCAGCGCGGCCGCCCCTACCTGAAGGACTGGGAACGCCGCCGCCGCAACCCCTTCGGCACCCCCTCGGGCAAGATCGAGCTCTACTCCGAGACCTTCGCCGAACACGGCCTCGACCCGCTCCCCCACTACACCCCGCCGATGCCGGTTCCCGAAGGCTTCTACCGGCTGCTCTACGGCCGCACACCGGTGCACAGCTTCGCCAAGACCCAGAACAACTGGGTGCTGATGGAGCTGAAGCCCGAAAACGAGGTCTGGATCAACCGCCGGGAGGGTGAGCGGCTGGGCCTCGCGCAGGGAGAGTACGTCTGGCTCGAGAACGACGAGGGCGTGCGCGAGGGACCGGTGCGGGTGCGGCTGACCGAGCGCATCCGCCGCGACTGCGTCTATCTGGTGCACGGCTTCGGGCACAAGGGCCGGGGCCTGCGGCTCGCCTACGGGCGCGGCGCTTCGGACAACGCCCTGCAGACCCGCCACGTCCTCGACCCCATCTCGGGCGGAGCGGCCCTGCGCAACAACTTCGTCAAGGTCGTGAAGGGCGCCAAGAAACCCAGGTTGAAGCGCATCGGGCAGCTCGCCCGCGAAAGGAGGCTCTAGATGGCCCGCTACGCGATGCTGATCGACCTTTCGGCCTGCGTGGGCTGCGCCGCCTGCGCCGCCGCCTGCGTGCTGGAAAACGAGGTGCCGCCGGGCCACAACCGGCTCTGGATCCGCCAGCGGGAGCTGGGCGTCTTCCCCAACCTGACCGTCGAGTACCGCCCCGAGCAGTGCCTGCACTGCGAACGCCCGCCCTGCGTGCCCGTATGCCCTACCGGGGCCAGCCACCAGACCGAGGACGGCCTGGTGCTGGTGCGCGCCGAGCGCTGCATCGCCTGCGCCGCCTGCATCGCCGCCTGCCCCTACGACGCCCGTTTCATGAACCCGGCGGGCTACGTCGACAAGTGCACCTTCTGCGAGCACCGCATCGCCCGGGGCGCGGACCCCGCCTGCGTGGAGACCTGCCCCACGGGCTGCCGCGTCTTCGGCGACCTGGACGATCCGGAAAGCCCGCTGCACGCCTGGCTCGCTGAAGCCGAGCGGGTGGACGTGCTGCGGCCCGAGATTGGCACCGCGCCCAAGCTCCTCTACCTGAACACGCCCTCGAAGCGCGGCCTTGCGGCCCACGAAAGCGAGGTGGAGTCATGACCACGTTCTACGGCCTTCCCGGAGCCGAGGCCTTCTGGCACGGGACCACGCAGGTGCACTTCCTCCTCGTCGCCCTCGCCGGGGGCACGGCCTTCTACACCGCCGTGCTGGGCCTGCGTCGGCCCGACGAGGCGCGCCGCCTGGCTTGGTGGGCGTTGG
>JALSIA010000163.1 GCA_026981865.1 Thermaceae bacterium
GCGGCGGCGGCGAAGGTGATCGCCGCGGTGAGGGTGGTCTTGCCGTGGTCGACGTGACCGATGGTGCCCACGTTGACGTGGGGCTTGGTTCGTTCGAATACACCTTTGGCCATGGTTTCCTCCTTGCGCGTCGCGCTAATGCTTGATCAGCTTCTCCTGCACCTGCTTGGGCACCTCGGCGTAGTGGTCGAAGAACATCACGAACGAGGCCCGGCCTTGGGTCTTGGAACGAAGGTCGGTGGCGTAGCCGAACATCTCGGCCAGCGGCACGTGGGCGCTGATGACCTGCGCGTTGCCGCGGGCCTCCATGCCCAGCACGTGGCCGCGGCGGCTGTTGAGGTCGCCGATCACGTCGCCCAGGTACTCCTCGGGCGTGGTCACCTCGACCCGCATGATCGGTTCGAGGATGGCCGGGCTGCCCTTCTGCACCGCCTCCTTGATCGCCATCGAGCCGGCGATCTTGAAGGCCATCTCCGAGGAGTCCACCTCGTGGTAGGAACCGTCGTAGAGGGTGACCTTAACGTCCACGACCGGGAAGCCGATCAGCGGACCCGACTGCATGGCCTCTTCGATCCCCTTCTGCACCGCGGGAATGAACTCCTTGGGGATCACGCCGCCGACGATGGCGTTGACGAACTCGAAGCCGCCGCCGCGCGGAAGCGGCTCGGCCTTGATCTTGACGTGGCCGTACTGGCCGCGGCCGCCCGACTGGCGCACGAACTTACCCTCGACGTCGACCATGCGGGTGATCGTCTCGCGGTAGGCCACCTGGGGCTGGCCCACGTTGGCGTCGACCTTGAACTCGCGCTTGAGGCGGTCGACGATGATCTCCAGGTGCAGCTCGCCCATGCCCGAGATGATGGTCTGGCCCGACTCGGGATCGGTGTGCACCCGGAAGGTGGGGTCCTCCTCGGCCAGCCGCGAGAGCGCCATGGCCAGCTTCTCCTGGTCCGCCTTGGTCTTGGGCTCGATAGCCACCGAGATGACGGGCTCGGGGATGTCGATGGACTCGAGCACGATCGGGTCGTCGCCGTCGCCCACCAGGGTGTCGCCGGTCACGGTGTCCTTGAGGCCCACGACCGCGCCGAGGTCACCCGCGAGCAGCTCCTCCACCTCTTCGCGGTGGTTGGCGTGCATACGCAGCAGCCGCCCCACGCGCTCCTTCTTGCCCTTGGTGGAGTTGTAGACGTAGGAACCGGCCTTGAGGGTGCCGGAGTAGACGCGCACGAAGGTGAGGCGGCCCACGTAGGGGTCGGCCATGATCTTGAAGGCCAGGGCCGCGAGCGGGCCGTCGGCGTCGGGGGTACGCTCCACCTCGCCGCCGTCGGGGGTCGCGCCTTTGATCGGGGGTACGTCGAGGGGCGAGGGCAGGTACTGCACCACGGCGTCGAGCAGGAGCTGAACGCCCTTGTTCTTGAGCGCCGAGCCCAGGAAGACGGGGGTCACGTCAAGGGAGAGGGTGCCCTTGCGGAAGGCGTCCTTCAGCTCTTCCTCGGTGACCTCCTCGCCCTCGAGGTACTTCATCATCACGTCCTCGTCCAGGTCGGCCGCGGCCTCGACCAATTTGTCGTGCCACTCCGCGGCCACCTCCTGGTACTCGGCGGGGATCTCGATCTCCTGGATGTCGGTGCCCAGGTCGTTGCCGTAGGTGTAAGCCTTCATGGAGATCAGGTCGATGATCCCCCTGAACTCGTCCTCCTGCCCCATCGGCCACTGCATCAGCACCGGCCGGGCGCCCAGGCGCTGCTTCATGCTGCTTAGCACGAGCAGGATGTCGGCGCCGGTCTTGTCCATCTTGTTGGCAAAGGCGATGCGCGGCACCCGGTACTTCTCGGCCTGCCGCCAGACGGTCTCCGACTGCGGTTCCACGCCCTGGCTGGCGTCGA
>JALSIA010000164.1 GCA_026981865.1 Thermaceae bacterium
GGCGCGCCCATCCAGCCCGGCTTCGACGGGCCGCGGCTGACGCTTCGCCACGGCCGCCGCTTCCCTCGGGGACGCGGCAACGTCGAGGCCGAGGGGCTGTGGGGCTACACCGAGGACGACGGCAGCCCGCACGGCCGCACGCCGCTCGAGATCCGCCGCGCCTGCATGCTGCTCGCGCTCCGCGCGCTGCCGCCGCTGGGCGACGCCGACGCCGCGGGCGACGCCAGGAACCGCTGGCGCATCATCGAGGAGCGCACCCGCGACCAGAGCTATCGGCTCGACCGCGTGGCGCAGCCCGGACCCTTCACCGGAGACCCCGAGATCGACGGGATCCTCGCTCGCTACCGCCGGCCGGCGGGGATGGGGGCAGCCTGATGCGCGGGCGGCTCATCTTCCCCTTCCTGGCCGAGCTGTTCCGGCTCGACACCGCCGCCATGGCGGCGGTGGACCCGGACGGCCCGGGCCCGCTCGAAGGCGGCTACGACCCGGACTTCAAGGAGCCCGTGGTCGTCGACCAGGACGACGACGGGATCGGTGAGCGCGTGCGCCAGGAGCACCCGCCGGTGCGCGTGCCCTGCCAGGTGGACACCAAGTCCTTCGAGGAGCTGCGCATGTTCGCCTCGGGCAACGCGCCGCGCTCGCGTATCGACCTGGTGTTCCACTTCAAGGACCTCGAGCGCATGGGGCTCGTGGACGGGGACACCGGAGACGCGCTCCTGCGCCCCGGCGACCGCCTCGGGGCGCTCTACGACAAGGCCGGCGCGCTCGTGCAGGAGGTGCGCACGCCGCCCGGGCTCTACGTCACCGAGGCGCGGCCCATCGGCTTCGGCCTCAACATGGCGCACCCGCACCGCAACCTGCTGCTGGTCGCCTTCGAGGACCGGCAGCCTGCCGCCGGGAGGTCCGCATGACCGTGCGCAAGACCGGCGACTGGGCGGTGGCCCGGCGGCTGCTCACCGGAGCACCCGTGAAGCTCAAGGCCGCCGTGGGCATGGCGCTCAAGCAGGAGGCCCAGCTCCTGCGCAAGGAGATCGTCCAGGGGATCACCAAGCAGGCCCCGGGCGGGAAGCCCTTCAAGCCGCTGTCGCCGCTCACCCTGGCCGCCCGCAAGATGAAGGGTCGCGGCGGCACCAAGGCGCTCATGGTCCGGGGCGACCTGCGCAACGCCATCGCGGCCATCGTCAAGGGCGACGAGGCCTTCGTGGGCGTGCCCCGCAAGGCCCGCGGCAAGGGCGGCAAGGCTGTGATCGACGTCGCCCAGGTCCAGGAGTTCGGGGCCGGGCCCGTCGTCATCCCGATGACGCCGGCCATGCGGCGCTTCCTGTTCGCGCTGCTGCGCAAGGCGGGCAAGAAGCCCGAAGGCGGCTCGGGCCGCGGCGTGGTCGTCGTCCAGATCCCCGCGCGCCCCTTCCTGCGGCCCGCCTTCAAGCAGTTCGAGAAGGGCGCACAGAAGCGCTTCCTCGGCCGCGTCGCCGGCTTGATGGGCATGGCCGCCGGCCCGACGCCCGACAAGGGGGGGAGCTGAGATGGCCGTGCCCACCCTGAACTCCATCTCGCCCGCGACCGGCCCCACCGCCGGCGGCGACGTCGTGCGCCTGACGGGCACGGGCTTCGCGCCCGAGGTCGCTGTCCTCTTCGGCGAGGCCCCCGCCGAGGTGCTGTCGGTCCGGGAGGAGGGGGGCGTCTGGCTCGCCGACGTGCGCACGCCGGCCCACGCCGACGCGGTGGTGGACGTCACGCTCCGCAACCTCGACGCCGCGGGCGACCTGGTCCCGGGCGAGGAGGTCACGCTCGCCGGGGGCTACCGCTTCCTGCGGCCGCGCATCGTCCAGGAGGCTGACCTCACGCGGCTCGTGCGCAAGCTGCTGCGCGAGATCAAGCG
>JALSIA010000165.1 GCA_026981865.1 Thermaceae bacterium
GGCCCTCCCCCCGCTTGCGGGGGGAGGGTGCGGGAGGGGGGCGCTGAGGCGAGCCGGTCCCGGGGAAGGGTGACGGTCAGCGCATCCCGCCTGCCCGCCCGCACGGGTGAGAGGAAGAGGTGATGCAAGGCGCGGCGCAGCCGCCGGCCGCGTCCACGGCCATACCCCCATCGGCGGGCCGACGGGGCGATGGGCCGGATCTCATGACGGTGTCTTCCCCTCCAGCCGGTAGCCGCAGGCGAGGCCGCCCGAGTCGCGCAGGCATGCCGCCCCGGCCCCGCTCGCGCTGAGGTGGCCCACGGCGAAGGCGAGCAGCGCGGTGGGCACGATCAGCAGCTCGCCCGCGCCGGAGCCCAGCGGGCGGCGCCCGAGGAGAGTGCGCGTGGCAAGCCCGAGGCGCGCGTCGGGATGACGCGCCGCGAAGGTGCGCAGCCCCCGCGGCAACCTGCCTGCCGGGTCGTGCCGGTCCGACCACTTGATCTCCAGCGCCCAGCGGGGCCGCTGGGTGCCGGGGTCCAGCCCCACGGCGTCCACCTCCCCGTCGGACCAGCGGGCGTAGTGGATGTCCACCCGCTCCGGCAGGTGCAGTCCCTGGGCCAGCACGGCGCTTTCGGCGACTGCGCCGAATGCCGGCTCGTCGGCGGCGACGGTGGCAAAGAGGGCCGCCCGCATGGACGGGTTGGCCAGATGCACCTTGAAGCTGCGCTCGCGCTGGAAGCGCCTGGCGTTCTCGTCCACGCGCCGCATCCTGTAGATCAGGAAGGCGGCCTCGAGATACTCGAGGTAGCGCCGGATGGTCGGCTTGGCGACATGGGCGTTGCGGCTGAGCTCCTCCAGGCTCGCCTCCTGGCCTGTGTTGTAGGCGAGCACCGAGAAGAGCCGGTTCAGCTCGGGGATGTCGCTGATGCCGTACAGCACGGGCAGGTCGCGCAGCAGCACCTTGTCGACGATGTCGCGCCCGACGAACTGCCTGAATCCGTCGCGCACCTCGGGCTGGAAGATCGCCTCGGGATAGCCGCCGTAGTTCAGGTAGTCGGCGAAGGCCGCGTTCAGGGCCGCGATGTCGCTGCAGGCGAAGGCGGGCGGGTCGCCGGGCAGCGCCTCGACCAGGGGGCGGCCGTCGAAGCGCAAGAACTCGGCGAAGGTGAGCGGAGGGAGCAGGAAATCGGTGAAGCGCCCGGCGCCGCTCTCCGTGCTGGCACGCCTGAGGGCGGCGCCGGCCGAACCGCTGACCACGAAGCGCGTGGCCGGGTAACGGTCCACGAGGACCTTCAGGTGCCTTTCCCAGTCCCGCAGGTACTGGATCTCGTCGAAGATGACGAGGCGCGGGGCGTCGGGATCGTGCGGGTGCGCTTCCTCGAAGAGCTCCAGCAGCGACTCGAGCGAGAGGTCCGCGTAGGTGGGCGTATCGAGGGAGGCGAGAAGGATGGGCCCGGCGTTGCCCTCCGAGGCGAGCTCGCCGACGAGCTGCCGCAGCATGGTGGTCTTGCCGACGCGCCGGGCGCCGAGCAGGACCACGGCCCGATGGACGGACGAGCGCACCCGCTCCCGGAAGGCAGGATAGAAGTCGCGCCGCGGCCAGGCGAAAGGGGGCCGTCGGAGATCGGGCGGCGCCCGCCACCACGGGTTGTCCTCGCGCAGACGCTCGAGTATGTCCTCGCGTCCGATCGTGAGCATGACGCCGGCTGGATAGTTAGACAAAGTGCAGTTAACCTAAAAGGATCATTGCACGAAAATGCTGAAGTGACAAATGGTTGCATCGTGGCATTTGTGACATGCCGCGCGGCCGGCGGCGAGGCCCTGCGCTACGTCCCCGCCCTCAACGACGCCCCGGCCCACGCCGGGGCCTTGGCCGCCATCCTCGCGCCCTTCCTCGG
>JALSIA010000166.1 GCA_026981865.1 Thermaceae bacterium
GGTTTCGAGGGCCGCCTCTACCTTGGGACCCAAGTGCAGGGCTTCTACGGCCTCCTCTACGCCGACGCCACGGTGACGGCCGAGACGACGACCGACGCCTCCGGCGCCCCCGGACCCGTCGCGTACTCGACGGACACCTTCTACCTCTACCCCGGCAACGGCCAGGGCTTCGGCGTCCAGGTCGACCTCGGCGTGGCCCTCGACTACGCCGAAGGCACCTACGGCCTGGGGGTGCGGAACCTCGTCGGCTACCGACGCTGGAACGGACACCGCCGGATCACCGACACCGCCGGGAACGTGACTTCCGACACCCCGGAAACCCGGACGTTTACTGGCTTCCAGCCCGACGTCTACGCCAACGCCGCCTACCTGCAGCCGCTCGAGGAGGCGGGCGAGGTGCTGCTGGGCGCCGACCTGGGCTACGCCGGCGGGCAGGTGCGCGGCCACCTCGGCGCCGAATACCGCCTGGGTATTGTGCGCCTGCGCGGCGGCGTCGGTTACGAAGACGGCCTCAAGCTGGGGCTGGGGGCGGGCTTCGCCTTCGGGCCCGTACGCACCGATCTGGCCCTTACCCGCCACGCGGCCCCGTTCACCGGGCAGACGGTCTTCGGCCTCGCCGCCAGCCTGGGGCTGTCGTTCTAGGAGGTTGTAATGAAACGCTTGTTCCTCTTTTCGCTGCTTCTGCTCACCCTCGCCGCCTGCAGCGCCCGAACCCTGCTCGTCGCCGACGTGGACGTCCTCTCGTTCGTCAACGCGGCCGACCTGGAGGGCGATCTGACCGTTCCCGGCAGCGTGCAGCTCTTCGTTCCCGACGCCGATGGCGATCTCCTCACGCCCGACGGGGGACGGCTGGTGGACCAGCTGCCGGTGCTGGACGCCCTGAGCGGCTTTGCGGTCCGGGTGACCGTGGAGGTGGAGAACACCGGCGGCGGAGCGCTCCAGGTCGCCGCCGAGTTTCGGCTCGCGCCCGCATCCGACAGCACCGACATTTACGACGGCGTCCAGGACCTGAAGCTGGCCGAAACCGGGTTTCAGCTCGACCCGGGTGCGCGCCGCACGATCACCCTGGAAGCCGAACTCACGCAAGGCGACGCCGGCATGGAGCTGATCACCCAGGACGGGTTCCGCGTGGGCATGAAGATCGCGGCGACCGGTGCGAGCAGCGTTCACTACCGGATCACCGGATTTGACCTGCAGCTCAAGCAGCGCCCCTTCGACCTGATTCCAAGCGGCTGAGCGTGTTCCCGGCCCTTGCGCCGCACCCCCGAGGGGCTTAGACTTCCAGTGCGGAGGGGGCTGAGAGTTGGAGCAGCGGAAGCTCTTTAAAGGCAAGCGCACGCGCACCCCGGGTGGCGAGACCATCGTCCGTCTTTCCGGGGTGCGCAAACGTTTCGACCGCCACACCCCCGCGCTCAACGGTGTGGACCTTGAGGTCCGCGCCGGTGAGTTCTTCAGCCTCCTGGGGCCTTCGGGCTGCGGCAAGACGACGCTGCTGCGCATCCTCGCGGGGTTCGAGGAACCCGACGAGGGCCGCGTCGAGATCGCGGGGGGCGGCATGCAGGGCGTTCCCCCGTACCGCCGGCCCGTCAATCTGGTCTTCCAGAACTACGCCCTATTCCCGCACATGAACGTCTTCGACAACATCGCGTTCGGGCTGCGCATGAAGCGTCTACCTGCGGACGAGGTCCGCGCGCGCGTCGGCTGGGCGCTGGAGCTGGTCGACATCGCCGAGCTCGAGCGCCGCCGGCCCCATGAACTCTCCGGAGGCCAGAAGCAGCGGGTCGCGCTCGCGCGCGCCCTGGTCAACGAACCCGAGGTGCTGCTCCTCGACGAGCCCCTCGGCGCGCTCGACTATAAGCTGCGCAAGCAGCTGCAG
>JALSIA010000167.1 GCA_026981865.1 Thermaceae bacterium
TCTGGAACGCGGTTACGACCTAGTCACCTGGACCTTCGACCCGCTGCTCACCAAGAACGCGCGGTTCAACCTGGGCAAACTCGGCGCCTGGGCGGGAACCTACCACCCGGATTTCTACGGCCTGCGCACCGGCCTGTACGCGGGCATCCCCGCGGACCGGCTGCTCGTCCGCTGGGAGCTCGAGCACCCTCGGGTGCGCGCGCGGCTTGAGCGCATTCCCCCGCCCCCCGAGCCGGAGGGCGAGCCCCTGGCGCTCACCCGCGGCGAGGGCTTGGGCCTGGCCCCCGAGAAGCGGCTCACCCCGGACGCCCCGCGCGTCTACCTGGAGGTCCCGCCCGACCTGGAAGCCCTCAAAGCCAGCGACCTGGGCCTCGCCGAAGCCTGGCGGCTCTTCACCCGCGAGGCCTTCACCTGGGCCTTCGCCCACGGCTACCGCGCGGTGGACCTGGCCCGCCGGGGGCCGCGGGTCTATTACCAGCTCGAGCGTCCCGAAGGCCCGGCCGGACGCGGCGGCTAAGGGCTTTCTGGAGCCAGCGTACGCGCCGCCAGCGCCGCGCCGATCACGCCTGCATCCTCGCCCAGGCGTGCGGGCAGCAGCGGAGCGGTGCGCCACCCCGCCGCGTGGCGCTCGAAGGCTCGGCGCACCCGCTCGAGCCAGACCTCGCCCCCGCCCACGGCCACCCCCCCGCCGACGACGACGACCTCCGGATCCCACAGCTTCTGAGCGTCCGCGAGCGCCTGACCCAGGTAGTCCGCGGCCGCCTCGACGATGCGCGCGGCCTTGACCTCGCCGGCGCGCCAGCGCGCGAAGAGCTCGGGCGTGTCCAGGGGCTCGGCGTAGGCGTAGCCAGCGTCGCGCGCCAGCGCCCGCCCGCTCGCCACCGCCTCCAGGCAGCCCTGGTTCCCGCAGCCGCAGACCGGGCCCCCCGGCAGGACGGTGAGGTGGCCGAACTCGCCCGCCTGGCCGTAAGCGCCGCGCCAAACGCGGCCGTCCGCCACCAGGCCGCCGCCGATGCCGGTGGAGACGGTCACGAAGAACGAACTCCCCGCCCCCCGGGCCGCGCCCAGGTGGTGTTCGGCCAGCGCCGCGGCGTTGGCGTCGTTCTCGATGGCCACGGGCCGTTCCAGCGCCTCTTCGAGGCGCGAGCGCAAGGGTACGTCGCGGAAACGGGCGATGTTGGGGGCGAAGGCGACGACGCCGCGGTCGTAGTCGATGGGGCCCGGGGTGCCCACGCCCACGGCGGTCACCGGGGCTCCGCACTCGGCCAGGGCTTCGACTGCGGCGGCGATCATCGCCTGCAGCACGGAATCCGCGCCCTCTCGGGGGGTGGCGATGCGCGACCGGTAGACGAGCCGCTCCCCCTCGAGTACGCCCAGGGCGATCTTGGTGCCGCCGAGGTCAATCCCGAGCGTCGCCACCCGCGTCCTCCAGCAGGGCGCGCGCCTCGGCCTCGGCCGCCTCGGGCACCCAGACGCCCACGGGGCCGGTGGCCTCGGGAAGGATGCCGGCGAAGTCGGCGTAGGGCCCGAAGACGCGCGCGGCGATGCCCGCCTCGCGCATCCGGCGCACGATCGGCTCGGCCAGGACCGGCTCGCACTCGAGCAGCATCACGTAGTCGGCCCCTGCGTGGTGTTTTCTCACGCCTCCCCGTCCTCCAGGCGCAGCAGCCGGCGGGCGTGCTCGAGCTGCTCCTCGGGCACCCACAGCGAGGTCGGCGCCATCGTGGACAAAAGCCCCTCCAGCTCCACCGGCGGCCGCTCGATCTCGGCGGGGATGCCGGCGGCACGCAGCTCGGCGGCGAAGCCGTCGACGATGGGGCGCTCGCCGTAGAGCAGGAAGGCGTAGACCCGTCCCCCGATTCGTTTGGT
>JALSIA010000168.1 GCA_026981865.1 Thermaceae bacterium
CGACGTCTTCAGCCCCGTCCGCCCCGACCTGTTGGAAAAGTTCGGTGGCTAGCGTGGTGCGCGGCAAGGCGGTGCTCGTCACCGGGGCCAGCCGCGGCATCGGCGAGGCGGTGGCGCGGGCGCTGGTCTGGCGCGGCGCCAAGGTGGGCCTCTTCGCGCGCGGACGCGAAGCCCTCGAGGACCTGGCCCGCGAACTCGTCTACCCCGAGTCGGGCGGCGCCGCAATCGCCCTGCCCGGCGACGTGACCCGACCGGGCGACCTGGTTGCGGCGGTGGAGCGCCTCGAAGCCGCCTTCGGCCCCGTCTGGGCGCTGGTGAACAGCGCCGGGGTGGGGATCTTCGGCCCGATCTGGGAGCTCTCCGAAGACGACTGGGCGCGGGTGCGCGCAACCAACCTCGACGGCGCCTTCTACGCCATGCGCGCCGTCCTCCCCACGATGCTGCGCGAGCAGCGCGGCACCATCGTCCACATCGGCTCGCTGGCGGGCCGCTACGCCTTCGCCGGGGGTGCGGCCTACAACGCCAGCAAGTTCGGCCTGCTGGGCCTGGCCGAGGCCAGCCTGCACGACCTGCGCCCCCGGGGCGTGCGCGTGAGCACGATCCTGCCGGGCTCGGTGAACACCACCTTCTCGAGCTCGCGCGCCGACGCCGACTGGAAGATCCAGCCCACCGACGTGGCCGAGACCGTGCTCTACGTGCTGGAAAGCGACACCGGGGTGATCCCCAGCGTGATCGAGCTGCGCCCACGGCGCAGCAAACCCCCAAGCTAACCCGCCGCCCGTGCCACAATGGGCCCGTGGAGTTCTGGGTCTGGCTCGGCACCCTCGCCTTCGCCGCGGGCGGTGCGCTCGAGGGCGTGCAGCGGCGCTACGACCTGGTGGGCGTGCTGCTCGTCGCCAGCATCACCGCCGTGGGCGGCGGCTCGGTGCGCGACCTCGTCGTGGGGCGGCTGCCGCCGGCCTCGCTATCGGACGAGGCGTTGCTCTGGGCCGTGGCCCTGGTGGGCGCGGGGGTCTTCTTCCTGCACCGCGCCGTGCGGCGGCTGGGGCGGGCGCTCTACCTGCTCGACACCCTGGGCCTCGGCGTCTTCGCGGCGCTGGGCGCAGCCAGCGGGCTCGAGGCCGGCCTCGGCTTCTGGGGGGTCGTCTTCGCGGGGACGACGAGCGGCGTCGGCGGCGGGGTGCTGCGCGACCTGCTGACCCAGCAGGTGCCGGGCGTCTTCTACCGGGCCGGCGACTGGTACGCGACCGCCGCCGCGGGCGGGGCCGCGCTCTACTACCTGCTCGGCCCCGGGCCCTACGCCCTGGCGGCGGCCGCGGCGGCCGCGGTGCTGCTGCGGCTCGGCAGCCGCGCGCTGGGGCTGGTGCTGCCGACGCCGCGTTAGGCGACCGCCAAAGAAAAAAGGCGGACCGGGATTCCGCCTATTGACATGCTCAGTATACCACGACATGCAGGTATGCACCAGGAGATGCATCCGCGCGCGTTAAAGCGTGGGCACGACCACGGAAAAACCGCCGCAGACCGGCGGTTTTTCCGGTCGCGGCGGGGGCCTACTGGACGGTGCGCTCGCCGCGGCTGCGCTCGCGGTCCGCGGCGCGCACCCGCGCCGCTACCTCACGGAAACCGACGAGGCGGTCCTGGCCGGCATCGTAGAGGTGCAGGTCGGCGAAGGCGATCTTGAAGGCGTCGCCGAGGGTGACCGTGGGGGCGGCCTTCATCAGCTCGATGCGGTCGTGGGCCTCCTGCAGGCGGTAGTTGGGGATCTTCGGGGCCAGGTGGTGCACGTGGTGCAGCCCGATGTTGCCGGTCAGCCACTGCAGCAGGCGCGGCAGCTTCAGGTAGGTGCTGCCCTCCATCGCTGCCTTCAGGTACTCCCAGCGGGGGTCGGGCTCCCAGTAGGCGTCTTCGAACTGGTGCTGAACGTAGAAGAGGAAGATGCCGAGCATCGCCGCGAAGTACTGGACGGGCAGGTAGACGAGCAGGAAGGCCTTCCAGCCGAAGACGGCGAAGACGAGACCCACCAGGCCGGCCAGCGCCAGGTTGGTCCACCAAACGCTGGCGCGCACCTTCGGCTTGTCGCTGCCGTAGCCGAGGGGGAGGCGGTAGCTGAGCATGAAGACCCAGATCGGCCCGATCAGGAACATCACGAAGGGGTTGCGGTAGACGCGGTAGCTGAAGCGCTGCCAGGGGGTGGCCGCCAGGTACTCCTCGGTCGTCATCGTGTAGATGTCGCCGACGCCGCGCTTGTCGAGGTTGCCGCTGGTGGCGTGGTGCCGCGCGTGGGCGTGCTGCCAGTAGCCGTAGGGGGTCAGGGTGAGCACCCCGCTCACGAAGCCCAGCACGTCGTTGGCGCGGGGGTTCTTGAAGAAGGAACCGTGGCCGGCGTCGTGCTGCAGGATGAAGATGCGCACCAGGAAGAAGGCGGCGGCAAGGTCGAGCGCCAGGGTCAGGCCCCAGTGCACTTCGAGCGCACGGTAGGCCAGGTACCACAGGGTCAGGAAGGGCAGGTAGCTGGTCAGCACCTGGCCGAGGCTGCGCCAGAGCTGCGGCCGGGCGAAGGGGCGGACCAGGGGCACCCAGTCCGCAGGCTTGACTTTTTGCTGTGGGGATTCGTTCATGAAAAACTCCAGGCGCCGAAGCGCGGGCCGGATGGCTTGTCGTAAGTATAGCCACTTTTGCAGGCGGATGGTGGGGATCGTATGATAGCTTTCATGGAAACAAACCCGCTCATTGGCGCCTTCCTCGTCGCCCTGGGGATGATCGACGCCCTGATCGGGGTCGTCCTGCGCGCGCGGGTGCCGGCCTTCGCCCGCGTCTACCCGCTCTGGATCGCCTCGTCCCTGGTCCTCGCAGGGGTCGGCGTCTGGTTCCTGGTAACGTAGGGGCATGCCGCTCCGACGCGTACTGGCCCTGCTCCTTCTCGTGGGGGCGTGGCTCTACCTGGGCTATCTGGTCTGGCAGGGGAACCCCCCCGTCAACGCCTTCATGATCGCGCTCGGCTTCTCGGTGATCGCGGGCTTCCTCTGGGGCCCCAACCCGCCCGAGTCGTGAGCGCGCCGCCCTCGCTCTGGATCGTGGCTTCCGGCAGCGGCGAGGTGCGCCGGGCCGACTGGCCCGCGGGCGGCCTGGCCGGGCTGGCGCCGCGGCTGGTGGCCGTCTGGCTGGTGGTGGGGGGCGGGGTGCGGTTCGTCGTGCGCGCCGGAACCGGCCCCTGGCCCGCCCCCGACCCGGGGGCCCCGGGCGGCCCCGAACGCTGGGCGCGCGAGGACGCGGCCCGCTTTTCGGGCCGGGTGCGCTACCGTATCGTCACCCAAGACCCCTGGATGACGCTCGACGAGGGCTTCTTCCTGCCTGGGCAGCTGGGCCTAGGCGGCTCCGCCTAGCCCTGTGCAGACGCCGCGCCGGCCAAACCCAGCCGCTCGGCGTCGGCTTGCATGGCCTCGAGCACGAAGCCGACGTGCTCCCACAGCTCCACACCCAAGAGCTCCGCGCCGCGTTTGACCATCTCGCGGTCCACCCCGCGGGCGAAGGACTTGTCCTTGAACTTCTTCTTGAGGCTCTTGACCGTGAGGGTGTGGATCGAACGGTCGGGGCGCACGTAGACCGCGGCGGTAATGAGGCCGGTGATCTCGTCGCAGGCGTAGAGGACGCGCTCCATCAGGGTCTCGGGCTCCACGCCGCTTCGCTCGGGGGCGTGGGCGCGCACCGCGCGCACGATCTCGGCGGGCCATCCCAGCGCCTCCAGATGGTCCGCCCCCTTGTTGGGGTGGGTCTCGGGGTGCTTCTCCCAATCGAAGTCGTGGATCAGCCCGGCGATGGCCCAGGTTTCCTCGTCCTCACCGAACCTGCGGGCGTAGGCGCGCATCGCGGCCTCGACGGCGTACATGTGCCGCCGCAGGGACTCGGACGGGGTCCAGGCGTGCATCAGCTCGAGGGCTTCGTCGTAGGTGGGCATGCTTAAATATACCGCCGGCCCCAGGGGCCGGCGGTGGCTGCGGAGGACCGGTCAGCGGGAGGTGTCCACCAGACCGAGCTTCCACACCACGGCGTCACGGCTCGTACCGTCCCAGCTCCATCCCCCAACGTAGACCGCGTTCTGAGTGAGCACCAGCGCGGTGCCCCAGTCGTCGCCGTAACCGCCGGCGGCGTTGTCGAAGGTGCAGGGACCGCCGCCGCAGAAATGGGGATCCAGCTCGCCCGAGGGCAGCAGCCGCCAGACGGCCATGTCGAGGTCGCCGGCGTCGCTCGTCACACCACCGACCAGCCAGTAGCGGCCCTGTTCGTCCACGGCCAGGTCAACCAACCCGTCGTGGTAGTTGGCCGGGGAGGTTCCCTCGAGCACGCGCAGACCGTTGCTGCCAAACTCCGGGTCGAGCGTTCCGTCGGGCGTCAGCCGCCACAAGGCCAGGTGGGGAACGCCGGCGATGCTGGCGTAGCCGGCGACCAAGACCTTCGCACCGTCCAGGGCCAGCGCCAGGGCCGCACCGCTGCCTTCGGGGGTGGGCAGCTCCACCCGGCCGCCGGCGAAGGTGGTGTCGAACCCTCCTTCCGGACGCAACTTCCAGACCAGGGGTTGGTGGGTTCCGTAGCCCTCGCCCACCGCCAAGGGCGCACCGCCCGGGAGGATCGCTAGATCGCTGACGTACTCCATGGAGTGTGCAGGATCGTTGAAAACTCCGTCGCCGTCGAAGTTCGTGTCGGGGGCGCCGTCGGCCTGGAGGCGCCAAACCGCCATGGTGTAGTCGCTCGCGGACGAGCCCACGCCGCCGGCCATCCAGTAGCCGCCCGCGTCCTTGGATACGGCGTGGACAAAGTCGTGGTAACCCGCGGAAACCAGGTCCGACACCACCGCCTTTCCGCTCGCGAAGGTCGTGGGGTCCAGCTCGCCGTCTTCAGCGAGCGCCCAGAGCACGGCGTCGAGGTCGCCGGCAGCATTCTTGCCCCCTCCGGCCAGAAGGAAGCCGCCGGGTCTGCCCAGCGCATCGAAGATGATGTTGGCCTGCCCTCCCCCTGCTGCGTCGGCGTCCTGAAAAACGCCGGACGCTGCAAAGCCGGGGTTGGACGCGCCTTCCGGGGTGAACCGCCAGGCCGCGGCGACCCAGCTGTTGGAAGCGGAAATCCAGCACGTTGGGTCGGCCGCCGCGCAGCCATGGCCCGCGAGCAGGATCCCGTCCGCATCCACGACGATGGCGTAGGCCGCGTCACCCGAACCCGCCGCGCCGGCATCGGCGGCCACGGCCACACCGCCGCTGCCAAAGGTTCCGTCGAGCTCGAGTGTTTGGTTGGGCGGCGGCTGCGTACCGCAAGCCGCCAACACCAGCAGCAGGCCCAGGGTCTGGAAAACATAGCGGTTCTTCATCGCGTTACCTCCGGCTTCATCCTTCCAGGGTCAGCGTCACATGCGCGTCACAAGCCGGGGACCTTAGGATGGAGGCATGTGGATCGGATTCGGTGAAGACGCCCACCGGCTCGAACCGGGCCGGAAGCTGCGGCTGGGAGGGGTGGAGGTCGCCACCGACCGCGGACCGGTGGCCCACTCCGACGGCGACGCTCTTCTGCACGCGGTCGCCGATGCGGTGCTGAGCGCCGTCGGCGCGGGGGACATCGGCGAGGTCTTTCCCGACACCGACCGGCGGTGGGCGGGGCTTGCGGGGGCCGAGCTGCTCGAGCGGGTGCTCGAGCTCGCCGGCGCCCACCCGCTCGCCTGCGAGCGCCCCCGCTGCGGCCGGGTGCGCCAGGTGCGCGCGGTGGTGACGCTCGACCGCCCCAAGCTGGCCCCTTACCGCGAGGCGATGCGCCGGCGCATCGCCGAGCTGTGCGGGCTCGAGCCCGCCGACGTAAGCGTGGCCTTCAAGACCAGCGAGGGGCTGGCCCCGGAACACGTGCAGGCGCGGGCGCTGGTGGTGCTGGAGGAGGCGTGAGCCGCCTCTTCGGCGTGGACGCCTTCACGGACCGCCCCTTCGCGGGCAACCCCGCGGCCGTCTGCGTGCTCCCCTCACCCGCGGACCCGGCCTGGATGCGGGCCCTCGCCCGGGAGATGAACCTATCGGAAACGGCCTTCCTCTGGCCCGAGGGGTCCGCCTGGCGGCTGCGCTGGTTCACCCCCAAGACCGAGGTGGACCTCTGCGGCCACGCCACCCTGGCGAGCGCCCACGTGCTCTGGCGCCACCTCGAGCACCCAGAGCCGCGCCTCGCCTTCGAGACCCGGAGCGGACGGCTCTACGCGACGCGTGAGGGGGCGCGGATCGGCCTCGATTTCCCCGCGCCCGAGCCCGAAGCGGCCGCCGCTCCCGAGGAGCTTGCGGCGGCGCTGGGCGGGGTGCGGCCGGTCTGGAGCGGCCGCTCCGAGGACGACTGGATCGTGGTGCTCGAAAACGCGGCCGCGGTGCGGGCGCTCGAGCCCGACTTCGCGCGCTTGGCGAAGCTGCCCGCCCGGGGCGTGGTCGTGAGCGCCCGCGACGAAAGCGGCGCCCACGACATCGTCTCACGCTTCTTCGCGCCCGCGCTGGGGGTGAACGAAGACCCGGTCACCGGCTCGGCCCACGCGCGCATGGCGCGCTACTGGGCCGCGGCGCTGGGCAAGGACCGCCTGCGTGCCTACCAGGCCTCGGCCCGCGGGGGCGCGCTGGAGCTGCGCCTGCGCGGCGATCGGGTGGAGTTGTGGGGAACGGCGGTTACGGTCTGGTCGGGACGCGTGGAGGCCGGCCCGGGCTAGCCGTAGTGCCCGGCGAAGGCCTGGGCCATGTCCCAGCTGCCCCACTCGAGGCGCAGGATCTCGCCGACGAGGGCGTGCACCCGCTGACGCTCCGCATCGCTGGCGGCCAGCCACGCCTCCTCGGCCACTTCGGCGAGGTCGTGCAGGTAGGCGTGGAACTCGGGGGCCGTCCAGTGCTCCACCAGGTCGACGAAGGGGCCGCCGCTGGGTGCGGCGCTGCTCCAGGCGTCGTGGAAAACGCGGTTGACCGCCCACAGCGCGACGACGCTGACCGGGTAGGGCTCCTGATCCAGGAGGCGCAGGAAGGCCAGGTAGCGCTCCCGCGCCGGGTGAGCGGGGGCGGCGGGGTCGATGGGCTGGATGGCCATCCAGTCGAGATCCTCGACGATGCTCACCAGACCGTGGGCGAGCACAAGCCGGTGGGCGCGGGGGGCGCGGGGCACCAGGCGCGCCTGCAACTCCAGCAACCCCTCGACGAAGTGGTAGTTCTGCTCCATCCATGCGTAGACGCTGCGCTCGGACACCTCGCCGCCGCGCAGACGCTGCAGGAAGGGGTGCCCCAACAGACGCTCCCATTCGTCCCAGTGCGCATCCCGTAGAGCCAGCAGGTGCTTCATCGTTCCAAGTCTACCGCCGCTCTTCCGGCGGCGCGGTGCAGGCGAACAAGAGGTCCTCGACCTCCTGCAGGTAGGCGTCCTTGGGCACGAGCTCGATCCCGCGGGCACCGCGCGCCGGATAGTAGGGGAGGTCGAGCGAGAGCGGCGTACGCGCCTGTCGGCGCTCCCAGACCCAGGCCGGCGCGCGGTGCGTCCAAACCCGCACGCTCCGCGACCACCCCTCGAGCACGCCCGTCACCCAGGCGGCCTGCCACCAACGGCGCATGCCCCCAGTCTACCGCGCGGCCCGCATCAGATCGGTGAGGACCCGGCGCCCGAGCTGTTCGGGGTCGACCTGGAACGCCCGCCCCCGGGCGGTGCGGGCCAGCTCGCGCACCCGCGCCAGCGCCTGGGGTTCGTCGTCAAGCATGTAGACGTCGAGCTCCGCGCCCGCCCGGCGCAGGCGCGCGGCCGCCGCGCGCGTGGTGCGCTCGATTTCGGGGTCGCGCCCCCACGCGTTCTTGTAAACCCGGCCGTCGGGGCGCAGCACCGCGGTGGGACGGCCGTCGGTCACCAGCACCGCCCGCCGGCGCACGTCGCCCTGGCGACGCAGCCATTCCCGGGCGGCCTCGAGCGCCGCAGCGGTGTTGGTGTGCGAGGGGAGGGCGTGCAGGAAGGGAAGGCGCTCGGGCGCCACCGGTACGGCGACGTCGTGGAAGCAGACGACCCGAAGGCGGTCGCCTTCGCGCCCCAACCAATGGTGCAGCGCCAACGCCAGCCGCTTGGCGGGACCGAAGCGGTCGACCCCGTACAGCACCATCGAGTGGGAACAGTCGAGGAGCAGCGCCACGGCGGAGCGGCGGCCGCCCTCGCCCTCGCGCACCCGCAGGTCGGCGAGCGTCAGCCCGCCCCGCAGCAGCCCCGCCTTCAGGGTCGCCGCGGCGTCGAGCTGCAGCGGCTCCCCCCAGCGCCAAGGCCGCTCCGGGCCGTGGGGCTCGTGGGGCCCCCGCATCCCGGTGCGGGGCCAGGCGCCGCCGGAGGGGCGTGCGTGCGGCAGCAGCGCCCGCAAAGCCCGCAGCGCCGCCAGGCGCAGCAGCTCGGGGTGGGCCTGGAGCCGCAGCTCCCCGCCGCCTGCCCGCTCGATCCACCCCCGGTCGCGCAGGAACTCCAGCGTCTTCGCCGCGGCGGCCCGGGGGTCGGCCTCCCCCGCCTCGCGGGCGACGCGCTCCAGGGCCCGCCGCAGGCGATCCTCGTCGGCAAGCGCCTCGGGCTCGGGCCGGTCGCCCAGGCGCAGCAGCGCTTCGGCGGCCAGGGCCAGCGCCGCGGCCGGCGGCGGCCCCGCGCCCTCCCGGGCCCGGGCGTAACGCACCCGCACGGTTACTTCACCTGTTCCACCCAGACCATGTTCGTCGAACCGCGGACGCCAAAGGGCACCCCCGCGGTGATGACGATGCGGTCGCCCACATCGGCCAGCTTCGCGCTTTTGACGAAGTCGACGGCCTCGGCGACCATCTCGTCGGTGCTCGTGGGGTCGGGCGCGGTGGCCGTGTAGACCCCCGAGGCCAGCACCAGCTGCTGGCGCACCCGGGCGTTGGGCGTGAGCGCCAGGATGGGCACCCCGGGGCGGTAGCGGGCCACCCGCCACAGCGAGGAGCCCGACGCCGTGAAGACGACGATCACCTTGGCCGGCAGCGACTCGGCGACCTCGGTGGCCGCCAGCGCGATCGCGTCCTGGGTGTTGTGTTCGGGCTCGGGCCGCAGGATCCGCTGGGCGTTCTGGTACTCCGGGGAGCCCTCTACGGCGCGGGCCACCCGCGCCATCATGGCCACGGCCTCGACCGGGTACTCCCCCACCGCGGTCTCGGCCGAGAGCATCACCGCGTCGGAGCCGTCGAAGATGGCGTTGGCCACGTCCGAGGCCTCGGCGCGCGTGGGGCTGGGGCTGTGGATCATGGACTCGAGCATCTGGGTGGCCGTGACCACCGGCTTGCCCGCTGCGCGGGTGCGCCGGATCAGCCGTTTCTGCACGATCGGCACCTCCTCGGGGGGCATCTCCACCCCGAGGTCGCCGCGGGCGACCATGACGCCGTCGGCCTCGGCCAGGATCTCGTCGAAGCGCTGCACCGCGCCCGGTTTCTCGATCTTGGCCATCAGCTTGGCGTCGTGCCCCAGGCGGTTCATGTAGTGCCGCGCGAGCAGCAGGTCGTCGCGGCTGCGTACGAAGCTGACCGCGACCCAGTCCACCCCCAGCTCGGCCCCCAGCGCCAGGTCCTCGATGTCCTTGTCGGTCATCGCCGGGATCGAGAGGTCGGCCCCGGGGATGTTGATCCCCTTCTGGTCCGAGAGCACGCCCCCCACCTCGACGACGGTGTGAATCTCGCCCGCCGCGTGGTCGACCCGATCCACCCGCAGCCGCAGCCGCCCGTCGTCGAGCAGCAGCACCTGGCCCGGTTCGACGTCGCCCACCAGCCCCTTGTAGCTCACCGAGACCCGGTGCTCGTCGCCGGTGACGTCGGCGGTGGTGAGCACGAAGGGCTGGCCCGCCTTGAGCACCGCCTTCCCTTCGGCGAAGCGGCCGACGCGGATCTTGGGCCCCTGCAGGTCCTGCAGGATGGCGACGGGCCGGGCGGCGTGCTCCGCGGCGGCGCGCACCATCTCGACGGTCTCGCGGTGGTCCTCGGGGCGGCCGTGGCTGAAGTTGAGCCGCACCACGTTGAGCCCAGCCCGAATCATGCCCGCGAGCACCTCGGGGTCGCGCGAGGCGGGCCCGATGGTGGCGACGATCTTGGTGCGCTTAGAAAGCATCGTACCCCAGGAAGCGGGCGGCCGCGCCCAGCGCCTCCTCGATGCGCAGGAGCTGGTTGTACTTGGCCAGGCGGTCGGAGCGCGAGGCGGAACCCGTCTTGATCTGGCCGGCGTTCACCGCCACCGCCAGGTCGGCGATGTAGCTGTCTTCGGTCTCGCCCGAACGGTGCGAGATCACCGTGCGGTAGCCGCTGCGGTGCGCCAGCCGTACGGTCTCGAGCGTCTCCGAAAGCGTCCCGATCTGGTTGAGCTTGACCAGGATAGCGCTGGCCACCCCCTCGCGAATGCCGCGCACCAGGAACTCGGGGTTGGTGACGAAGAGGTCGTCGCCGACGAGTTGCACCTTCCCCCTGAGGCGCTCGGTGAGCTGCTTCCAACCCTCCCAGTCGTTCTCGTCGAGGCCGTCCTCGAGCGAAACGATGGGGAAGCGCTCCACCCATTCGGCCCAGTACTCGACCATCTCGTCGCTACCGAGCACCTTACCCTCGGCCTCGAGGTGGTACTTGCCGTCTTTGTAGAACTCGCTCGCGGCCGGGTCGAGGGCGATCGAGATCTCCTCCCCCGGCTTGTAGCCGGCGGCCTGAATGGCCTCGAGCAGCACCTCGACGGCCTCCTCGTTGCTCTTCAGGTTGGGGGCGAACCCCCCTTCGTCGCCCACGTTGGTGCCGTAGCCGCGCTTCTTCAGCACCCCCTTCAGTGCGTGGAAGGTCTCCACCCCGTACCGCAGCGCCTCGCGAAAGCTGGGGGCTCCCGCAGGCACGAGCATGAACTCCTGAAAGTCCACGCGGTTGTCGGCGTGCTGACCGCCGTTGATCACGTTCATCAGCGGCACCGGCAGGGTGACCCCCTGAACCCCGCCCAGGTAGGCGAAGAGCGGCAGCTCCACGGCCTCGGCGGCGGCGCGCGAAACCGCCAGGGAGACCGCCAGAATGGCGTTGGCTCCCAGGTTCGCCTTGTTGGGGGTGCCGTCGAGGTCGAGCATCGCCCGGTCGATGCCTTCCTGGTCGAGGGCGTTCATCCCGATGATCTCGGGGGCGATGCGCTCGTTCACGTTGGCGACCGCCTGAAGCACCCCTTTGCCTCCGTACCGCGGTCCGCCGTCGCGCAGCTCCACGGCCTCGTGTTCACCGGTCGAGGCGCCCGAGGGCACCATCGCGTGCCCGATCTGCCCGCCCTCCAGCGTCACTTCGGCCTCGACGGTGGGGTTGCCGCGGGAGTCCAGGACTTCGCGTGCGCTTACTTCGACGATTGT
Organism: Thermaceae bacterium; assembly: GCA_026981865.1. GTDB lineage: Bacteria > Deinococcota > Deinococci > Deinococcales > Marinithermaceae > Oceanithermus. The sequence goes on from JALSIA010000168.1 coordinate 11,369, forward strand.
GGTCATGGCCACCTCCGCCCCTCAGCTTAAACCCGCAGAGGGACCACGACGGCCAGGTAGCCGGCGTCCTCGGCGTCCTGAACCACGCTGGGGCTGGCCGCCCCCGAGAAGCGCAGGCGCGCCTTGCCGGCGATCGGGCCCAGCGCCCCCTCCAGGTACTCGGCGTTGTAGGCAAGCACCATCTGCGCCTCGCCCCGGGCGTCCACCTCGAGCCGCTCGACGCCACGTCCGTAGTCGCCCTCGGCCACCACCTCGAGCCGCCCGTCCTCGAAAACCAAGTCGACCCGGTGATTGTTGCGATCGGCCAGCACCTTGACGCGCTTGAGGCTGTCCTTGAGGGCGGCGGCGTCGATCTCGGCCTCCAGGGCGAACTCGGGCGGAATCACCCGCTCGTAGTCGGGGAACTCGCCCTCCATCAGCGCCGCGGCCATGCGGAACCCCTCGGCGGCGAGGGTGAGGTGGCCGCCGAGCAACCCCAAGGCGACCTCGCCCTCGGTGCGTTCGAGGACGCGCACGATCTCGTCGACGCTGCGCGCCGGCACGACGAACTTGCGCTCGGCGTCGAGGGCGAGCTCCAGGTCGTAGAGGGCGAGCCGGAAGCCGTCGGAGGCGACGCTGCGCAACCGCGTCGGGTGCAGCTCGAGCTGCACCCCGCGGAAGATGGCACGGTAGTCCTCGCCGCTGGCGGCGTAGCGCACCCGCGCCAGCGCCCGCCCCAGCTCGCGCGCCGGAAGGCGGGCCACGCTCTCGGCCTCGAAGGCCAGCGGGGGGAACTCGGCGGGGTCGGCCGTGGTGAGGCGGGTGGCGAAGGAACCGCTCTCGATCGTGAGCTGCCCCTCCTCGATCCCCAGCTCCACCAGCTCGCCGGGGAGGTTGCGCACCACCTGGCCGATTAGCTGGCCGGGAACCAGGCGGACCGCCTCCCCCTCGACCTCGGCGGGCACCACGAGCTCCAGGTCGAGCTCCCCGTTCGAGCCCTGGAGCCGCAGACCGCCCTCCGCAACCTCGAAGCGCAGGTGGGTAAGGGCAGGGTTGCTGGCGCGGCCTGGGATGATGCGCTCGAGCATGCCGAGCGCTTCGGCAAAGGTGCGTTTGGGCAAGCGAACCTGCATACGTCCTCCGTTCTTAAAGGAAGGTGACGAAGTTCCTTAAGCTTAAAGATACCGTAGTCGTAACCGTAGGGCCTGGGGATACTGTGGAAAAGCCGCTTCGGACCCGCAGGAGACGCAAGGCGTCCTGGGGAGGCCGCTGGGGACAAGCCCCTGCGCTTTGCGGAAAACCTGGGGAGGGCACCGGGCTTCTCCACAGGGCGGCCGCGGCCGCGGTTGTCCACAGGGTCTTCCACAGGCTTTCCCCAGGGTTATAGGCAGGGTTATCCACGGCCGGCCCACCTGCTTTCGAACCCCTCGACGGTGCGGCGCAGCTCGGCGTCCTCCGCGAGCAGTTTGCCGATCTTCTGGGTGGCGTAGAGGACGGTGGTGTGGTCGCGGC
>JALSIA010000169.1 GCA_026981865.1 Thermaceae bacterium
TCCAGGCCCCTTGTCGGTGTGGCGGTACGACATCGAGGCGGATCGGTGGGAGCAGCTACCTACCCAGAACCCCCCGCCGTTCATGGGGGAGCCGGTGTACGCCGAAAACCTCGATGCGGTGTTCTTGTGGGGCGGCGGGCCCGATAAGGTGGGCAACCACAAAGAATCGACGAGTACGAGCCTGTGGGTCCTGCGGCCCCGGCTACCGGGAGCCCGGGTGCCCCCCGCCCCCACGCCCAGCCTGCGGGTGCTGTCCGACGGGGTAGAGCTGCTGTGGGCCGCAGAGCCGGGAGCGACCTACGAAGTAGCCCGCGCAGAAGTGGACGCGATCCCCGGCGCCTACCGGATCGTTGGCTCCGTTACCGCGTCCTCGGAAACGGCACGTTTTCTCGACGGGCCGCAAGACCGGCTCGTGGCCTACCGTATCCGCAGGGCCGGAAGCCGCCGCTGGTCGCTGGCGCGGTTCAACGCGCCGGCCGCTCCGTCGGCGCCGGAGGTGACCGTCGACCCAGACGGCTCCGTTCAGGTTGCCGTAAAGACCCGTCGCGGGCTGCGCTATGTCGTCGAGAGGGTGCACGGGACCCAGGCGTTCGAGCCGGTCAGGACCTTGAACGGTACCGGGGACTGGGTGCGCTTCCGGGAAGCCGGTCTCGTACAGGGTGGAAGCGCCGACGAGCCTGTCTGGCGCTACCGCGTGGCGGCGTACGACCCGGACCAGCCGGGGGTGCTTAGCGGGTACGGCCCCGCGGCATCGACCCTGCCTCCGGCTCCGCGCGCGTTCCGGGTGGAGCAGTTAGGGAACATGCGTGTCCACGTGACGTGGACGCCCCGGTCGCCCCACGAAAAGCTACGGGTCTGGTACAACAACTACTTTTGCAACGCCCGGGCGTCCCTGGATCAAGTCTACGTAGCTGATTTCAAAGACCTGGGAGCCCACGAGGGCGCCAGCTTCGACCTGGAACTCCCGCCGATCGGCCCGGACGACCGCGACCCCCAGCTGAGCAACTGCCCGTCGGGGGGGCGCCACCACTACTTCTATGCCCGGGTAGAGAACGCGAAGGGTCAGCTTGGTTTCTACAGCGACCTCCGGAGCCCGACCGATCCGGTATTTCACGTTCCCGGGGAGCGCTAGCAGTGTTTGCCGCCCGCTTACGTAAAGCGGTTTCGCGCGGTGCCCCGACCCCGCGCACCGGCGTTGAGCAACGGCGGAGCCGCCGTCGAACGCCGACATGACCGGTTGCCTGACGGCGCCACGCGGTAGGGGCGGGTTTGAAACCCGCCCCTACGTGGTCTACAGAAACGATCAGTCCGCCGCCTGCTCGAGCCGCACCGGCTCGGCGTAGACGCCCGCGCCCAGCTGGCGCAGGCGGTCTTCGAGGTCTTCGTAGCCGCGGCGGATGTGCTGCATGCCCTCGATCACCGTCTCGCCCTCGGCGGCCAGCGCGGCGATGATCATGGCCCCGCCGCCGCGGATGTCGAAGGCCTTGATGCGCGCGCCGGTGAGGCCGCGCCCGTGCACCGCCAGCACCCGCTCCTTGAGGTGCAGCTCCGCGCCCAGGCGGGCGAGCTCGCCCACGTGGGTGAAGCGGTCGGGGTAGACGAGGTCGCGCACCAGACTGACGCCGGGCACGGTGGCCAGGTAGGCGGTCACCGGTGGCTGCAGGTCGGTGGGGAAGCCGGGGTACTCGCGGGCGTCCACGTCGAAGGGTTCGGGATCGGGCGTGCTCTTCAGACGCACCCAGTCGGTGCCGGTGACGACGGTGTGGCCGGCGTTCTTGAGTTTCGAGAGCAACGCGTCCATGTGCTCGGGGCGGGCGCCCTCGAGCAGCACCTCGCCGCGGGTCGCGGCGGCGGCCAGCA
>JALSIA010000170.1 GCA_026981865.1 Thermaceae bacterium
TGCTGCCCGTCGTGGCAGGTCGAGCAAAACCGCCCCTGAGAGGCCTCGGCGTGGGGCTCGAGCGCCGGGTCGGGCGCCAGGCTGGGCCAGCTCACGGCCTCGTCCAGGCTGGCGTGGCAGGTCTCGCAGGCGGCCCCCTTGGCCCCCAACGCCGCAAAGTGCCGTTCGTGGCTGAAAACGACGCGGCGCGCGTCCTGGGGTGCGAAGGTCTTCTCGATGTCCAGCGGCGGCCGCCAGTCCTTCTTGATCTCGAAGCGGCCGTTCTTCACCTCGACGAACTGCCCGGGTACGACGCGGCCCTCGAGCCCCGCCGGCAGCGGTGAGCCGTCGGAGAGGCCCAGCGCCTGCGTCTCGGGGTCCACGGTCACCCAGAGGTAGCGTCCGCCTTCGGCCAGCACCAGGCCGAGGAGCAGGAGCAACGCGAGCCAGCTCCAGCGAGGCAGCCTCATTGCGGCACCCCCTCACCGTAGACCCACACCTTGACCCGATCCCGCACCTTGAAGCCCATCATGCTGGGCCGCTTCATCCCCCAGTCGGTGATCCGTGTCTCGAAGTAGCCCGCGAAGAAGAGCCGGCCGTCCGCCTTCTGCACCAGCTTGCCGGGAATCTCCAGCGGCAACGTGACGCCGTGCATCGAAAGCCGGCCCACCAGGACGATCTCGTCGGCCGCCGCGCCGGGGCGCACGCCCTCGAGCTCGAAGCAGGCCTCCGGATCGACGTCGGCCTCGAACATGGTGCGGGTGTGCTTGTCGCGCAGCGGTTCGCCCGAGTCCCAGGCCGTCAGGTCCACGCAGACGCGGCCCGAGGCGGTCTGCTGCTCCGGGTCCCAGGTCAGCGCGCCGCTCACCGCGGTGTTCTCCCCTTTGAACGCGCCGATCGGCCCCTTGGCTTCGTAGACGATGCGGCCGCCGACGTCGTACCCCTTGGCCGCCAGCACCGGGCTGAGGAGCACGACCAACGCGAGCGTCCATCTTCTCCATCGCATAAACGTTCCCTCCCTTACAAAGCCTAGGGGGGCGGCGTTAACGCCAGGTAAACGCCGCCGCGGGGTCCACTGGCCCCGCGGCGGCGCGGAAAGCAGGTGCACGATGGTGTCGGAGTCAGTTGTCGAGCTCGATCTTGCTCGCCAGGAAGTTGCCGTTCGCGTCCACGGCGCCCTTGACCTCGACCTTGTCACCGTCGCTGATCTGACCCCAGAAGGTCGCTGCGTCGGCGTAGCTGTCGAAGACCTCGTAGGCGGTAGCGTCGTTCACGACCACGGTGTAACCACCGAGCTGGAAGCTCATCGCCGCGGCGTCCACGTTGGTGGCCGCGCCCTCGAGCTCGTGGTACCCCTCGTGGCCCTCACCGTCGTCCATCCCGCCCTTGACCTCGATCTTGGTGGCGTAGTAGCGGCCGTCGGCGTCGGTGGCGTCGCCGTACTTGACCTCGACCCAGTCGCCGACCTGCACCTGATCAAAGCTGAGCGGGCCGTCGGGGTCGTCCTGCTTGACGAGGGTGCCCGCGTCGGCCCAGAAGGTCTGGCCCGCCACGGTGATCCACATCGCGGCCGTGTCGATGGCCTCGACCGGCCCCTTGACCTCGCCGTAGCTCGAACCCTCGCCGCCGTCCTCGTACTTGACCTCCACCTTGGTGGCGTGGATCAACGCGGGATCGTCGGCGTCAAACGTACCCTTCACCTCGACGTAAGCCCCCTCGGCCAGCGTGCCCTCGAGGTTGGCGCTGCCGTAGTCGACCCGGAAACCGCCGAGCTCGAAGGTCATGGCCGCTTCGTCCAGGTTGACCACCGGACCGTAGAGCTCCGCCTTCTCGCCGCCCTCGTCCATCCCCGCGTCCCCGGTCT
>JALSIA010000171.1 GCA_026981865.1 Thermaceae bacterium
GAGCTTCAGCCCGAGAACATCGGTACGGCCGAAGAGCCTCTCGGCGAGTTCGTAACCGATCGCCGCCTCGTTGTTTCCTGGGCGAGGCCAGCGGCCTGCGAGCAGACGTGCGCCGGCCAGTTCGGGATAGGCGCCCTCGTAGGCTCGCACGTAGGTGTACGTCTCCCCTGCAGGGCCCGCTAGTGGACCGCTGTAGGCCTCCACGTAGGCATGCGCGCGCAGCTCAGCGGCCAGTGGAGAGATCAGGAGAGCCTCGTAGTCGCCGTGATTGAGCGGCGCCACTCCTCGGGGGTCGGTCAGCGACCGGGAGCTTATGAAGAGAAAGGAGGAGTAAACGGCGGTGTCGATGGAAAGGTCCCCCACGAGCTTGCGGGTGTGCTCGTCGGCCGAGCGGCTCACGCCGAGCTGCACCACCAGGGCGGCCATGCCCAGCGCAAGGCTCATAACCGCTAAACCCAAGCGCTTCTGCGGCAGGCTGGCGGCGAAGCCTCGCACCGCGCACGCGGGGGGCTGGCCCGCGGCCCAGCGGGCGGGCAGGTAGGCGGAGGCGAGCGCCAGGAAAAGCAATCCCAGTACCGTGCCCCCGGCCGCGACCGGAGTGAGGCGGGCATCCAGACCGGTGCGCGCTTCGAACCATCCGGCGAGCGCACAGGCCAGGGGTAGGCCCAGCGCCAGGCCCAAGGCGGCCAAGACCGCCGCGGAGGCGAGCGCTTCGCGCAGTACATCGCGACGCGAAGCGCCAACCGCCCGGCGGACGCCCAGCTCCCGGATGCGCTCGAGTGCCCGCGCCAGCTGGAAGGTGGCCAGGTTGGCCCCGGCCACCAAGGCGGCCGCCAGGACGCCCCACAGCATCGCGCCGCCGAGGACGTTGCGGAGTTTTCGTCGCAGCTCGAGGCCGTACAGGTTGGCCAAGGGTCTGGCCTCGTAAGCATCATGGCCATGGTCCTGCAGCCAGCGCTGCAGGATCGGCAAGGCATCCCGCGCCGCCTGTTCGCTCGAAAACTCTACAAAGAAGGTGGGCAGTCCCCGACCCAAGCGCCACGGCAGGAAGACCGTTTGCTCGGCCTCGCTGTCGGGCCAGCCGCGATTCTCCATCGAGGTGAGCACCCCGACGACCCGTACCTCGTGACCCTTAACCGCAACCGTACGACCCAGCAACTCCCGCAAGCCGAAGCCCACGACGGCCTCCTTCGCGTCCTGGGCCAACCATCGTCCGTCCGCTAACCGGTAGCCCCTTAGCGAAAAATACCCCTCGGAGACGTACTGGGTGTAGTAGTCGAAGGCGTTGGGACGGCGCCCGCCGGTGGCCCGGAGGGCGTAGCGTTCGAAACCCGGGAGCTCGCTTACAAAGGTCAAGAAATCACGCCCGGGGGGCTTGATGGCGCCGGAAGAATCACCTAACCGCACGATGAGCACGTTCCGGCCGGCCACGTCGGTCAGCCAGGCCAGCCGCAGCTGCGCGCGTTGAAATGCAGACAGCGAGGCTGCCAGCAGAGTGGCTGTCAGCATTAACGACGCCAACGCGATGACCGAACGAATCTTCATTTCACTGGGAACATTCTACAAGATGCGGTTTTCGCGGCCCTGCTATGCCCGTAGCGCGCCTTGTGGATTCGACCCCCCTAGCACACATGTACAGCCTCACATATCTACATCGCACTGAACACCCATTGGATCAACGCTCCTCGTCCTTCAGACAAGTCAGTTGATCGGGACCTGCGAGCTGCAACAGGCTGACCGGACCGCTCAGCCCCAAACCCGGGCTCGGTCCGATCAATAAAACAACGCCTAAAACCGCACCGCGTATTAA
>JALSIA010000172.1 GCA_026981865.1 Thermaceae bacterium
CACTATTCATGTGTCATTTGGCCCCTGGCCGACGACTTTCGCGCTGCTTAAATTGGTCAGTGAAAGGAGACGCCGATGAAAAAGCGTTTGTACGTTTTGGCTCTCGTACTGGCCGGTCTCATCCTCGTCGTTTTCGCCGCAGAAAAGACCATGGACATCTACAACGGATCGCTGGAAGATCGGGTCAACGCCCTCGCCAAGATCCAACCGGGGCTGGGCACGGTCATGATCGAGTACGGCGACCGCTTCGCCAACACCTACTACGCCGCCAAGGGCGGTAACTGGGGTCTGGCGCAGTACCAGCTCAAGGAAGCCATCGAGATCCAGGAGGTCGGCGAGATCACCCGTCCGAAGAACGCGCCGCTGCTGGCCTCGTTCGAGCACGCCTACCTGGATCCGCTCGAGAAGGACATCCGCAGCAAGGACTGGGCCGCGTTCGAAAAGGACTACGCGGCCGCCGTGGAAGGCTGCAACGGCTGCCACAAGGCCACCGGGCACGCTTACGTGGAGTACCGCCTGCCCGAACGACCCGTCGAAGCCTACATCAATTTCAACTTGAAGACCGATCCGGTGGGCAACGTCGAAGAAGGCGAGGAACACGAGAACAAGTAATCTCCCTGCGCACCCGCGTCCGAGACCGGCGGTGGCCCCCACCGCCGGTCTTCGCCTGCGGGGTCAGCGGCCCAGGCCGCGGGCGATCGCGGCCACAGCGATCCGTGCGTGCTTGCGTCCGTTTTCGATGAAGACACTGCGGGTGTCCTCGCCGTACCCCGCGCTCCCGAGGGCATAGAGGCCGGGCACGCTCGTCTCGAAGGCCTCCGAGAGCCGCGGTCGGCCGCCCTCGAAACGGACCCCCGCGGTGCGCAGCAGCGCATCGTCGGCGCGGTAACCGATGAGGACGATCGCCCGGTCGGCCTCGATCGTCTCCTCCCCCTGCGGCCCCTCCACCCGCACCCGTCCCGGCTCGAAACCCAGTACCCGCGTGGAAAAGCGCGCCGCGATCGAACCCTCCGCAACCCGGTTCTCGAAGTCCGGTCGCAACCAGTACTTCACCCCCGGGCGCAGCGCCTCGCCGCGGTGCACCAGCGTCACCTCCGCCCCCGCGCGCCAGAGGTCGAGCGCGGCCTCCACCGCGCTGTTCGAACCCCCGACCACCACGACGCGGTCCCCCCAGTGCTCGAGCGCGTCCCGGTAGCCGTAGCGAACCATCGGCTCCCCCTCTCCGGGCACGCTAAGCCGCCGGGGATTGAAGAAGTAACCCGTGGCCACGACCACCGTGCGCCCCCAGACCTCACCCGGGCCATGGGGACCTTCGAAGCGGACGCGGAAGGCGTCCTGCGCCCCCTCGACCGCGGTCACGCGGGTGCGGTGGATCAGAGGCACGCGCAGCCGCTCGGCGAGCCGCCGGTAGTAGACCAGCGCCTCTTCGCGCGTGGGCTTGGCCCCGAGGGCGGCCATGGGGTGCCCGCCGATCTCGATCTTGCGCGCCTCGGAAAAGAAGGGCATGCGGGCGGGAAACCCCTCGATGCTCGCGGCCGGCCGGCGCGCTTCGAAGACGACGCCGCTCAGCCCAAGCCGTTCCACCTCGAGCGCGGCAGCCAGCCCCACCGGTCCCGCGCCGACGATCACCACGTCCACGAACGACATGACCGCATCCTAGCGCCTAGGACGCCTGTCCAACAAACGGGTCGTAGAATCTGGACTGGAGGTCGACGATGGAATACAGGATCGAGAAGGACTCGATGGGCGAGCTTAAGGTC
>JALSIA010000173.1 GCA_026981865.1 Thermaceae bacterium
CCGGTCGCCCAGCGTAAGGATCAGGGGGGCAGCGAAGCTCTCGGACGCGCAGCTGGCAACACCGTGCACCGCGACGGTACCGGTCCGGGGGCGCAGCACGAAGCGCACGCGGCCGCCGCCGGGCCCGAAGAGGATCCGGTCTTCGGCCAGTTTCTTACCGTAGGTCGCGGCGGTGGCCACGTGGGTCCAGCCCTCGGGAACCTTGGTGAGGCGGACGGTGCGGTCGTAGTACCCCGTCGTCACGTAATCGGCGCCCTCTACGGGTCGACCCTGCTCGTCGACGACCTCGACGGCCACGTCGCCCAGGAAGATCTCGAAGCCGACGGTGTTGGTGAACTGCTTCGCACCTTCGGGCTGGCGAAAGCCGAAGCGGTAGCTGCCCGCCTCTTCGATGGGGTAGCGCACCCAGCCGCCGTTGGGCGGCGAGGGCAGCGCCTCCTCGGTGCCGTCGGGCCTGCGGGCGCGCACCTCGAGCTCCTTCGGCCCGTCGCCGTCGTAGATGCCCACGACCAACGGCGCCGTCCAGCCGCGCTTTTCCAGCGCGAAGGGGTAGACCCATTTGGGCCCATGGACGTTGTAGGTCTGCATCGAGCCCGGGGCGACTTGCAGGGTCACCTTGGCGGGATCGCCTTCCAGCTTGAAAGCGAGGGCGTTCTTACCGTTGCCGAAGAACTTGACCGTGATCAGGTAGTCGCCGGGCGAGAGCGTGCCGTCGACGAGTTTGTACCAGCGGTGCGGTTCGACGCCCCAGGTCTTGCGCAGGCGCACCGCACCCGCGGCGTCGAAGATCTCCAGCAGCGTCTTGAGCTCGCCTTCACCCCCGTCGTAGCGCTCGTCGCCCAGCTCGTTGGGGGAGCGGTAGTCGTCCGGGTCGAATCCGGGCGAAAAGACCGAGAGCTTGAGCGGGGTGCGTTCGGTGACGCGCAGCACCAGCTCGAGCCGCGCCGACTCCCAGCCCAGCTCGGTGCCGGGCACGACCAGCGGGTGGCTCCCCACCTGACCGATGGCCATCGCCGAGAGTACGGCGAAGAAGACCGTAATCCAAAACCTCCTCAGCGCCATCATCGTTCATACCCCCAGCGAACGTCCGGATCGGTCAGCACGGGCCGGCCTTCCAGATCGTAGGTGAGGGTTCGTTCACCCTCGAAATCGCCCAGCTCGAAGACCCGCTCGCCCCCGCCGGGCAGCGGATCCCGCACGGCAAGGCCGGGGACGGCCTCGTCGCTCAGGAGGTGCAGCACCACCCGAAAGCGCCCCTCGCCGAGCGGGACGACCGTTTTGCTCAGGGTGAGGGGCCCGAAGAAGACCTGCGTGGAGCGCACCGCTTCGATCGTCCCCTGAGGCCCCGCGAGCGGGAAGTCGCTGACCGTCACGCCGTACGCCGCCACCCGGTGGCGGTAACCGTCGCCCAGGGCTTCCGGGTGGGGCAACGGCGGGAAGGGGGCCGAGGCGGCGTCGAGGGCCACGAGCCAGATGCCGCCCTCCAGGTCGCGGAAGGCGTACCGCCCTTCCGCGTCGGTAACCGCCTGGCGGCCGTCGGTGAGCACCACCCGGGCGCCCGGAAGCGCCACGTCCACGGCGGGGTCGTAGCGGCCGTCGCGCGCCACGTCCAGGAAGACACGGCCCACAATCGTCGCGCGCCGCGAGAGGAAAACCTCCTCGGCCACGCGCACCCGCGCCCGCGCCTCACCGCTGGCCACCGCCGCGCCGCTGCTGCCCTCGCCCTCGGCCAAGGCCAGGTTGCGGAGCGTACCG
>JALSIA010000174.1 GCA_026981865.1 Thermaceae bacterium
GCCGGTGGCGCCGCCGATGAGGCCGGCCATGCCCGCCACCGCAAAGGCCGGCGGACTGATGTTCAGGGTCGGGAAAACCTGCGCCAGGATCAGGCCGTAGGCGCCGCCGAGGGTGGCCCCCATGAACAGCCCCGGCGAGAAGATGCCGCCCGATGCACCCGACCCCAGGGTCAGGCCGGTGGATACCAGCTTGAGGGCGAAAAGCAACAGCAAGAAGCCCCAGCCGTTCAGGCTGCCCATCAGCACGTCCTGCACGGCCGCGTAGCCCACCCCCTGGGTGTAGTAGTGGCCGGTAAACCGTGCCAGCAAGACGAAGATGGCGCCCACCAGCGCCATCCCCACCGCATGCCGCAGGTAGGGGCGGCGGCGGAAACGGCGATTGAAGAAATCTTCGAAGCCGTAGATCGTGCGGATGTAGAGCGCCGAGGCGAAGCCCGCGAGCAGCCCCAGCCCCAGGTAGGCGAAGAGCAGCCAGGGGTTCGTGAGTTCGAAGTACGGCGTTTCGAAGCTGGGGATGACGAACGAAGGGTGAGGCCCGAAGAAGAGCTGGCCCAGGTAGGTGGCCGTGGCCGTGGCCAGCGCCACCGGGACCAGGGTGCGGACGCTCACCTCGTGCAGCAGGATTTCCAGGGCGAAGAGCACGCCCCCGACCGGGGTGTTGAAGGTGGCGGCGATGCCGCCCCCGGCTCCCGCGGCGATGAGCGTGACCCGCTGGGGCAACGGAATGCGCAGGTACGCAGAGGCGATCGATCCAAACGCCGCCCCGATCTGGATGATCGGCCCTTCGCGGCCCACCGAACCGCCGCTGCCGATCGAGAGCGCCGAGGCCAGCGACTTGACCACGGCCACGACCGGCCGGATCCGGCCCCGCTGGTAGTAGATCGCGTCCATTACCTCGGGCACGCCGTGGCCGCGGGCCTCGGGGGCGTAGTTTTCGGTCAGGTAGACGACGAGCAGGGCGGCACCCACGACCGCCGCCACAATTCCGAAACCCAGCGGGCTTGGTGGGGTGTGCTGGTTGGCGTCGTACAGGGTGGAGAACCGGCCCAGGAAGACGAGGTTGTGGATCAGGGCGATGAGCGCGCGGAACGCCACGGCCCCCAACCCGGCCACGACGCCGATCGCTACGGAGGCGAGGGCCATAGCCAGCGGGTGCAGGGGGCGTTCGCTCATCGCGTCGACCTTCGATTTCAGGCTAGCACCGGAGCCGTTGGACGCACGTCCCAAGGGCTGTTGCGATCACGTCGCCGCGGCGTTTTCCGGATCCTGCGTCCCGGAACCTGCCGGACGACAGGTCCGGTTCATCCCCGCATGCGCGGGGAAAACCGAAGCCGCTGAGCCCTGGAGAGCGCACGGCCTTCCTGACTTTCCATGAAACCAGTCTAGCCGGAGCTCCCTGATCAGAAGGTTCACCATGCCACTACAATGAACCCATGGCCAAGGTTGCCTCGTTCGATTTGGACCACACCAAAGTTCGGGCGCCGTACGTGCGCCTGGCCGACCTGAAGTACACTCCCGGCGGGGAGGTGATCAGCAAGTGGGACCTGCGGGTGGGCCAGCCCAACCGCGAGGTCATCGGTACCGGTGCGATGCACACCTTCGAGCACCTGCTCGCCATGAAGATGCGCGACCACCTGGAGGGGATCGTGGACGTGAGCCCGATGGGTTGCCGCACCGGGTTCTACGCGGTGATCATCGGCCAGCCTGCGCCCGAGGCGGTGATGGACGCGTTCGGCAAGGCGCTGGCCGACATCGTCGCCCACGAGGGCCCGGTGCCGGCGGCCAACCCGCTCGAGTGCGGCAACTACCGCGACCACGACCTGGCCGAGGCCAAGTTCTGGTCGCGGCACGTACTGGAAAAGGGGCTGCACGTTCAGGAAACGATTCTGATCGAGGGGCGCTAGCGTGGAGGGGCCGATCCTGCTCCTGGCCGCCGAGGGCGAAGAGGCCGAGGCGGTGCTTGCGCGCATGGCGCGCACAGAGAAGCTCGAGGCCCCCTGGCCGGCGTTCGCCGGCGAGCTGGGCGGCCACGAGGTGCGGCTCTTGGAAAGCGGAATCGGCAAGGCGGCGGCCGGCGCGGTGGTGGGCTGGGCGGTGGCGCGCTATGCGCCGTCGCGGGCGGTCTGGCTGGGGGTGGCGGGCTCGCTGAACCCCGCGCTTTCCACCGGCGACGTGCTCATCGCCGACGACGCCGTGCAGTGGGACATGGACCTGACCCCGCTGGGCCGCGAACCGGGCGAGCTCGACAGCGGCGAGCGCTTCATCCCCGCCGACCCCGTGCTCGCGGGCGCGTTGCACAAAAGCGCCCAGCGTCTCGGACACCGCCACGTGCGCGGCCGGGTGGCGAGCGGGGACACCTTCGTGGCCGATCCCGAGAAGGCCCGCTGGATCCGGGACACCTTTGGCGCCGACGCGGTGGAGATGGAGGGGGCGGCGGCGCTGTGGGCGGCGCACAAGCTGGGCGTGCCGATGGCGCTGGTGCGGGCCGTCACCGACGCCGCCGACACCGCCGCGCCGGGGGCGTTCGAGACCTTCTTGGTCGAGGTCTCGCAGAAGCTGGCGGCGCTCGTAGAGGACACCCTGGCCCACCTCGACCGGGTAGATTGAGGGGCGAGGGGTGGGGCTATGAAGCTGTTTTCGGGAAACGCCAACCGGGCGCTGGCCGAGAAGATCGCCGGTTATCTGGGGTTGCCATTGGGGGAGTCGTTGGTGCAGCGCTTTCCCGACGGTGAGGTGCGGTTGCAGCTGGGCGAAAGCGTGCGCGGCAACGACGTTTACGTGATTCAGCCCACCGCGCCGCCGGTCAACGAGAACCTGATGGAGCTGCTGCTCTACGCCGACGCGCTAAGGCGCTCGAGCGCCGGCCGCATCAACGCCGTGGTGCCCTACTTCGGCTACGCCCGCCAGGACAAGCAAAGCATCGGCCGCGAGCCCATCAGCGCCAAGCTGGTGGCCGACCTGATCGAGCGGGCGGGGTACCACCGGGTGATCGCCATCGATCTGCACGCCCCGCAGATCCAGGGATTCTTCAACATCCCGGTCGACCACCTGCGCTCGGTGCGCCTCTTCGCCGAGTACATCGAGCGCGAGGGGCTCGTGGAAGGGTCGGTCGTCGTCAGCCCCGACGCCGGCCGTGCCGAAGAGGCGCGGCGGCTTTCCAACCTGCTGGGCCTGCCCATGGCCATGCTGGCCAAGCGCCGCACCGGCCCCACCGAAACCGAGGTAACCTACGTGATCGGCGACGTGGAGGGGCTCCGGCCCCTTATCATCGACGACATCGTCTCGACCGGCGGCACCATCCGCCGCGGGGTGGACGCGCTGGTGGCCGCGGGGGCCAAGCCCGAGGCGGTGGTGATGGCCACCCACGCGGTGCTCGTGGGGCCGGCGCGCAGCAACCTCTCGCACATGGGCATCGAGCGGGTCGTCTTCACCGACACCATCGCCCTGGACGCCGGAGAGGGCTACGAGATCCTCTCGACCGCACCGCTTCTCGCCCAAGCGATTCGGGCGGTGCACACGCACCAGTCGGTGTCGGCGTTGATCTAGGGGGTAGGCGGTAGGGCGTGGGGTGTGGGGCCGTCCCGCTTCCCGCCCGCTGCGGTTGACCCCGGGCCCACCGTCCGCGTACAATCGGGTTTGCGTGCCGGAGTGCCGGCGCCGTGTGCCCTATACGCGCGCGGCCGAGGAGGAAGCATGGAGTACAAGCTCAAAGCCTACTACCGCGAGTCGGAAAAACCCAAGGTGCTGCGGCGTGAAGGCAAGCTGCCCGGCATCATGTACAACAAGAACGTCAACAAGAAGCTCTACGTCCACCTGGGCGAGTTCGACAAGGTGTTCCGCAACGCCGGGGTGCACCACGTGATCACGCTCGAGCTGCCCGACGGCGAGACAGTCGACACCGTGGTCCGCCAGGTGCAACTCGACAAGCGCCGCCGCCGCCCCGAGCACGTAGACTTCTACGTGCTCACCAAGGGTCAGACCCTGGACATGTACGTCAACCTCAAGTTCGTGGGCGAGGCCAAGGGCGTCAAGCTGGGGGGCGTGCTCTCGACGCCGCTCACCGACCTGGAGGTTCGGGTGCTGCCGCGCAATATCCCCGATTTCATCGAGGTGGACGTTTCCAGCCTGGAGATCGGCGACGTGCTTCACGCCTCCGACCTGGCCCTGCCCGAGGGGGTCGAGCTGCTCACCGACCCCGAGGCCGTGGTCGCCACGGTGGTGCCGCCCGAAGACATCGAGAAGCTCGAGGCCGAGGCCGCCGAGGCCGAGGGCATGGAGGCCGAACCCGAGCTTATCAAGCGCGGCAAGGCGGAAGAGGAAGAGGCCGAGTAAGCTCGCGCCCGACCCTGGGGGAGGCCGCGGCCTCCCTTTTTCGTAGACTGAACGGGTGGACTGGGGCAAGTTTCGGCGCTGGCTGGCGGGGTTCGCCATGCGCCCCGACGTGGAGCTGGACGAGGGGGATCCGGACGTGAGCGCGCGTTTTCTGGTGGTGGGGCTGGGCAACCCGGGTCCCCGCTACGCCGAAACCCGGCACAACCTGGGGTTCTGGGTGGTCGACCGCATCGCCCGGGAGGAGCGCCTTGCCTGGAGGCAGCAGGGTCGGGCCTTCACCACCCGCTGGGGCCGCGGCTGGCTGATGAAGCCCACGACCTTCATGAACGCTTCGGGCGAGGCGGTGGCGCCCTTCGTGCGCTACTACAAGATCGAACCCGAGCGCCTGCTGGTGGTGCACGACGACCTGGACCTTCCTCTGGGGCGGATGCGCCTGCGCCGCGGCGGCAGCGCCGGAGGGCAGAAGGGGGTGCGTTCGATCATCGAGCAGCTGGGCACCGATGGCTTCGACCGCCTGCGCCTGGGCATCGGCCGACCACCGGCAGGCCGGGATGCGGCCGGCTGGGTGCTTTCGAAGTTCTCCCCCGAGGAACGACCCCTCGCCGACCGGGTGGCGGCGGCGGCCGTGGAGGCCGTGCGCGTCTGGCGCGACGAGGGGCTCGAGGCCGCCCAGCAGCGCTTCAACGGGCTGGATTTGAGGGAAAGCGGTAGCGCGTGATCGGTACGCGGTTCGTTGCAGGGTGGACCAATGTGTTCGCCCAATTGGTGTGTGATGCGGGGTAACCGAACGGGCTTGGGGCGAGCAGCCGGTGGCCTGTGGGAGGACCCTTAAAGGCGACCCAATCTCGGATTCTTGTACGGCATGGACCCCGAATCGAGTTCAGGGCGGGCTCCCGGATCTCCCTCGGCTACCGGTCTCGGTCGTCCGGGGATGCGGAAAAGGTGGACGTAGGGGGCGGGGTGTGGGCGGTGGGTCTTGCGACTTTCGTCGGTGCGGGGTTGGTGGTCCGTGGTGCGCAGTGACACAACGTGCTTGTGGCCCGTGGCCTGTAGCTTGGGGCAGGTCGGTCAACGGAAAGACAGGCTGTAGAAAAAGCGGGGCGTAGGACCGGTGGGCTTGGTTGAAGAGCATGCAACGAACCCGGGCGTGTCCGAGCAGAACGTGGAACTTGCTTTTCCTACCTCCTGCCCCCTACATCCAACATCCTGATTCGCCCCGCACCCCGGCGCAGCAGTACGCTGCGCCACAAAACCGCCCCCTCCACCCCCAGCTTCCCGCCGAAGTATCCTGACGGTGATGAACGTGAAACGAATCCTGCTCATCGCCGGGGGACGCTCGGGGGAGCACGAGGTCTCGCTCAAGTCGGCCCAGGGCGTGCTCGAGGCTTTTCCCTTCGACGCCGACCCCGCCGTGATCGCCAAGGACGGCCGCTGGCTGCTGGGGCGGCGGGCGCTCGACGCGATCGAGGCCGGCCGCGCCCCGAACGGCGACCATCCTTTTCCGCCGCCCGTCGCCTGGCACGACTACGACGTGGTCTTTCCCCTGCTGCACGGGCGCTGGGGCGAGGACGGCACGATCCAGGGGTTCTTCGAGATGCTGGGCGTGCCCTACGTGGGCGCCGACGTGACCGCCAGCGCCGTTTGCATGGACAAGGACCTGTCGAAGCGGGTGCTCCAGCAGGCGGGCCTGCCCGTGGTGCCCTGGGAGGTGCTGCGCAAGGGCGAGCCCGTCTTCGTGGGGCTCGAGCCCCCCTTCTTCGTCAAACCGGCGCGCGCCGGCTCCAGCGTGGGGATCGCCAAGGTGCGGCGCTTTGCCGAGCTGGAGCCGGCCCTGGACGAGGCCTTTCGCCACGACGACAAGGTGGTCATCGAGCAGGCCGTGCCCGGCGTGCGCGAGCTCGAGGTCGCCCTCCTGGGCAACGTGGAGGCGGAGGCCAGCGTGGTGGGCGAGGTGCGCTACCGGGCGGAGTTCTACGACTACGCCACCAAGTACACCGCGGGCGCCGCCGAGCTGGACATCCCCGCCGCCCTCGACCCCGGCACCCAGGAGACCGTACAGGAGATGGCGAAGCGCGCCTACCGGGTTCTGGGCGTCCGCGGGATGGCGCGGGTCGACTTCTTCCTGGCCGCCTCGGGCGAGGTCTACCTGAACGAGCTCAACACCCTCCCCGGGTTCACCCCCTTCTCCATGTACCCCAAGCTATGGCAGGCCAGCAGCCTGCCGTACCCGGAGCTGCTTACCCGCTTGGTAGAATTGGCACTGGAATGAAGCGACGTTTCTACCTGGGCCGCCTCAAGGGCGACGCGGCCGGCGACCTCGGCGAGACCCCGTTCACCTACGACCCCGACGACCTCACCACCCACGGCGTCATCCTGGGCATGACGGGTTCGGGCAAGACCGGACTGGGCATCGGGCTGCTCGAGGAGGCGGCCAGGAAGCGCATCCCCGCGCTGATCCTCGACCCCAAGGGCGACCTGACCAACGAGCTGCTGCACTTTCCGCGGCTGGCCCCCGAAGACTTCGAACCCTGGATCAACCCCGACGAGGCCCGGCGTGCGGGCAAGACGACGGGCGAGCTGGCCGCCGAGAAGGCGGCGCTGTGGCAGAAGGGGCTGGCCGCTTGGGGGCTGGGCCCCGAGCAGATCCGCGAACTGGACCGCGTCCGTTATGCGGTCTACACCCCCGGTTCCACGGCCGGCATCCCCGTATCCATCCTCGCCTCGCTGCGCGCGCCGGCGGGCGACTGGCGGACCCAGGCCGAAGAGCTGCGCGAGCAGGTGGCGAGCACCGCCACCGCCCTTCTGGGCCTCGTCGGCTACACCGACCTCGACCCGGTCACCAGCCGCGAGCACATCCTGACCGCGCGCATCCTCGAAGAAGCCTGGCGGGCCGGGCGCGACCTGGACCTGGGCGAGCTGATCATGCAGGTCCAGAACCCGCCCTTCGCCAAGCTGGGCGTTTTCGACACCGACACCTTCTTCCCTCCCAAGGAACGCTTCGGGCTGGCCATGCGGCTCAACAACATCCTCGCCGCGCCCGCCTTCCAGATCTGGACCGAGGGCGAGCCGCTCGACGTGGGGGCGCTGCTCTACGCGCCCGACGGCACCCCGCGCCACAGCGTCTTCTACATCGCCCACCTTTCCGACGAGGAGCGCATGTTCTTCGTTACCCTGCTGCTCGCCGCGCTGGAGAGTTGGACCCGCAAGCAGGCGGGCAGCACCGCGCTCAGGGCGCTGCTCTACTTCGACGAGATCTTCGGCTACCTGCCGCCGGGTGAAAACCCGCCCAGCAAGGGGCCGATGCTGCGGCTGCTCAAGCAGGCCCGCGCCTTCGGGGTGGGGCTCCTCTTGGCCACCCAGAACCCGGTCGACGTCGACTACAAGGCGCTGACCAACGCCGGCACCTGGTTCATCGGCCGGCTGCAGACCCAGTACGACAAGCAGCGGCTGCTCGACGGGCTCGAAGGGGTCTCCGGCGGCCTCGACCGCGACGAGTTCGATCGGTTGATCTCCAGTCTGGGCAAGCGCGTCTTCCTGGCCAAGAACGTCCACGAAAAACGCCCGGCCCTCTTCGGCACCCGCTGGGTGATGAACTACCTGGCCGGTCCGCTGACCCGCGAGCAGATCCCGGCGCTGAACGGGCTCGTGGGCGCGCAGGCGGGACCGCCCGGGGAGAAGGCCGCGGCGGCCCCGTCCGCCTCCGGAGCAGCGGCAGCCGCCGCGGAGCCCGAGGCGCAGGAGCTGCCCGGCTTCGCCACCCGCCCGGCCGTTCCGGCGGGGGTGGAGGACTACGTACTGCCGGCCAGCGTCGATTTCGCCGAGGCGGTCCGCCGGGTCGGGGTGGACGCCGAAGGACCCCGGGCCGTCCTCTACCGGCCCGAGCTGCTGGCCCAGGCCGAGGTGCGCTTTGCCCGCCGCAAGTACGGGCTGAACACCGTCCTCAAGACCGCCGCGCTGGTGCCGCCCGAGGAGCTTGCAGGGCTGGTGCGCTGGGAGGACCATCCCCACCCTCCCTTCGACGAGGGGTTGCTCGAGGGCAGGCCGGAACCCGACGCCCGCTGGGAGGAGCTGCCGGCGGAGCTGGCCGACACCCGCGCGCTCGCCAAGCGGGCCCGCGGCTTCAAGGACTGGGTCTACCGCTCGGCCGAGGCCAGGGTCTGGCATAACCCTCACCTGAAGCTCTACGGCGCACCCGAGCTGGGCCGCGAAGAGTTTTTGAGGCGCTGCCTCAAGGAGGCCGAGTGGAAGGCCCGCGAAGAGGCGGAGAAGCTGCGCCGGAAGTACGAGCGCAAGATCACCGGCCTCAAGAAGAAGCTGCGGCGCGAAGAACGCGAGCTGGCCGAGGACGAAGCCGAGCTCGCGCGCCGCAAGATGGAGGAGATGGGCGGCTACCTCGACACCGTGATCGGCCTCTTCGGCGGGCGCAAGCGGGCGCTCACCGGCGCGCTCTCCAAGCGGCGGATGACCGCCCGCGCCAAGGAGGACGTGGAGGAGTCGAGGGCCGAGATCGCCGCGCTGGAGCAGGAGATTCAGGACCTCCTCGACGAGCTGGAGGCCGAGGTGGGCGCGATCGAGGACCGCTGGGAGGAGCTGGCCCGGGCGATCGAGCCCATCCAGGTGACGCCCTACAAGAAGGACGTCGCGCTCGAGTACTTCGGTATCGCCTGGGTGCCCTACTACGTCCTGGATTCGGGCGAGCGCATTCGGTTGGTCCGCGCTCACTAGCCCGCGGCCCCGGCTAATCCCGGTCTCAGCGGGGCCGGGTTTAATCATGGCGGGTATTGAGCAGAAACGTGCCGTTGCACGAGATAGGGGAAGTGAAGCCATGGGATACGAAACGCTGATCGCGCTCCACCTCCTGGGAATGGTGCTCTTCACGGGCAACGCGCTCGTCGGGGGATGGTGGAAGTCCGGGGCCGAACGCTCCGGCGACCGCCGTGTCGCCGAGTTCGCCCTCGCTCGCCAGGCTTCGGCCGACTACCTGTTCGGCCTGCCGGGCCTGTTGTTGCTTCTGCTGACGGGGGAGTTCCTGTCCGCCGCTTACTTCAAAGGGGACTCCCCGGGTTGGGTCCACCTGGGCCGCGGCCTTTTCCTCGCCGCCGGTCTGGTCTGGCTGGCGGGCCTGGTGCCTCTGCGCCGGGCACAGACCGCCGCCTTGCGCGGCTCCCAGGCGCTGGACGGCCGGTTCCGCAGCCTGGGTCGCTACTGGAACTTGCTCGCGGTCCTGCTGGTGGTGCTGCCGCTGGCCAACCTGTTCGTGATGGTTTTCAAGCCGGTTTAGCCACCCGGCCCGCATCCGCTTCCAGGAAGAGCATGCCCTGGAGTGAACTCCGTATGGTATAAAGCCGGTATGGGGCAGGTTGGGAAGGCCGCGCTTCTCGCTGCGGTGTTGCTGCTCGGGGCCGTGGGCGCGCAGCCGGGAAGCCCCGCCGCCAAGAAGTTCGACGCGGCATACTGGCGGACGGCGGACTACGCCCGGGTCGCACGCGACTTCGAGAGCCCGGCCAAGGTGCAGGCGCTCGGCCCGGGCGGCAACACCGTGCTGCACTACGCCGCGGCCTTTTCACGTGATCCGCGGGTGATTCGCTACCTGGTGCAGCGGGGCGCCGATCCGGACCGCGCGAACGAGAAGCGGCAAACCCCGCTGATGTGGGCCGCGGCCAGGAGCACCACCCCGGCGGCGGTGCAGGCCCTGATCGAGTCGGGCGCACGGCTGGACCTGAGCGACGACCAGGGGCGCACCGCGCTCCACTACGCCGCGGCGCTTTCGCATACGCCGGGAGTCCTGCAGGTGCTGGCCTACTTCGGAGCCGACGTCGGCGTTCGTGACCAGAGCGGGCGGACTCCGCTGCACGCGGCCGCGGCGAGCAGCGCCGACATCGGCGTCTTTCGCGAACTGCTGCGCATGGGGGCGCGGATCGAGGAGCCCGACGCCCAGGGGCTGCCGCCGCTGGCCACCGCAGTCATCGCCGGAAACGCACCCGGGGTTGAGGTCCTCTTGAAGCTAGGTGCGGACCCGATGCTGGGCGACCGGCTCGACCGCTCGGCGCTGTACCTGGCCGCCGAGGCCACCCGCGAACCCGAGGTGATCCGGGTGCTGGTCCGCTGGGGATTGGACGTGAACCGACGGACGGCCACCGGCAACCGGCCGTTGCACATTGCCGCGCGCGGCAATCCGGAGCCCGCGGTGATCGAGGCGTTGATCGACGCGGGAGCCCGCGTCAACGCGACCGATCCGCTGTGGAAGACGCCGCTGATCTACGCCGCCTGGAAGAACCCCAACCCCGAGGTGGTGCTCACCCTGCTGCGCCGGGGGGCCGATCCGCGGCAACGGGACGCCGCGGGTATGACCGCGTACGACTACCTCTTGCGAAACCCCAGGATGCGCGGCAGCGAGGCGGAGGCGGCGCTGCGGCGGGCAAGCGGCCCGTAACCCGAACCCCGTGCCCGCTCGTGCTAACGTGGGGTCGTGAAACGGCTTGTTTACACCGCAGCTATCATTCTGATCGCAACATTTCCGACAGCCACGGCCACTGCCGACGAACGTTTCCTCGACCCCGCGTACTGGAGTGCGCTCAGTTCCCAACAGCTTTCCGTGCAACTGGGTGAAGTCGAGAGTCTCGATTTCGGCGACGAGGGGGGCTGGACGCCGCTGCACGCGGCGGCGCAGGCGGCCTCCCCCGAGGCTTTCGCGCTCCTGCTCGAGCGTTGGCAGGAGCAGGGGCTGCCGGTCGACGTCGCCGACGCGGAGGGGGCGACCCCCCTGCACCTTGCCGCCCGGTACAACCCCAACCCCGAAGCGGTCCGCTTGCTCGTGGAGGCAGGGGCCGACCTGGAGCGGGCCGGCGAATACGGCGAGCGTCCGCTGCACGTGGCGGCGCGCCTCAACCCGGAGCCCGCGGTGCTTGCCGAGCTCGTGCGGCTGGGGGCCGAACTGGAGGCGCGGGACGAGGACGGTTGGACGCCGCTGCTCAGCGCGGCCGCCTCGGGGTCTGCGGCCAAGATCGCCGGGCTGCTCGAGGCCGGTGCCGACCCCGGAGCGCGCACGGAGGAGGGCGTGGGCCCTCTGCACCTGGCCGCCGCCAACGCCTCCGGGCCCGAGCCGGTGCGGGTGTTGATGAAGGCGGGCCTCTCGCCTTCGGAGCCCGATGCGGCGGGCTGGACGCCGTTGTTCGCCGCCGCGTCCAACGAGAACGAAGGGGCGGACACCGTGGCCGCGGCGCTGCTGGACGCGGGCGCTTCGGTCGCGGCGGCGAGCGGGATCGGCGAAACGCCGCTGCACGTCGCGGCGCGGGCGGGCGGGCGGCCCGCCACCGTGGCGCTGCTGCTGGAGCGCGGCGCCGACCCGCAGGCCCGCGACGAGGACGGCTGGACGCCCCTGCACGGCGCGGCCACGGGAGCGTCCCCGGAGATCGTGCGCCTGCTCGTGCAAGCCGGGGCCGATCTGGAAGCCCGCGACCGCACGGGCAAGACGCCGCTGGTGTTGCTGGCCGAGTGGGGCGGCTCCCTGGAGGTGGCGCGTACGCTGGTCGGTCTGGGCGCCGACCCGCAGGCCGCCGACCGTTGGGGCTGGACCGCGCTGCACCACGCGGCCGCCCAGGGAGACGGGGGGTACGAGGTCTGGGCGCGGCTGGGGGCGGACGTCAACGCCCGGAACGGGCTGGGGGAAACGCCGCTGCACGTGGCCGCCCGCCTTGCGGACGACCCGGACGCCCTGCGCGCCCTGGTGGAGCTGGGGGCCGACCTGGAGGCCCGCGACGGCGACGGCTGGACCCCCTTCCTCTCCGCGGCCCGGGTCGGGAGCGCAGGTGCCCTGAGAACGC
>JALSIA010000175.1 GCA_026981865.1 Thermaceae bacterium
GGTTCCAAATGGGTAACCCCGACCTCAGCCGCCGTAAATTCATGATCCAAAGCGCCCTCGCCTCGATGGGCATCATCGCCGGTCCCGCCTTCCTGCAGACCGTGCGCGCCGCCGAGGGCAAGAACCGGCCCCTCAAGGCCGCCTTCTCCAACGCCGGCCTCCAGGCCACCTGGTGCGCCCAGGGCAAGGACACCGTCGAGCAGTGGGGCGAGTGGCTGGGCGTGGAGATCCACTGGTACGACGGCCAGCTCGACGTCGCCAAGCAGCGCGCCGCCGTGGACGCCATGGCCGCCAAGGACTGGGACTTCGTCGCCATCCAGTCGCTCTCGATCGGTTCGCTGGTGGAGCCCGTGCAGAAGATGATCGACAAGGGCATCCCGGTCATCGCCATGGACACCATGCTTGCCCCCTGGGGCAAGATCAAGCAGCACACCTTCATTGCCCCCGACAACGTCTGGATGGCCGAGCAGGTCACTCAGGCGCTGGTGGACGCGATCGGCGGCAAGGGCAACATCGTCATGACCCAGGGCTCGCTGGGCCACACCGGGGCCCAGGGGCGGGCGCAGGGTTTTTACAACGTCGTCAAGCGCTACCCCGATATCAAGGTGATCGACGAGTCGCCCGCCGACTGGGACGTGGCCAAGGTGGCGCAGCTTTGGGAGAACCTGCTCAACCGCTACAAGAAGATCGACGCCGCCTTCTTCCACAACGACGACATGGCGCTGGCCGCCTACCACGTGATCAAAAACGCCGGCCGCGAGAACGAGATCGTCCTCGGCGGCATCGACGGCATGCCTCCGGCGGTGCAGGCGGTCCTCGACGGCAAGCTGCACGCCACCG
Organism: Thermaceae bacterium; assembly: GCA_026981865.1. Taxonomy (GTDB): domain Bacteria; phylum Deinococcota; class Deinococci; order Deinococcales; family Marinithermaceae; genus Oceanithermus. Next base: position 841 of record JALSIA010000175.1, read on the forward strand.
CCCGCAACTCCTCGGCGCGCATCCACTGGGGCGCGCTGGTGGCCGGCTATTACGCGGCCATGCGCAAGGAACAGCCCGGCAAGGACATCCCCGAGTTCATCCTCGCCGACGGCCCCGCCATCCTGCCGCCGAGCAAGGAGAAGACCGACAAACCCTGGCTGCTCAAGGGTTACGGCATCGGCGCCGGCCCCGGCCTGCTCTGGCAGGAGAAGCACTTCCTGGCCTGATCCCCAAGGCCCCCGGCCCCGCGGGGCCGGGGGCGCCTCCCCGACATGGAAACGACCGCACCCCTGCTCGAGCTCCACGACGTCGCCAAGCGCTTCGGCGGCATCCAGGCCCTTTCGGGCATCGACTTCGACGTGCGCCGCGGCGAGGTGCACGCCCTCGTCGGTGAGAACGGCGCGGGCAAGTCCACGATGATGAAGATCCTCGCCGGCGTCCTCCCCGACTACCAGGGGACGATGGTCTGGCAGGGTCGGCCGCTGCGGCTCCGAAACCCGCGCCACGCCCTCGACCTGGGCATCGCCATGATCCACCAGGAGCTGAGCGTGATGCCCGAGCTGACCGTCGCCGAGAACATCTTCCTGGGGCGGCAGCCGCTGCGCGGCGGGGTGGTGGACTGGCCGCGGATGTTTCGTGAGGCCGAGGCCATCCTGGCCGAGCTGGGCTTTGGCCACGTGAACGTCCGCGAGCCGCTCGAGCGCTACCCGCTGGGCGTGCACCAGCTCACCGAGATCGCCCGCGCCCTCACCTCGGGGGCCGAGCTGATCATCATGGACGAGCCCACCAGCGCCCTTAGCCCCATGGAGACCCGCCACCTGCTCGAGCTGACGCGCAACCTGGCGCGCGCGGGCAAGGCCGTGGTCTACATCTCCCATTTTCTCGAAGAAGTCACCTGGGTGGCCGACCGGGTCACGGTACTGCGCGACGGGCGCAAAATCGCCACCCTGGACGCACGCAAGACCAACAAACAAGAACTCGTGCGGTTGATGCTGGGCAAGGAGGCCGCCTTCTTCGAAGAGTCGTACATGGGCGGCCGCACCGTCGAAGACCGCCACGCCGCCTCGGAACCGGTGCTCGTCGTAGAGGGCCTTACGCGACCGCGCACCTTCACCGATGTTCGCCTCGAGCTCCACCCCGGGGAGATCCTGGGCCTCTACGGCCTGATCGGCTCGGGCCACTTCGAGCTGGGCGAGGCCGTGTACGGCCTGATCAAACCCACCGCGGGGCGCATTCTCCTGGAGGGGCGGCCGGTCGGCATCGGGCCGCGGAGGGCCATCGATCGCGGCGTCGCCTACGTCCCCCCTTCCCGACGCACCGGGCTGTTTTTGGAGAAACCGATTTACCAGAACGTAACCCTGCCCTGGCTGGCGCAGATGTCGGGGCTGGTGCCCCGGGTGCCCCGGGAGATCGCGGTGACCGACGGGGTGATCCACCGCGTCGGCGTGCGCCCGCCCGATCCGCTCAAGGAGGTCGTCTTCCTTAGCGGCGGCAACCAGCAGAAGGTGGCCATTGCCCGCTGGCTGGTGGAACCGCCCAAGGTCTTCGTGGTCAGCGAACCCACGCGCGGCATGGACGTCGGGGCCAAGGAAGAGGTGATGAAGATCCTGCGTGAACTCAGCCAGGCCGGTGTGGGCGTGCTGCTCATCTCCTCGGAGCCCGAAACGGTGCTCGCCGCGAGCGAGCGCATCCTGGTGATGGCCAAGGGCCGCATCGTGCGCGAATTCGTGGGCGAAACGGTGACCAAGGAACGCCTGCTGCACGCCGCCGCCGGCGAACTGGCCGAAGCGAGGTAACGCCATGGCAAACGAACCCCACGACTCCCCCAACCCCTCCGGCTGCTGGCGAACCTTCCTGGCCAAGAGCCGTGAGTTCGCCCCGGTCTGGACGCTGCTGGCGCTGATCCTGTTCTTCTCGGTCTACTCCGACAGCTTCCTCACGCTGGAGAACGCCGCCAACATCCTCAACCAGGTCGCGCTGCTGGCCATCATGGGCACGGGCATCACCTTCGTGCTGCTCACCGCCCAGATCGACCTCTCGGTCTCCTACATGGCCACCTTCGCCGGGGTGGTGGCGGCCTACTACACCGCCGGCCACCTGCCCCAGCCCTGGCCCATCGTCGCGGCGCTGCTGGCCGCCGGCGCGCTGGGCTGGATCAACGGCGTGGGCACGGCGCGGCTGGGCATCCCCTCGTTCATGGTCACCCTGGCCATGTCGCTCATCGCCTCGGGCCTCAGCCTCTACCTGACGCGCGGCCGCATCCTCTTCGACCTGCCGCCGCTCTCGGAAACCCTGGGCAGCGGCCGCATCCTCGGCGTCAAGTGGCTGGTCCTCGTTGCCGCGCTCACCCTGCTGGTCGGGCACCTGGTGCTCCGCTACACCCGCTTCGGCCGCTACGTCTACATGACCGGCGCCAACCCCAAAGCCGCCGAGTTGGCCGGGGTGAACACCCGGGGCGTGATCACCGCGGTGATGGTGATCGGTGCGCTCACCGCCGGCCTTGCCGGGGTGGTGGGCATCGGCCGCCTCGGCAGCGCCACCCCCACCGCCTTCGACGGCATGCTCATCGACGCCATCGGCGCGGTGGTGCTGGGCGGCACCTCGCTCTTCGGCGGCGTGGGCGGCATTCCTCAGACGATCGTGGGCCTGCTTATCCTGGGGGTGCTGCGCAACGGACTCGACCAGGTTTCGGTGGACATCTACATGAAGACCCTGATCACCGGCGTCATCTTGCTCGCGGCGCTGGTGTTCAACATCCTCTTCGCGGGCAGAAAGGAAGCATGAGGTGAACGTAGGCGGCGAGCACTACCGCACGATCTGGCTCAAACCCGGCGACGACCGGGTGGTGCAGATCATCGACCAGCGGCCCCTACCCCACGCGTTCGTCATCGAAGACCTCGCCAGCACCGACGCCATGGCCCGCGCCATCAAGGAGATGCACCTGCGCGGCGCGGGGCTGATCGGCGCGGCCGCGGGCTGGGGCATGTACCTGGCGGCGCTCGAGGCCCCGCAGGCTTCGATGGAGGCCTTCCTGGGCTACCTGCACGCGGCGGGCGAGAAGCTCAAACGGACCCGCCCCACCGCGGTCAACCTGGAGTGGGCCGTGGACCGCCAGCTGCGCGAGATCGCGAGCCGCGCCCAGACCCCCGCGGAAGGGGTGCAGGCGGCGCGCAACACCGCCCAGGCCATCGCCGACGAGGACGCCGAGTTCTGCCGCCGCATCGGCGAGCACGGGGTGAAGATCATCGAGGAGATCTACGAAAGGAAGGGCGGCACCGTCAACCTCCTCACCCACTGCAACGCCGGCTGGCTCGCCTTCGTGGACTACGGCACCGCCACCGCGCCCATGTACGAGGCGCAGAAGCGCGGCATTCCCATCCACGTCTGGGTCGACGAAACCCGACCCCGCAACCAGGGGGCGCGGCTCACCGCATGGGAACTGGGTCAGCAGGGCGTGCCCCACACCGTGGTGGCCGACAACGTGGGCGGGCACCTGATGCAGCACGGCCTGGTGGACCTGGTGATCACCGGGGCCGACCGGGTGACCCGTTGCGGCGACGTGGCCAACAAGATCGGCACCTACCTCAAGGCCCTGGCCGCCGCCGACAACGGCGTGCCCTTCTACGTGGCGCTGCCCAGCAGCACCCTCGACTGGTCGATCTGCGACGGCGTGGCCGAGATCCCCATCGAGCAGCGCGGCGAGGACGAGGTCAAGTACATCCAGGGCTTGCACGAGGGCGAGGTCAAACGCGTCCTCCTCACCCCGCCCGAAAGCCCCGCCGCCAACTACGGCTTCGACGTCACCCCGGCCCGGCTGGTGCGCGGCCTGATCACCGAGCGGGGCGTCACCGCCGCCAGCGAGGCGGGCCTGCTCGAGCTCTACCCCGAAAGGAGGTAACCGTGGCCTACGAACCCCTCACCCCCGAGACCCTGCTCGGCTACCTGAAGTCCCGTCCCGCGCTCGCCGAGATCGTCCCCCCGGACGAAACTTACGACGTGCAGGAGGTCGGGGACGGCAACCTCAACCTGGTCTTCGTGGTCCAGAGCCGCGAGAACCCGGCGCACACGCTGGTGGTCAAGCAGGCGCTGCCCTACCTGCGCGTCGTCGGCGAGGACTGGCCGCTGACCCGCGACCGGGTGATCTACGAAACCGAGGCGCTGATGCTCCACAACAAGTACGCGCCCGGGCTGGCGCCTCAGGTCTACGACCACGACTACGAGATGTCCACGCTGATGATGGAGAACCTGAACCGCCACGAGATCATGCGCAAGCCGCTGGTCCGGCGGGTCAAGTTCCCCCGCTTCGCCGACGACATCTCGACCTTCCTGGCGAACACCCTCTTCTACACCTCCGACCTCTACCTGAAGGGCGAGGAGAAGAAGGCGCTCGTGGAGCGCTTCATGAACCCCCACCTGCGCAAGCTGCAGGAGGACTTCGTCTACACCAACCCCTTCAAGGAGTCGCCCGAGAACAACTGGAACCCGCTGCTGGACGACCTGGTGCAGGAGGTCCGCAGGGACGGCGAACTCAAGGAACGCGTGGCCTGGCTCAAAGAGGGCTACATGAACCACGCCCAGTCGCTGATCCACGCCGACCTGCACACCGGCTCGATCATGATCAACGCCGAGGAGACCCGGGTCATCGACCCCGAGTTCGCCTTCGTGGGTCCGGCGGGCTACGACGTGGCCGCGGTGCTGCAGAACCTGATGCTGAGCTACGCTTCCCATTACGCCCACACCCCCGACCCCGACGCGCGCGCCGACTACCAGGCCTGGCTGCTGGAAACCATGAAGCAGATCTGGGAGCGGTTCGCCCGAAAGTTCGAGAACCTCTGGGTCGAGCACGCCGAAGGCGACCTGATGCCCGCGGGCTACTGGGACTACCCGGGCGGAAAAGCCGACTTCGCCCGCTTCCGCAAGGACTACCTCGCCGCCCTCTTCCGCGACATGGTGGGCATCGCCGGCACCAAGGCGCTCAGGCGCATGATGGGCATCGTCAGCGTCTGGGACATCTCCAGTATCGAGGACCCGGAAAAGCGTGCCGTGGCCGAGCGCTTCGCCATCCACGTGGGGCGCCGCTGGATCAAGGAGATGGACGAGATCGAGAACATCGACGGGTTCCTGGACGTCATGCGGGAGGAGGCGGAAAAGGTTAATGCCTGAGACCCTGCTTTCGGTGGGCGTGCTCGCGGCCGACCTGGGACGGCTGGCCGAGGAGCTGGCACGGCTCGAGGAGGCCGGGGCGGACTGGATCCACCTCGACGTCATGGACGGCGTCTTCGCCCCGCAGCTGCTGGGCGACATCGCCCTCTTCGAGGCGGTGCGCCGCCTCACTAGCCTGCCGCTGGACGTGCACCTGATGGTGCAGCACCCCGAGCGGCACGTGGCCGCCTTCGAGGGCGCGGACTGGATCACCGTCCACGCCGAGGCGGGGCCGCACCTGCACCGGGCGGTTTCCGAGGCCCGGCGCACCGGCGCCCGCGCAGGCGTGGCCCTGAACCCCGGAACCCACATCAGCGGCGTGGTGGCCCTGGCGGACGAGGTCGACCTCGTCCTCTTCGTGGCCGTGGATCCGGGCTTCCCCGCTGGCGGCTTCGTTCACGGTACGCTGCGCAAGGTCGCGCAGCTGCGCCGCAAACTCGACGACCTGGGGGTGGGCGGCGTCCGCATCGGCATCGACGGCGGCGTCACCCTGGACAACGCCGCCGAGATCGCCGCCAGCGGCGCCGACGTGGTGGTTTCGGGCTCGGCGGTCTTCAAGGGCGCGGGGCCCGAAGAGAACATTCAAGCGTTCCATACGGCCTTCGGCCGGAAGGGATAGGAGGAAGGACATGCGAGAACTCAACATGGACTGGGGCATGAAGAACCGCTACTACAGCGTCTTCAACGAAAAGAGCGGCCGCACCATCTTCTTCGCGGTGGACCACGGCTACTTCATGGGGCCGACCACGGGCCTCGAAGACATGTACAAAGCGATCCACCCGGCGATCGACTACGCCGACGCCCTGATGCTCACCCGCGGGGCGCTGCGCAACGCCGTGGACCCCAAGCTGAAGAAGCCCATCTCGCTGCGCGTCTCCAGCGGCACCAGCATCCTCAACGAGGACCTGCTGCACGAGGGCATCTCGGTGGGCATCGAGGAAGCGGTGCGCATGAACGCCGCCTTCGTGGCCTTCTCGGTCATGGTGGGCACCCCCGCCAGCGAGCGCGACACCATCCTGGAGTTCTCCAAGACGGTGGACGCCGCCGAGCGCTACGGCATCCCCACCCTGGGCGTGGTGGCCGTGGGCCGCGGCCTCGACCGCGACGCCCGCTACCTCAGTCTGGCCACCCGCATGGTCGGGGAGCTGGGCGCCCGCTTGGTCAAGACCTACTACTGCGAGAACTTCGAGCGCGTCATCGAGACCAGCCTGGTCCCGGTGGTCATCGCCGGCGGCAAGAAGATCCCCGAGAAGGACGCGTTGCAGATGGCCCGCGACGCCCTCGACGCCGGAGCCATCGGCGTGGACATGGGCCGCAACGTCTTCCAGGCCGACGACCCGGTGGCCATGATGCGGGCGCTGGCCAAGCTGGTGCACGAAGACGGCAGCGTCGAGGACGCCTACGCCTACTACCAGGAGCTGAAGGGCAACTAGACCGCCGGGGGCCGCGGCCCCCGGCACGGAGGAGGCCGCCGTGCGCGTAGCCATGTACTACAACAACCACGACGTGCGCCTGGAGGAGCAGCCGGTGCCCGAAATCGGCCCCGGGGAGGTGCTCATCAAGATCGTCGCCAGCGGCATCTGCGGCTCCGACGTAATGGAGTGGTACCGCATCAAGAAGGCACCGCTGGTGCTGGGGCACGAGATCGCCGGGGACATCGTGGCCGTGGGCGAGGGCGTGACCGCCTTCCAGCCCGGCGACCGGGTAACCGCCACCCACCACGTGCCCTGCGGGCGCTGCGAGTACTGCCAGCGCGGCCAGCACTCGCTGTGCACCCTGATCGGCAACACCACGTACTACCCCGGCGGCTTCGCCGAGTACGTGCGGGTGCCCGCGATCAACGTCGAGACCCGGGGGGTGCTCAAGCTGCCCGACTCGGTAAGCTACGAAGAAGGAAGCTTCACCGAGCCGCTGGGCTGCGTGGTGCGGGGCCTGCGGGTGATGGGCTTCGAGCCCGCCCGCAGCGTACTGGTGCTCGGGAGCGGCCTTTCCGGGCAGCTGGTCATCCGCACCGCCCGCGCCTACGGCGCCGGCAAGATCATCGCCACCGACTTGAGCGACTTCCGGCTCGACATGGCCCGGAAGTCGGGGGCCGAGGTGATCCTCCACGCCGGCCGCGAGGACGTGGTGCAGCGGGTGCTCGAAGAGACGAACGGCGAGGGCGTGGACTACGTCGTCCCCACCGCCACCGCGCCGGTGCTCTTCGACCAGGCCATGCAGGCCGTGAAGAAAGGGGGCACCGTTCTTCTTTACGGCATCATGGCGCCGGGCACCAAGGTGGAGTTCGACGTCTTTCCCTTCTGGAAGAAGCAGGTCAAGCTGCTCTCCACCTACGCCGCCGCGCCGCGCGACCTGGCCGAAGCGCTGGAACTGATCCGCGCCCGGCGGGTACCGGTGGAAGACCTGATCACCCACCGCCTGCCGCTCGCCGAGACCCAGAAGGGCTTCGAGCTCACCGCCGCCGGCGGCGAATCGATGAAGGTCATCGTCGAACCCCAGCGTTGAGGCCCACCGTCCGGTCAAGCCGCCGCCGCACTCCGGCGGCGGCTTGACTTGGCTTCAGTACTCCTCGATGTACAGCTCGCCGGGTTCGCGGCCCTTCGCCTTGCGGTAACCGGCGTTCGCTTCCAGCCAGGCCGCGACGTTTTCCACCATCTTCGGGTTGCCGCAGAGGTAGACGTGGGTTCGCTGGGGATCGAGCGCGATCCCGCTCGCCTTCTCGATCTCCCCCGAGGCCAGCATCTCTTCGATCCACATGCGGTGGCCGCTCCAGGTGGCGTCGGCGTCGGTGAGCGTCGGGAGGTAGTGGAAGTTGGGAAAAGCGTTGCGCAAAAAGGCCAGCTCGGCGTAGTAGCCCAGATCGCGCTGGTGCGAGGCCCCCTGAACCACCACCATGCGGCTCTGGGGCCGCTCGGCGACGTGAGAACGCAGGAAGCTGATGAAGGGCGTAATGCCGGTGCCGGTGGCGATCATGAGGATGTCCTGCTCGGGCGGCACCTCGGAAAGCCGGAAGCTGCCGACGATGCGGTCGCCCACGAAGAGGCGGTCGCCCACCTCGAGGGCGAACAGGCGCGGAGAAAGCTGCCCCGACTTCACCTGGGTAATGTAGAACTCGAACTCGCGCGTTTCGTGGCGAGCCGAGGCGATCGAGTAGGCGCGGCGGATCAGCTTGTCCGGCGCGGCGGGCTTGAACTCTTCGTCGGAGTTGGCCGAGCGCGGCTCGAAGCCGAACCGCCCCAGGGTGGTGTACTGCCCGGCCGAGAACTCGGCCCGGGGTTCGTCGGTGACCGCCCTCAGGATCATCAGGTTGGGGGTGACCATGATCTTGCTGACGACGGTGGCGTTGTAGTGGGTCTCACGCAGTTGCTCCTGTGTGCTCATGCTTCGCTTCCTTTGCTGGGCGCCGCCGCGCCCGCGCCATTATACGCAGGCGCCGCCCGGGACACACAAGGAAAGCCCCCGGATCCGGGGGCTCTTCTGGAGCGGGAGACGGGACTCGAACCCGCGACCCCAACCTTGGCAAGGTTGTGCTCTACCAACTGAGCTACTCCCGCATTCGCTCAAGCGCTCAGCAAGAAAGATGGTACTACAGGCGTGTTTTTTCTGCAAGCGGAAGCCGCCGCAAACGAAACGGGACCGGCTGGGGCGGCCGGCCCCTGCCGCCTCCCCCTTACGCTTCGTCCCGGGGCTTCATCTCCCACTCGCCGGTGACGGGGTTGTAGGTTTCCTCGTAGTCGTCGGTGCCGAGCTCGAAGCGTTCTTCGGGAACGTTGTACACGGGGCGGGCGCCCTCGTCGCGGGCGTCGAAGCGGCCGTTTACCGGGTCGTAAACGGGCCCCGAGCCCGGAGGCGCGTAGCGGTAGGTGCCTTCCTGCGGCACGTAGGTGAGCACCCAGTCGTCGGGGACGACCTCCCAATCGCCGGTGACGGGGTTCAGCTTGGGCTTTTTCATCCTGCCTCTTAGCTTACGCCCGGCTCAGGCGCGCTCTGGTTCGGGCGGCCAGCTGCGGGCCAGCGCCTCGGCCAGCTCCAGGTCCTCGGGGAAGGTGACCTTGAACATGCGGCGGTCGCCGGGAACCAGCTCGACGGGGTAGCCCAGGGCACGCACCAGCTGGGCCTCGTCGGTGGCCGTCAGGCTGCGGGTGCGCGCAAGTTCGTGCGCCTCGGCCAGCACCTCGCGGAAGAAGGCCTGGGGCGTCTGCACGAGAGCGTAGCGGCTGCGGTCTAGGGCGGGGCCGTACCTGCCCTCCGCGGGCTCGATCAGGGTGTCGGGGACCGGCACCGCCGGCACCGCCGCCCCGCCCACCGCCACGGCCTCCAGCAGCCGATCCACAACCGCGGGCACCACAAAGGGGCGCGCCGCGTCGTGGACGAGGACCACGTCGCCGCGCGCCCCCTCCAGCAGCCGCGCCACGCTCTGCTGACGCTCGGCGCCGCCGCGCACGAAACGAACGTTCGCCGGAGCCGGGGGCGGAGCGGCGTCGGATGGCAGGGCCACGCGCACCTCGTCGGCCCAGGCAAAAGCTTCGATCACCCACTCGAGCAGGGTGCGCCCGCCCACGCGCACGAAGGCCTTGGGACCCCGCCCCAACCGCGTGCCCTGACCGGCCGCGGGAATAAGGACGGAGACGGTCGCAGATGGGAACACCCTAACCTCCCCAGCGCGCCCCGTCGCCCTCGAGACCCAGGTGATCAAGGATGCGCTGCGACACGAAACCGAGCAGGTCTTCGATCGTCTCCGGGCGGTGGTAGAAACCGGGGCTCGCCGGCAGCACCACCGCCCCGGCGCGGGCCAGCTTGAGCAAGGCCTCGAGCGTCACCTCCGGCAGCGGCGCCTCCCGCGGCACCACCACGAGAGTCCGCCGCTCCTTGAGGTGCACGTAGGCAGCGCGCAGCAACAGGTTGTCGGCGATACCGGCGGCCAGTTTGCCCACGGTGGTGGCGCTCGCTGGCACCACCACCATCCCCGCGGTGGGGAAGCTGCCCGAGGCCGGGGCTGCGCCCAGGTCGTCGGGATTGTAAACCACGTCGGCGTACACTTCCAGCTCCGCGGGGTCGCCGCCCTCGCGCGCGTAGACGCGCCGGGCGCCTGGGGTGAGGACCAGGTGGACCTCGACGCCCTCGCGAACCGCGAGCTGCCCCAGCAGGTGACGGGCGTAGGGCATTCCCGACGCTCCGCTGACCCCCACGACGATGCGCTTCACCCCTGCAGCATACAAAAAGCCGCGACCGACCGGCCGCGGCTCGGGAGGGGCGGGGGCTATTTCGGCGGGGCCCAGGGCTCGCCCGAGAAGAAGCCGCGCGTCAGCTTGGCCACCACCCCGCCCAGCAACACCAGCGCGATCAGGTTGGGGATGGCCATGAGGCCGTTCATGGTGTCGGAGAGCTTGATCAGCGTGGTGAAGCTGCCCAAACCACCCACGAAGGCCATCACCACGTAGGCCAACCGGTAGGGCCAGCGAATGCCCTCGCCGAAGAGGAAGGTCGCCGACTCCTCGCCATAGAAGGCCCAGGAGATCAGGGTGGTGAAGGCGAAGAGCGCCAGCGCCACGGCCAACAGCGCCTGGGCGGAGACGATGCCGCCAAATCCCTGGCCCAGCACCTCGTACGGGGTGCCGCCGGCCATCCAGGCGCCGGTGGAGAGAACGACGAGCGCGGTGAAAGTGTTGATCACGATGCTGTCGACGAAGACCTCCATCACCCCCCAGAACCCCTGACGCACCGGGTGGTCCACCTGGGCCTGGGCGTGGGCGATGGCCGCGGAGCCGAGCCCCGCCTCGTTGGAGAAGATACCGCGGCCCACGCCGGCCTTGATCATCT
>JALSIA010000176.1 GCA_026981865.1 Thermaceae bacterium
CGGCACCCTGCAGCTCGAGGGCTCGGGACCGGGGTACCGGAGCTCGGGCTACCTGAACGCCTCCAAGTTCTTCGCCCGCACGGTGCTCGACGCGCGCTACCTGGCCGGCGAACTGTTGATCGAGGGGCCCTGGACCGATCTGGAAGCCGTGGGGGAGGGGGTGTGGCGCTGGCCCGGGCTGCGGGAGCAGGCCTGGACGTTCAGCGCCTCCCTGGCGCGGCGCGTCTGGAGTCTGGGCGGCCCCGTCCGGTTGCAGGGCGAGGGACTGCGCTACCGCGGATCGGTGGACTGGCGCGAGCGGCTCGCGGGCCGCCCCCTCCGGTTGGGGGGGCGCTTCCGGGGCGAGGGGGGCCGGTTCGAAGGGAGTTTCGATCTGGACGTTCGAGGGTACCGGATCCAGGCGGCGTTGCGGCACGACGACGGCTGGGGCGCACAGGTTCGCGCCCCGGCGGGCGCGGCCCGGCTCGAACACGGACGCCTTCGGGTCGAGGGCTGGGACCTGGCGCCGCTGGGGCGGGCCTTGGGCCTGGACCTCGCGGGGCGGCTGGCCGGGACCCTGGACCTGGAGGGGCGCGGGGGCAGCCTGGCGGGAACGCTCGAAGCGGCCGGCGTCCGGCTGGCGCTGCTGCTGCGGCCCGAGGGGGCGAACTGGGCCTTCGCCCTCTACGACCCGGCGCACGGCGCCGGCCTGCGCCTTACCACAGGCCCCGGCGCCGCTTTGGTGGGGTTGGGTGCGGTGCAGGGCCGGCTGGAGCTGCGCCCCGCGGCGGTAGGCGCCCTCGACTACGCCGCCGCCGGCGTGCGCGTCGGCGTAACCGCCGACGCTGCGGGGGTGCACCTGCGCGCCCGCGACGGGCGCTGGGTCCTCGAAGGGGACTGGAACGCCGGCGTGGCCCAGCTTCAGCTCGGCGGACCGGTGCGCGGCGCGCTGCGGCTGGATACCCGGACAGGGCGTTACCGCGGCCGCCTGCGGTACGTGACCGCGGCCGCCGACGCCCTTCTGGCGTTCACCGGCCAGGGAACGAGGTGGCGCGGTTCGGGGTACGCCGTGACCTACCGCGGCGTACCCCAGGCGGGCCCGCTTTCGGCCGAGGGCGACGGGCTGGACTGGCGCGTCTTCTGGGCGGCCCCGCTGCAGCTCGAGCTGGCCGGATCGGGGGTGCGCCTGGCGTCGTGGCGGTTGGAGGGCGCGGCCGGGTTGGGCGACCTGCGCCGCAGCGCCGGCCGGTTGCACGCGCGCCTGCGCTACCAGGAAGGCGCCTTTTCGGGCGCGGCCGACTGGACCTTCCCCGGGGGCTACCTGAGCGCGACGGGGGAGGGCGACCGACTCCGCCTCGACGGTGCGGGCTTCGGCGTCCGCGCCTCCGGTACGGTTGCCGCCGACGGCCGACTCGACCTGAGCGCCCAAGGCTCGGGGCGCCTGGGGCGGGCGTCTTGGGGGCTGTCCGCCGCGGCCGGAGGCGCGGTTCTCGCGCCCCGGCTGCGGGCCGAGCTGGCGGTGACGGGCGAGGGGCAGGCGCGCATCGTTTCCCGGTTCGACTACGACGGGGGCTGGACTTTCACGGCGCGCGGCCCAGGCCTGAGCGTTGATCTCGCGCGCGACCGGGCGCGCGTGGCCGTCGAGGGCCTCGACCTCGACCCCTTCCTGGGTCTACCGGTGCGGGCTTACGCCGCGGCTTCGGGCCCGCCGGGGTCGTTGGTGCTTCCCATGCGGCTCGTGGGGCCATGGCTCGACCTAAGCGGGTCGTGGACGCCCCGCACGGGGGAGGCGCGGATCGAAGGCCGGCTGCTCGACGGCCGGCTCGACGCCGGCTGGGGGCCCGAGGGGGCGGTCGTCGCCCTCGACCTGCCGCGCCCGCGCGTCGTCGGCGAGGTGCGCTACCGCGAGGGGCGCTGGACCGGGGGGTTCGACCTGGACCTCGCGCTCGCGGAGGGCGGCGTCCGCGGGCGGCTTGACGCCGCGGACGCCGGCGTGCAGCTGCAGGGTTACGGGGCGTACGCGGGCACGCTCGAGCTCGGTTGGAACCCTGGCCGCTTCGAGGGGCGGCTCGAGGGCGGCGGCGCGGCGCTGTCGGCCGACCTGCTGCAGGTGGGTGAGGGCTGGGTGGGGCGGCTGCGGCTCGAGAGCGCCCGCTGGGGGGGCGTGCTGGCGATCGGCGAGGGTTCGCGGTTCCGCCTGCAGGGGACGGGGCCGCTGGAGCCGCTCGCGGGCCGGCTCTCCCTGCATCCCTGGTCGCTGGAGTGGGCCTACTCCGGGTCCCTTCCCGAAGGCCTGGGCGCCCTGGATGCGGCGGGGCGCTGGCCCGGCGACGCCTGGGCGCTGGGGCAGTGGCGGGCGTTCGGGCACACCTTCGAACTCGAGGGGCGCGCGCCCGGGCTGGCGTTGCGAACGGATGGCCTGCGCGCGCTTTTGAAGGCCTCGGGACCCGAGATCGACCTGGAGGGCTTTCGCCTGGTCGGCGTGAGCTGGAGCGGTCGGGTGCGCGGCGGATGGCGCGAGCCCGAGCTGGATCTGCGCGTCTTGGGGTTGCGCCTCGTCGGCCGCCTGGGCGCCGCGGCGCGGCTCGACGTGGAGGGCTGGGCCCAGGGACGGGTCGCGCGTACGGGCGAACGCTGGTCCGGCCGGCTGCACGTTCCGGACGGCGAACTGGCCGCCGGCGGCGAGGGCACCTGGCCCCGGCTCGAAGGGTTGTGGCGGGGAAAGGCGGTGCGGATCGCCTATCCCGAACTGCGGCTCGGCGGACTCGAGCTGGACCTGGCCCGGCGCACGGCCTCGGGCGCGGCGCACCTGGACGGCTGGACGCTGACGGGCGAGGGCGGGCGGGTAGGGCTGCACTACCCGCTCGGCGGCGGCGCGCTCACGGCCGAGGTGAGCCTCACGGACGGACGCGCCCGCCTGCGTCCAGAGGGGATCGGCGAGGGCTGGCTGGGTTACGCGCCCGGCGACGCCGGGTTCACGGGCACCCTGATTCTGAACCGCGCGCTTCCAGGCGAGGTGATCGTGCGCGGCCGCACCCGCGCCCTCGAACTTAGCTGGCTGCACCCGCCCAGCGACTGGCTGCCGTGGGGTCGGGGACGCCTGGAGGCGCGCGTGGGGCTCGACGGCGCCTGGACGGCGCGGTACCGCGGCGGCGAGGCCCGCTTGGACGCCGCGGGCGACCTGCGCAGCGCGAAGCTGGAGCTGGACACCCCCTGGGGGGGCGGTGCGGTCCGCTACCGCGACGGTTGGCGGGGGAGGCTGCGGCTTGAGCAGTGGCCGGTGCCCCCGCTGGACGCCGGGCTCGACCTCGAATGGACCGGGGCCGCGGGCGGAGCCGCCCTGGTGGGCGAGCTGGCGGGCGACGCAGGGCGGATGTCCTTCAACCTGCGGGCCGACGCCGAGCGCTGGCTGCCCAAGGTGGAGAGTGCGGCCTTCGTGATCCAGGGCATGCGCATTGAACGCCTGCCCAAGCTGCTGAACCGGCTGCCCTACGCCTCGGGACGGGTGGACGCCACGCTCAGCTACACGCGCCGGCTCTGGGCCGGCCGTCTGGTGAGCGACGGGCTTACCGTGGCCGGGGAAACCTACCCCATGGAGGCGGCGCTCTACTGGAGCGACCGGCTCAAGACGCTCGAGCTGACCCTGGGGCAGAGCCGAATCGAGGGTCGGCTGGCGGAGGGGCGGCTGGACCTCCGTGGCGAGCTCGTTCGGTTGCCGCTGCACTTCCTCACCGGTGCCTGGGCGGGCCCCCCGCCGGGCACCGCCTACTGGACGGGAGCGGTCAAGGCCAGCGTCCCGCTGGACGACCCCGGGTCGGGTTACGGCGTGCTCGTGGGGGAGCGGCTGGACTTCGCGGGCGAGGGCAAGCGCCTGCGCGGGGAGGCGGCGTTGCGCTACGAGCGCCGCACCCTCTACGTCGACGCCCTCGACCTGAGCGGAGACGGGAGCATCCGCGGCCAGGGCTATTGGGGCCCCGACGACGCGGACCTGACCGTCGAGATCAAGGACACGGTGCTCACCCCGATCCTCGGCGTGGTTCCTCAGTGGCGACCCTACCGCCCCCGCGCCGCCGGCAGCCTCAAGCTGCGCGCCCTGGGGCCCTCGGCCTGGCTGGAGGCCGAGGGCTTCGACTTCGGCGTCGCCGCGGTCGACGGTCGCTTCGACCGGCTGCGCGTCGAGCGGGAGGGCGAGCGGCTGCGCGTCGGGGGGGCGGGCTCGTTGACACGCCCTTACGGCGCCCGCTGGACCGTCTCGGGGCAGGGGAGGGCCGATTCGCTGACGCTGCAGATCGAGGGCTCGGCCGACCTCCCCCTGATCGGCAAGGTCGAGGGGGTGCGCGGCACCCTGAAGCTGCCCGGAGCCGAGCTGGACCTGCGCACCCCGAGCGCGCGGCTCGAAGGGCGGCTCCGGCCCCTGGTGCTGCGGTTGACCGGCGAGCTGCCCGTTGCCTATCCCGAGTACTACCTGCAGTCGGGGAGCGTGCGCCCCGACCTCCTGCTCACTTACGCCGACGGCGGGTTCACCCTCAGCGGCGAAACCGAGGTGGTGCGGGCCGTCCTCTCGCGTCCCGAGGGCAAGCGCGAGGTCGCCTTCAAGGAAAGGCGCTACCGCTACCCGTTGCGCTTCGATCGGGTGCGCTTTTTCAGCAAGGGTGGACTGTTGATCCAAGAGCCACTGGCCCAGGGCGAGGCCGAGGGCGAGGTCTTCCTCGGCGGCGAGCTCGCCGACCCCTACCTGAGCGGCGAGGTCGTGGGCTTGCGCGGGGAGTTCCTGCTGGGGCGCCACCGTTTCACGGTCGACCAGGCGTGGGCGCGCTTCAGCCCCGTGGCCGGCCTTTACCCCGACATCTACCTGCGGGCGCACACCCGGCTGCGCAGCGCCGAGCGCGAGATCGACCTCTACCTCGAGAGCGAGGGGCGCTTCGTCCGCGACGACGGCCGGGTCCGGTTGGCGCTCGAGCCCCGGCTTTGGGCCGAGGCGGAGGGCCGGCGGCTGCCCTACACCCAGGAGGAGCTGCTCGGCCTGCTTGCGCTGGGCGGGGAGTCGACCGTGGCCGAGGGCGTGGCCTCGCTGGCGATCCAGAACCTGCTCATCTCCCAGCTCGAGTACGAGCTGGCCAAGGCCCTGGGCCTGGACGTCTTCACCGTGCAGACCGACGTCTTCGCCGGGGGCGACGTCAGCACCACCCAGTTCACGGTCGGCAAGTACCTGAGTCCCGATCTCTTCGTCAGCTACAGCCTCGACCTGGGCGGACGTCAGATCCTCGGCGCTGAATACCGCATCGACGGGCTGCGGTTGCGGGTGGAGAGCGAACTTGGCGGCGATCTGCTCGAGCCGCAGGTGCGCTTCTCCATGCTCTACGCGATCCGCCCCGACCTCGACCTGATCCTCAAGCTCCGCACCGGCGAACTGCGGCTCGGCGTCGAGTGGCGTTTCTGAGCGTTACTTGCCTACGCAGAAGTTCTGAAAGATGCGGGCGACGGTCGCCTCGGTTGCCTCGCGGCCGGTGATGCGGCCCAGGGCGCGCGCCGCCGCCTCGAGCGACATCCCCATCAGGTCCTCGGGGGCGCCGCGGGCCTCGAGCAGGCGGGCCCGCGCTTCGGCGAGCGCCTCGCGGTGGCGCTCCGAGGTGATCCAGACCTCGCTCTCGGAAGCCCTCCCCAGCAGCCGAGCGCGGATCCGGGCACGCAGCGCGTCCAGACCCTGGCCGCTGTGGGCGGAGACTTCGAGGAAATCGGGGTCGCACCAGGCGGCCGGAAGGTCGGCCTTGGTGGCCAGCCGGATCGTGCGCGCCCACGGCAGGCTCGGCGGGTCGGGCCGCGGACGCGAGCGGTCGACCAGGTAGAGGATAAGGTCGGCCTCGCGCGCCACCGCCAGCGCCCGCTCGACGCCTGTGGCTTCGACCGGGTCGTCGGTGCGGCGCAGGCCGGCGGTGTCCACGGCGACGAGGGGCACCCCCTCGATCTCGAGCGCCGCCTCCAGGTAGTCGCGGGTGGTGCCGGGCCGGTCGTGCACCAGCGCCCGCTCGAAGCCCAGCAGTGCGTTGAGCAGGCTCGACTTCCCGGCGTTCGGTGCCCCCACGAGGGCCAGGCGCGCCCCCTCGCGCACGCGGCGGCCGGCGTCGGCGGTGGCGAGGAGCGCCTCGACCTCTTCGAGCACCGAGGCGATCACCCGTTCTGCGGCATGCGGTTCGACCCCTTCCTCGGGGTAGTCGAGGAGGGCCTGGATGTGGGCCAGCAGGTCCAGCAACCGGTCCGCGAGGGCGTCGATCTTCTGCGAGAGCTCGCGGGTGAGCCCGCGCAACGCCTGGCGGCGTGCGGTTTCGCTCTCGGCCTCCACCAGGGTGAGCACGCTTTCCGCCTGCGCCAGGTCCATGCGGCCGTTCAGGTAGGCGCGCAGGGTGAACTCTCCGGGGCCGGCGGGCCGTGCGCCCGCCTCGAGCAGCAGGCGCAGCACCCGCCCCAGGACGGCGGGCGACCCGTGGGTCTGGAGCTCGACGACGTCCTCGCCGGTGTACGACCGCGGACCGCGGAAGACGAGCAGCACGGCCTCGTCCACCGGTTCTCCGGTCGCCGGATCAACGATCCAACCGTGCCAGAAGCGGCCCCCGGGGCTGGTGCGGGGGTCGCGCCCCCGCCAGATGCGGGCGGCCATCTCGAGCGCCTGCGGCCCGCTCACCCGCAGCACCCCCACCCCGCCGGGCCCCGGCGGGGTGGCTACGGCGGCGATGGTGTCGTGCAGGCTGGGCAGCATGCGCTAGGCGAAGGCGCGGCGGGCGGCGGCGAGCGTGCGCTCCAGGTCTTCGTCGCCGTGGGCCGCCGAAACGAAGGCGGCCTCGTAGGCCGAGGGCGGCCAGTAGACCCCGCCTTCGAGCAGGGCATGGAAGAAGCGGCGGAACGCTGCGGTGTCGG
>JALSIA010000177.1 GCA_026981865.1 Thermaceae bacterium
TTCGAAGCCGCTTCGAAGCCGTCGACCGGCCCCTCGGTGAAGAAGACGGTGATCATCGAGCCTACCCGGTTGATCGTGTGGGGCGTCCCTGCCGCGCTCAGGACCTCGGCGAGGCCTTCCTCCAGCCGCGCCCCGTAGGCTTCGAGGCGGTCGTAGATCTCGGGATCGCGTTCCAACGCCTGCAGGGTGGCCAGGCCTGCGGCCATGGCCAGCGGGTTTCCGGACAGGGTGCCCGCCTGGTAGACCGGTCCCTCGGGCGCCACCTGGGCCATCACCTCGGCGCGGCCGCCGTAGGCGGCGGCCGGCAGCCCGCCGCCCAGGATCTTGCCCAGGGTGACCAGGTCGGGTTCGAGGCCGTAGCGCTCGGTGGCCCCGCCGGGGGCAAGCCGGAAACCGGTCATCACCTCATCGGCGATGAGCAGGGCACCGTACTCGCGGGTCAGCCGCCTGAGCGCGGCGAGGAAGTCGGGTTTCGGGGGGATGACGCCGGCGTTGCCGACGACCGGCTCGAAGATGACGGCGGCGATGTTTTCGCCGTGGCGGGCGAAGACCTCTTCCAACGCCTCGGGGTCGTTGTAGCTTCCCACCAGGGTGAGCCCGGCGTAGGCCTCCGGCACCCCTGCGCTCGAGGGTCGCCCGAAGGTGAGCGCACCCGAACCGGCTTCGACGAGCAGTCCGTCGGCGTGGCCGTGGTAGTTGCCCCGAAACTTGAGCACGTGGTCGCGCCCGGTGAATCCGCGGGCCACCCGAAGCGCGCTCATCGTCGCCTCGGTGCCCGAGTTGACGAAGCGCAGCCGTTCGAGCACCGGGTAGACCCTCCGCACCGCTTCGGCCAGAGCGACCTCGAGCGGGTGGGGCGCTCCGAAGCTCAACCCCTGCGCGGCGGTCTCCTGGACCGCCCGCACCACTTCGGGGTGGGCGTGGCCCAGGATCAGCGGCCCCCAGCTGCCCACGTAGTCCACATACTCGTTGCCGTCGGCGTCCCAGACCCGGCTGCCCCGGCCCTTGACCAGGAAGCGCGGGGTGCCGCCCACCGAGCCGAAGGCGCGCACCGGGCTGGATACCCCGCCCGGAAGCAGCGCACGCGCGGCGTGGAAAAGGCGTTCGTTTTCGCTCGTTCGCATACCCCTCACAGGTTACCCCTCCTGCATGGGCCGTTCCACCGTGGCGCGGACCACCGCATCGCCGGTGGGCTCGTCGGCCAGCGCCAGGTGGCGGCCGGCGGCGACGACGCTGCTGCGCCCTTCGAAACGCAGGTCGTAGAGCTCGCCGTTCAGCATCGGGTTGAGGCCGTAGCGAAGGTTTTCTCGCCCGCGCAGCTGTTTCGCCAGCCCCTCCTGCAGCCAGACCTCGCCCTCGATCCGGCCAGGGTCGGCCGTCCAGGGGCCGTCCCAGGCCGCGGCGTTCGCCGAGGGCTGCACCAGCAGCCAGGCGCCTGCGGCGTCGATGCGCTCGACCAGCGCTTCATGAAAGGCGTCGAGGCAGATGAGCACTCCCAGCCGGCCCAGGCGGGTGTGAACGACGTGGGGTCCGAACTCCCCGCGGCTCAGGAAGGCCTTGCGTTCGTCGGGGGTGAGCCGGAGTTTGGGAATCCGTGCGAGGACGCTGCCTTCGGGGGAGAAGAGGGCCAGCCAGTTGTACGCGGCCGGCCCCTGGCGGTGGAGGCCTCGGGCGGGCTCGTGGTCCACCAGCGGTCCGAACAGGGAGCCGGCGACGAGGTAGCTCTCCGTCGCCTGCGCGGCTTCGCTGAAGGCCTCGCGGTAGACGGGCCAAACCGCGGGCATGCGATCGAGGTAGAGTAGGTCGGGCGCGGGGCGGCGCAGCAGCGCCCCCGGGTCGTCGAGCAAGCCCCTGCCCAGCAGGCGCAGGCCGGCCGCGAGGGCCGTGGGGGCCGTGGCGACCGCGTCGGGGGTGTCGAGCCAGAAAACGAGCGGCAGGGCGTAGCCTTCGGGGAAGGCCACGACCCGGGGTTCGCCGGGCGGCAGCCCCGCCACCGCGCGGTGAGCGAGTTCGAGGGTGCGCTCGCGAAACGCCGCGGCGCTGCGGTAGGCCTCGGGCTCGACACGCGCCTGCACCGCGACCAAGTGGACGTCCATACCCCAGGGTACCCCACCACCGGCCAGCTGCGCCGATCGGGTATGGGGTAGCCCAGGCCACACAAAACCCGTCTTTTTATGCTAAACTCTGGTACGTGTGTTGATACCCCTACCGGGGTATATCCCTGACACAGACCGAGGAGGAAGCATGCCGTTACTGGGAGAACAAGAACAGCAGATCGTCCGCGACCGTCTGGGCAACCTGGCCCGCGACGTGGAACTGGTCCTTTTCACCGACACGTCCACGATCGTTGCGCCAGGCAAGGAGCCCTGCATGTACTGCAAGGAGACGCAGCAGTTACTCGAGGAGATCGCGCCGCTTTCGGACAAGGTGCACCTGGTGGTCTACGATCTCTCGACCCCCGAGGGGAAGGCCAAGGCCGAGGAGATGCGGGTCGAGGACGCCCCCACCATCATCCTGCGCGAGCAGGGCTCGGACGCCGTCAACGTACGCTACCGCGGCATCCCCGCCGGGTACGAGTTCGCCAGCCTGCTCGAGGACATCGAGATGATCGGTCGCGACGGCCACGGCCTGCCCGAGGACGTGGTCAAGGAGCTGAACGACCTCCCCTCGGAGGTCACCATGCAGGTCTTCGTCACCCCCACCTGCCCCTACTGCCCGCAGGCGGTGCGCACCGCCCACCGCTTCGCCTACGCCTCGCCCAAGATCATGGGCGAGATGGTCGAGGCCCAGGAGTTCCCCGGGCTCTCGCAGAAGTACAACATCAGCGGCGTGCCCGACGCCATCATCAACGGCGGGGTGCAGCGGGTGCTGGGCGCCCAGCCGGTCTCCGCCTTCCTGGAAGCCGTCAAGAAGGCCGTCGCCGCGACGGCGTAGCAGATTCGCGGAGGGGGCCGGGCCCCCTCCGCTTCGGTTAGGAGGACGTGGTATGCGCAAGTGGACCGTGTTGTGGGGCATCCTGCTGTTCGTCCTGGCGGCCTGCGCTCCCAAAGGTTCGTACACGAACGTCACCGCCGACGACCTCTACGCGCAGCTGGGGCGGCCCGACGTGGTCATCGTCGACGTCCGCACCCCCGCCGAGTACGCCGAGGGGCACATCGCCGGAGCGGTAAACCGGCCGCTGCAGACCATCGAGAGCTGGTACAAGGAACTCCCCAAGGACAAGCCGGTGTACCTCTACTGCCGCAGCGGCAACCGCAGCCAGCAGGCCGCGGAGTTCCTTAAGAAGAAGGGGTACCGCAACATTTACAACGAACAGGGCGGCATCCTCGCCTGGATCCAGCGCAACTACCCGGTCGTTCGCTAAGGGGGGGCGATGAAAAGGCTCAACCTCACCGCCCTGATCGCCGTGGTCCTCGCCGCCGCGCTGCTCGGCTGGTACCTGTTCGCCCCGAACCGTCCGGGGAGGAGTACGGCCGGGGTCGACGTTCCCGACCTCCGCCTTAGCAGCCTGGGCGGGCGCGAGGTGCAGCTCCGGCAGTTCGTCGGCCGCCCCCTGGTGCTCAACCTCTGGGCAACCTGGTGTCCGCCCTGCCGCCGGGAGATGCCCCTTCTGGCCCGTACCGCCGCGGAGCGTTCGGACGTCACCTTCGTCTTCGCCAGCCAGGACCAAGGCCGTTCGGCCCCGCGGGTGCGCTCGTTCCTGGACGACTCCGGTTTGGTCATGGAGTGGGTCCTCCTCGATCCTCAGAACGTCCTCCAGCGCGAGCTTGCCACCACCGGCCTGCCGACCACCTACTTCTTCGACGCCGGGGGCCGGCTCGTCGCCAAACACGTGGGCGAGATCAGCCCCCGCATCCTCGAGGCCTCGCTGGCGCAGATCGCGCGCTGAGTGGAGAACCATGGGGCCGCCGCCCGCGGGCGGCGGCCCTTCGCTTTAGGATGGGGTCATGGACCCGACCCGCTACCCCTACCCCTCGCGGAAGCACGTGCTCTTCGGTGCCCGCGGCGCGGTGGCCACCAGCCAGCCGCTCGCCGCCTCGGCGGGGCTGCGGATGCTCGATCGTGGCGGCGGCGCGGTTGACGCCGCCGTGGCCATGGCCGCGGCCCTGGTCGTCTGCGAGCCCACCTCCAACGGCCTGGGCTCGGACGCCTTCGCGATCGTCGCCGACGGGGGCGAGGTCTTTGGGTTGAACGCTTCGGGGCCCAGCCCCCGAGCGTTGCCGGCCGAACGTTGGCTGGGGGATGCGGCCATGCCGCGCTGGGGGTGGCCGTCGGTAACCGTGCCCGGCGCGGTGGCGGCTTGGGCGGCGTTGCACGAGCGCTGGGGGCGGTTGCCCTGGAGCGAGGTGCTGGCCCCGGCCGTCCGCTATGCCGAGGAAGGGTTCCCGGTCTCACCGGAGACGGCCCGCGCCTGGCGCCGCGCCGCCCGCGCCTACCGCGGCCTCGAGGGCGAGGTTCACACCTACTTCCTCGAGACCTTCTTTCCCGAGGGCCGCGCCCCCGAAGCCGGCGAGGTCTGGCGCAACCCCGACCTGGCCCAGAGCCTGCGCCGCATCGCCGAGGAGGGGCCCGGCTGGTTTTACCGCGGCGGCTTTGCCGAGGCGCTCGAACGCTTCGCCCGTGCGACCGGGGGCTACCTGCGCGCGGAGGACCTGGCGGGCTACGCGCCCGAGTGGGTGACGCCGCTCCGGGCCCGCTGGGGCGAACTCGAGGTCCTCGAGCTGCCGCCCAACGGCCAGGGAGTGGCCACCCTGCTCGCCCTGGGGATTTTGCGCCACCTGCCCCTCGAGGAGCACCCACGCGAGTCGGTGGAGGCCTACCACTTGCAGATCGAGGCCATGAAGCTGGCCTTCGCCGACGTGCGCGCCCACGTGACCGATCCGGTCCGGATGCGCCTGCCGGTCGAAGCTCTGCTCGACGAGGCCTACGCGGAGGACCGTGCGCGCCTC
>JALSIA010000178.1 GCA_026981865.1 Thermaceae bacterium
CATCAGGTCGAAGGTCTCGTTCAGCACCTCCTCGGGGCGGGCTTCGGGCTTGTCGACCTTGTTGAGCACCACGATGGGCAAAAGGCCCGCCTCGAGCGCCTTTTGCAGCACGAAGCGGGTCTGCGGCATGGGCCCCTCGGCGGCGTCGACCAAAAGCAGCACGCCGTCGACCATCGAAAGCGCCCGCTCCACCTCGCCGCCGAAGTCGGCGTGGCCGGGGGTGTCGACGATGTTGATCTTGACGCCGTTCCAGACGACCGCGGTGTTCTTGGCCAAAATGGTGATCCCGCGTTCGCGCTCGAGCTCGCCGGTGTCCATGATCAGCTCGTCGTCTTCGTGGCCCCGCTCCAGCGCGTGGGCCTGTTTCAGCATCGCGTCGACCAGGGTGGTCTTCCCGTGGTCGACGTGGGCAATGATGGCAAGGTTGCGGAGTTCCATAAAACAACGCATCTTAACAGATCGCGGCCGCTTTGCCTACGCGCCTCCGGTCCGAGGGGGGTGCAGCAGCGCGGCCACCTCTTCGGTGCTCAGGTCGCGCCAGTTGCGGTAGGCATCGGCCACCGCAAAGGGCGGGCCGGAGCGCAGGTTGGCCACGAAGACGCGATCGGCTTCGCGGGCCACGCGCCGGGCCGCGTCCGAAGAAGCGGTGGGCACGGCGACTTCGACCTGCTCCGCCCCGCGGGCGCGCGCTTCGCGCACGGCCACCCGCATGGAGGCGCCCGAGGCCAGCCCGTCGTCGGTGAGCAGGACCCGGCGCCCGGCGAGCCGCGGCGGCGGGCGCTGGCCGCGCAGGCGGCGGATGCGCTCGGCCAGGGCCCGTCGTTCCTCCGCGACGACGGCGCGAACCTCCTCGGGGCCGAGCCAGCGCTCCGCGTCCGGGTCGATCAGCAGCACGCCGCCCTCGCCCAGCGCGCCGAAACCGGCCTCGGGGTTGTCGGGGAAGTGCAGTTTGCGCACGAAGATCAGGTCCAGGGGCAGCTCCAGGCCGCGGGCCAGCTCGAGCCCCACCGGCACGCCCCCGGCGGGCACGGCCAGCACGATCCCGCCCTCGGCCCCCTTCCACTCGGGCTCGAGCCAGCGCGCCAGCACCCGCCCGGCGTCGGCCCGGTCGGCGAAGACGCGGGTCCGCCCCCGCAGCTCGGGCAACGTGCGCAGCTCGCCCATACCTTCAGCCTCAGAATAGAACGAACCCCCGCAGGCTGCGGGGGTTCGCTTCTCGAAGCGGCGCTCAGGCTTCGCCTTCGGCGGCGGGCTCGGCCTCGGTGGCCTCCTCCTCCAGCCCCAGGTCGGCGAGCAGGTCGCCGTAGAGGTCGCCCAGCTTGACGCTGGTGTTGCTCTCGCCGCCCACGAACGAACCGAGGTCGGCCCCCTGGGCGGTGGCGATGCCGGGCAGCTCGCGCTCGCGGCGCGGGCCGCGCGGGCCGCCGCGCTTGGGTCCGCCCTTGGCCTTCTTCTGGCGCGGGCGGCGCTTCTTGGGCTCCTGCTCCTCGTCTTCGGTGGGCACCGGGGGCGGCAGCAGCCGCTTGCGCGAGAGCGAGACGCGCTGGTCGGTGGCGTCGATGTTGAGGACCACCACCTCCAGCTCCTCGCCCTTCTTGAACTTCTCGGCGGGGTTCTCGATGTGCTCGTAGTCGAGCTCGGAGATGTGGACCAGGCCCTCGATGCCGTCCTCGATCTCGACGAAGACGCCGAAGTCGGTCACCCCGGTGATCTTGCCCTTCACCACGGTGCCCGGCGGGTACTTCTCGGGCAGTTCCTTCCAGGGGTCGGGCAGGGTCTGGCGCAGGCCCAGGCTGAGGCGGCGCTGCTCGGGGTCGATGCGCAGCACCACGGCCTCGACCTCCTCGCCCTCCTTCAGCACGTCGGAGGGGTGGCGCGGCCGCTTGGTCCAGCTCATCTCGGTGATGTGGATCAGGCCTTCCAGCCCCGGCTCGATCTCGATGAAGGCGCCGAAGGGGGTGAGGCCCACGACCTTGCCCTTGATGCGCTGGCCCACCTCGTACTTCTCGGCGGCGGTCTGCCAGGGGTCGGGGGTGAGCGCCTTGACGCTCAGGTTGACGCGCTCGCGCTCGCGATCGACCGAGAGCACCTTGGCCTTGACCACGTCGCCCACCTTGACGACCTCGCGCGGGTGCTCGAAGCGGCCCCAGGAGAGTTCGCTGCGGTGGATCAGGCCGTCGATCGCACCCAGGTTGACGAAGGCGCCAAAGTCGGTCACCTCGACGACCTTGCCCTCCACCTCGGCTCCGGGCTCGAGGCTCTCGAGCACCTCGGCGCGCTTCTTCTTCTGGTCCTCCTCGAGCAGCACCCGCCGCGAGAGGATGACCCGGCCCTTCTTGCGGTTGATCTCGGTGATCTTGACCGGGATCGTCTGCCCCACGAACTCGTCGAGTTCGGCCACCCGCTTGATGTCGACCTGCGAAGCGGGAATGAAGGCGCGCACGCCCTCCAGGTAGGCGACCAGACCGCCGCGCACCTTCTCGCGCACGGTCACCTCGACGGGCTCGCCCTTCTCGGCGAGTTCCACGATCTTGCGCCAGGCCTTGTCGGCCTCGGCGCGCTTCTTGGAAAGGATGATGACGTTATTGGGAAGGTCGACGCGCACCACGTAGACCTCGACCTCGTCCCCGGGTTTGAGCATCTGCTTGAGCTCTTCCTCGGAGAGGGGTTCTTCGGTCAGCTGGTTGAACGGGATGATGCCTTCGACCTTTGCGCCTACGTCGACCGCCACCCCTTCGCTGCCCACGAAGACGACGCGGCCCGTCATAACCTGACCGCGGCGCACCTTGGCGCCGAGCCGCTGCTCGGCCTCCTGGAGCGCCTGCTCCATCGTCATCTCGGCCGCGGGCTCGGGCGCCGCTGCGGCCGCCGGAGCCTCGGCTTCGGGCGCGGCTTCGGTGGGCTCGGCCGCGGGCGCTTCCGCCTCGGGGGCCTTCGCCTCGGCCTCGGGGACCTGGGCTTCGGGGGCTTGGGTTTCGGGGGTTTCGGTTCCGGCCTCCGCCGGGGTCTTGGGTTCCTTGTCTTCCATCCGCCTGTATCCTCCTGTGCGCCGCCCGGAGGCGGCCGCGTCGCGTCAGGTTCCCCAGAGGGTGCTCCCCCTTTAGCGCACGGCGCTTGGATTTGGTGAACCCGGGGTCTTGGGCGACGCTTGGCCCCTGTGGGGCATACCAACCCTTTATAGCACATCCCGGCCGGCGCGGCTACATCTTGAGGCCGGTGGCGGCCCAGGGCGGCTCCGGCTGGAAACCGTGCCCTACCTGCCCGCCGCCACACCCGCCCCGTATAGGTGGAGGCGGGCGTGGTAGAATGTTGCCGAGGAGACAATTATGCTCAGGGGAATCGCATGGGCGGGGCTCGTGCTCGCGCTGGTTCTTGCTGGGTGCACGGGCACGCGTCGGTTCGCGGTGGGCGGTCAGCTGACGGGGCTGGCCGCGGGTCGGCAGCTGGTCTTGCAAAACAACGGGGATGACGACCTGACCCTGACCGAAGACGGGCCTTTTGTCTTCACCACCCGGCTCCCCGACGGGTCGCGCTACCACGTCACCGTGGCCCACCAACCCGAAGGGCAGACCTGCTTCGTCGCGCGCGGCGAAGGCGTGATCCAGGGGGCCAACGTACGCGACGTTCGCGTCGATTGCTACGTTTCCGGGGCACTCGACCCCACCTTCGGAGAGCAAGGGATTTTCGTCTACGACGCGGGCGGAGACGAGGAGGCCAGGGACCTCGCCGTGGCCCCGGGCGGGCGGCTGTTGATTGTTGGGGCACGCACACCCTCCGGGGGTCGCACCCGGCGGACCGTCTGGGCGCTGACCGCGGACGGCGCACTGGACCCGCAGTTCGGCGACGCAGGGATCGCCGACGACGACCCCCGGACTCTCTCGGCGGGGAACGCGTTGCGGCTCTCCGATGGAGGTTTCGTCTACATCGCGGGGGAACGCGACGGGCGGCTCGCCGTCTGGCGGCTGGAATCCAGTGGGGAACCCGAGCCCTCATGGGGCCTGCGCACCTGGTTGGGCTCGAGCGCCCAAGACCCCACGGGCTACGACTTGCTCGAGGATCCACAGCAGCGGGTGTTGGTAATTGGAAAGTACGAAGACGTGATGAACCTGATCCCAACCAGCGTTCTGCTGCGCTTTTTGCCCGACGGAAACCTCGACTCCGGCTTTGGCACGAGCGGGGCCGTGTTGGAACCCGGGGAAGGTCACGCGCTGGCGCTGGACGCGCAGGGTCGGATCGTCACCGCAGGCTCGAGGCTTGGCAAGCGGGCCCTTTACCGCTACGATTCCAGCGGTCAACCCGACGCAAGCTTTGGCACGAACGGTAGGGTTATCGCCACAACGGCGAGCGAAGGGCGGGCCCTCGCGCTGGGCGAAGACGGAAGCATCACCGTGGCCGGCTGGCTCAGCAACGGAAACGACCTCGATCTGGCCGTGTGGCGGTTCGGACCCGACGGTAGCGCTGACACCTCGTTCGCAGGCGCCGGAACCTTCGTGTACGACGCGGGCGGCGACGAAAGGGCCTACGACCTGGTCCTCGACGGTCAGGGCAGACTTCTCGTTGCGGGGGCGGCCACAAGCGCACAGGGGGTGGACGTGCTGCTCCTCCGCCTCGACCCTTACGGGCGCCCCGACCCCACCTTCGGCACGAACGGCGTGGTGCACATCGGCAGCGCCGGTGACGAGCTGGGGTACGCCGTCGCGCTGGACGCCGCAGACCGGATCCTGGTGGCCGGATTTCGCAGCAGCAACAGCGGCCGCGACCTCGCCGTCTGGCGGGTCGTACCCTGATGCAGCCGGTAAGCTGAGGTCGGGGACCGCGTGCCGGACAGGAAACCCAAGGGATTGCTCATCGTCGACCAGGGCGGCCACGCCAGCCGCGCCTTCGTCTTCGACGCGCGGGGACGGCTGCTCGCGATGGCGGAGCGCCCGATCCGCGCCCGCAAACCCGACGAGGTGCGCGCCGAGTACGACGGCGCGGAACTGTGGCGGCAGGTTGCCGCCGCCGTGCAGGAGGCCCTTGCCGCGGCGCCGGTACCGCTCGCCGCCGCCGGTCTGGCCACCCAGCGCTCGAACGTGGCCTGCTGGGACCGCGAAAACGGCGCGCCGCTGGGCCCGGTGCTCAGCTGGCAGGACCGCCGCGCCTGGCGCGCGGTGGAGGCGCTGCGCGCGCACGAAGCCTGGATCCACGAGCGCACCGGCCTTTTCCTGACGCCCCACTACGGCGCTAGCAAGCTGCGCTGGTGCCTGGACCACCTGCCCGCGGTGCGCCGGGCCCACGAGGAAGGCCGGCTCGGTTTCGGGCCCATGGCCGCCTGGCTCGCGGGGCGCCTGGCGGGCGGGGCGGCCCGCGGGGCCGACGTGGTCAACGCCGGCCGCACCCAGCTGGTGGCGCTAAAGACGCGCGACTGGGACGACGCGCTGCTCGCCCTCTTCGGGGTGCCCAGGAAGCCGCTGCCGCCGGTGGTGCCCAACGCCTGGGGCTACGGCTCGCTGGCGGCCGCGCCGGAGGTGCCGCTGGCGCTCGTCACCGGTGACCAGAACGCCGCCCTCTTCGCCTACGGCGAGCTGGACGAGGCGACCGCCTACACGAACGCCGGCACCGGCGCCTTCGTGCTGCGGGCGACCGGAAAACGGCTCGTGATGTCCGAGCGGCTGCTTTCGGGGGTGCTGTACCAAGGCGGCAAGCGGGTGGAGTACGTGCTCGAGGGCACGGTCAACGGCGCCGGCTCGGCGCTGGCCTGGTTCGAGCGGACCTACGGGGTGGAAGACCTGACCGGCAAGCTGGAGGGCTGGTTGCGGCGGGTGCCGGTGAGCCCGCTCGTCTTCCTGAACGGCGTCTCCGGGCTGGGGTCGCCCTTCTGGCGGGCGCGCTTCCCGGTGCGCTTCGAGGGCGAGGGCAGCCTGGCCGAGAAGGCGGCGGCCGTGGTGGAGAGCATCGTCTTCCTGCTGGCCGTCAACCTGGAGGAGCAGGCCCGCTACCTGCCCGCGCCCGCGCGTATCCGCCTGACCGGCGGCCTGGCGAACCTGGACGGACTGGCCCAAAGGCTCGCCGACCTGACGGGGCTCGTGGTGGAGCGGCCCCCGCAGCTCGAGGCCACGGCCCGGGGAACGGCCTTCCTGCTCGCCGGCCGGCCGACGGACTGGGACCCGGGCGGTGCGCCCGACGTCTTCGAGCCGCGCAAGAACCCGGGGCTCGAGGCGAACTACGCCCGCTGGCGGGCGGCGGTGGAGCGGCAGCTGGGGCACTGAAGGGCACCCGACGACCTGCGCACGTCCCACCCCGAGATCGACTGGCGGCGGGTGGTGGGCCTCCGGAGCGTCGTGGTGCACGAATACTTCGCCGTCGACCTGGACGTGGTCTGGGTCGTGGTCCAAAAGCACCTTCCCCAACTGAAACGGGTGGTGCGGGCCATGCTCGAAGCCGGCCCGCAGAGCTAGCGCGTGCGGCTCAGGCGCGCGAGCGGTAGATGAGGGAAAGCAGGCCGTAGGAGACCGCGAACCCCACCAGGAAGCCCAGCAGCAGCGCCGGGGCGGTGAGGGGGTCTTCGCCCCCGCGGAGGGCGAAGAAGGTGCCCACCGTACCGCCGGCGGCCCCGAAGAGCGCGACCGTGGCCCGCTGTTTCGCGTTCATGCCCTCCAGTCTACCGCGCCCCGCCCCAGCCTGGTTTTGTAGGGCGTCCAGACGGCACGCGGGCACGGTGCTACAATGCGAAGGAAGGAAAACGCAAGAGGTAGCCATGAACCGCAAACGAAGGCGGGTCCTTCCGCTTACCGAGCAGCGCCGGCGCTTGATCCTGGAGCGTCTGCGGGTCTGGGGGGAGGTGCGCACCTCGGAGCTGGCGGGGCTGTTCGGCGTCTCGGCGATGACGATCCGCAACGACCTGAACGCCCTCAGCGCGGCCGGGGCGCTCAAGCGCACCCACGGCGGCGCGGTTTCCAACGAGCCGATCGCCCGCGAACCCTCGTACAAAGACAAGGAAGCGCAACATAGCGCTGAAAAAGCACGAATCGGCCGGGCGGCGGCGCGCGAGGTGGGCGAGGGAGCGGTGATCTTCGTGGGCAACGGCACCACGACGATGCAGCTGGTACGCCAGCTACCGCACCGCGAGCGGCTGGCCGTCTTCACGAACGCCCTCAACCACGCCGGGGCCCTGCTGGAGCGCCCGGGGGTGAGCGTCTACGTGGTGGGGGGGTACCTGCGCGGCGTCTCCTACGGCATGGTGGGCGGGCTGGCGCGGCGAGCGCTCGAAGGCGTCTTCTTCGACGCCGCCTTCGTGGGGGTGAACGGGGTTTCGCTCGAGCACGGCTTCACCCTGCCCTCGCTCGAGGAGGCCGAGGTGATGGCCGAGGTGGTGCGCCGGTCGCGCCGCACCTTCGTGCTGGCCGACCACAGCAAGTTCGGCGTCGTCACCCACGCGCGCGTGACCGGCCTGGACGGCGTGGACGCGGTGATCACCGACCGCACGCCGCCCGCCGAGTTCGTGCGCGCGTTCGGCGAGCTGGACGTGCGCCTCACGGTCGCGGAAGGGGGTGAGAGCGAAGGCGAAGCGACGTGGCTCGAGGACACGGCCTGACCGGCACAAGGAAAGGGGAGGTGCAGTTCATGAAACAAGGCATGCGATTCGGCCTGGCGGCCCTGCTGGCGCTTTCGCTCTTCGGCACGGCCCTGGCCAAGAAGGTGGAGATCACCTGGTGGCACGCGATGAGCGGCTCGCGGCTGAAGGTGGTCGAGGCGATCGTCGACGAATTCAACGCCACCCATCCGGACATTCAGCTGAACGCCCTCTACACCGGCAAGTACGCCGAGACCCTGACCAAGTACGTGGCCGCCTACCGCACCGGCACCGCGCCCAACCTCGTCCAGGTCTACGAGGTGGGCACGCAGACGATGCTCGACAGCGGCGCGATCGTGCCCGTGTACAAGATTCCGGGCATGCTCGGCGAGGAGTGGGACTGGGCCCAGTACGTGATCCCGATCACCAACTACTACTCCACGGACGGCAACCTCTGGTCCATGCCCTTCAACTCCTCCACCGCGATGCTCTACTACAACAAGGACCTCTTCAAGAAGGCGGGGCTCGACCCCAACAAGCCCCCGCGGACCTGGAAGGAGGTCGAAGAGTACGGCAAGAAGCTGGTGAACAGCGGCGTGGTGGACCACGCGCTCTCGTTCGGCTGGCCCGGCTGGGTCTTCGAACAGATGTTCGCCTACCACAACCAGCTCTTCGCCGACCACGCCAACGGCCGCAAGGGGCGCGCCGAGAAGGTGCTCTTCAACGGACCCTTCGGGCAGATGGTGCTCGAGACCTGGACCCGGCTCGCGAAGGAGAAGGTCTTCCTCTACGGCGGGCCCGAGTACTCGGCCAACACCGCCTTCGTGGGCGGACAGATCGCCATGCTGATCCAGTCGACCTCGTCGCTGGCGGGCATCACCAAGGGCGCCGACTTCCAGGTGGGCACCACCTTCCTGCCCCGCTTCGAGGGCTACCCGCGCGGCAACTCAGTGATCGGCGGCGGCAGCCTCTGGGTCACCAAGGGGCAGAGCAAGGAGGAGCTGGCGGCGGTCTGGGAGTTCCTCAAGTTCCTGGCCCGCGAGGACGTGGCCGTGCAGTGGCACAAGGGCACGGGCTACTTCCCCACCGTGAACAACGCGGTGCAGGCGCTCCTTAACGAGGGCTGGTTCAGCAAGGACCAGAACTACCTCACCGCCTTCCTGCAGATCCTCTCGGGGCGGCGCGACACCCCGGCGGCCACCGGCGTTCGCCTGGGGCCCTTCGTGCAGATCCGCGAGCTCGAGCGCGCGGCGATCGAGAAGGCCGTTTCCGGCAAGCTGACCCCCAAGCAGGCCCTCGACGAGGCCGCGGCCAAGGCCAACCAGCTGCTGGCGCAGTACAACAAGCTGCACTAGCCCGCCGGGAGCGCGGGGGCGGCCGCCCCCGCGCCTCCTCCCAAGGAGCCGCCCATGACCCAGGAACGCTTTCCCGGCCACCCCTTCCTGCCCTACCTGCTCGTTTTGCCCTCGCTCGCGGTCATCGTCGTCTTCCTGATCTACCCCTTCGCCCAGAGCGTCTGGGGCTCGTTCTTCATTACCTCGTTCTTCGGCGACAAGAAGCTCTTCGTGGGACTCGAGAACTACCTCGAGCTCTTCCGCTCCCCCGACTACCTGCAAAGCGTGGTGGTCACCCTTTACTTCTCGGCCTTCGTGGTCGTCCTGGGCCTCGCGGCTTCCTTGGGCATCGCGCTGCTGCTCAACCAGCGCATCGGCGGTCTGGGCCTCTACCAGATCGCCCTGGTCTGGACCTACTCGATCTCGCCCGCGGTGGCGGGGGTCATCTGGGCGCTCCTCTTCGCCCCGGCCACGGGGCTGATCCCCTGGCTCGTGGGGCTGGTGGTGCCCGGCTACACCCTCAACTGGATGACCAACGGCAGCCTGGCCCTGCTGGTGGTCTCGCTCGCGGCCACCTGGAAGATGCTCGGCTACAACATCGTCTTCTTCCTCGCCGGCCTGCAGAACATCCCCGAAGAGCTGATCGACGCCGCGCGGGTGGACGGCGCCGGCCCCTGGCTCAGCTTCCGCTACATCACCCTGCCGATGCTGAGCCCGACGACCACCTTTCTGCTCTTCATGAACATGCTCTACGCCTTCTTCCAGGTCTTCGGGCTGATCGACATCATGACCCAGGGCGGCCCCGGCGACGCCACCAACCTGCTCGTCTACAACCTCTACCGCGACGCCTTCATCCACCTGAACTCGGGCCGCGCCAACGCCCAGTCGGTGATTATCTTCGTCGTCATCGCCGTCGCCGCCATGGTGCAGCTGCGCGCCGCCACCAAGAAGGCGGTCTACGCCCGCTAAGGAGGACGCCATGAGCCGCCACACCCGCCTGAGCCTGCTCACCCACGCCGCGCTGATCGCGCTGGTGGTCGTGCTCGCCTTTCCGGTCTACTACGCGCTGGTCACGAGCACCCTCAGCTTCCGTGAGGCCTACCAGTACCCCCCGCGGCTGTTGCCCGGCACCGAGTTCCTGAGCAACCTGCACGAAGCCTGGGTGCGCGCCAGTTTCGGCCGCCTCTTCTTCAACAGCACCGTGATCTCGCTGGTGGTGGCCTTCGTGAAGATCGTGCTCTCGCTGCTGGCCGCCTTCGCCTACACCCACTTTCGCTTCCGCGGCGCGGGCTTCCTCTTCGCGCTCAGCATGATCACCCAGATGCTGCCGCTGCCCGTGCGCATCCTGCCCACCTACGAGCTGATGGACGCCTTCCACTGGATCGACACCTACTACGCCCTCACCGTGCCCTTCTTCGCCAGCACCACCGGCATTTTGCTCTTCCGCCAGTTCTTCCTCACCGTCCCGCGCGAGCTCTCCGACGCCGCGCGGGTGGACGGCGCCGGGCCGATGCGCTACTTCTGGCAGATCCTGGTGCCGCTAAGCCGCACCAACATCGCCGCGCTGTTCGTGATCGAGTTCATCTTCATGTGGAGCCAGTACCTCTGGCCGCTGATCGTGACCAACTCGGCCGACATGCGGGTGGTCCAGATCGGGCTGAAGATGCTGATCGCCAGCGAGCAGATCGCCCCGGAGTGGAACGTGATCATGGCCGGCACGGTGATCGCCATGGTGCCGCCCTTGGTGGTGCTGATCGCGCTGCGGCGCAGTTTCGCCCAGGGCATCGCCATGCAGTCGGAGAAGTAGATGGGCGTCCAGGGTTACCTCCTCGACCTCGACGGCACCGTCTACCTGGGCGAGCGGCTGATCCCGGGGGCCGACCGGGCCATCGCCGAGCTGCGCCGGCGGGGGCGGCGGGTCGTCTTCCTGTCGAACAAGCCGTTGCATTCGCGCGCCGACTACGCCGAGAAGCTGACGCGGCTGGGTGTGCGGGCGACCGAGGACGACGTGATCCACTCCTCCTACGTGATGGCCCGCTACCTGGCGCGCGAGCGGCCGGGGGCGCGCGTCTACGCCATCGGCGAGCCGCCGCTGCTCGCCGAGCTGGAGGCCACGGGGCTCGAGCTCTGCGACGACCCCGAACGCATCGAGTACGTGGTGGCGGCCTTCGACCGCACCTGCACCTGGGACAAGCTCAACACCGCCTTCCAGGCCATCCGCCGGGGGGCGCGTTTCGTGGCCACCAACCCCGACCCCACCTGCCCGGTCGAGGGGGGCGAGATCCCCGACGCCGCGGCCGTCATCGCCGCGCTCGAGGCGACGACCGGGAAGAAGGTGGAAACGGTGGTGGGCAAACCCTCGCCCCACACCGTGCGGGCGGCGCTCGAGCGCCTGGGGCTGCCGGCCGGGCGCGCGGCCATGGTGGGCGACCGCCTGGAGACCGACATCTTAATGGCCCGCCGGGCGGGGCTCGTGGCCGTCCTTACCCTGAGCGGCGTCACCCGGCCCGAAGAACTCGACTGGGCCGACGTGCAGCCGGACTACGTGATCGAAAGCCTGGCCGAGCTGCCGGAGCTGGACGGGCGCATCGGATCCGCCGGCTAGACCGCACGACCTTTGGGGCTATGAGCGTTCTACGCTCATATTTTTACTCGTACCGATCCCGTTTTCGCATCGTCCATCGTTAGCTTACAAGGATTTTAGACTCGTCACCTTCTCATTGCGCCGAGCGATCGGCACAACGTAGCCTAGTTTACACTCTCCACGACGCGCATTGGCCGAAGCCGAGCAACCTCCGGACCTGGGCTAGGGCGGCGGGGTCGGCCTTCATACCGCTCATGTTCACATATCACAAGATCACAGTATCTGAACGTATACATTAGGTCTTGGAGGTAAGGATATGAGGAAAGCTGTAGGGATATTGGTCCTGGGTCTCGGTTTCCTGCTGG
>JALSIA010000179.1 GCA_026981865.1 Thermaceae bacterium
ACCTTGGTTGATACCGTCGGCGAGCGCCTCGGGGTTGGGGTCACCCAGCGTCACCTGCTGCGTTTCGCCGTTGGCGAAGGAGTACTCGCTGCTGATGGGGGTCTCCCCAGCGGCATCGCAAATCCAGGCGAGGCCCGCATCGGAGCAGCCGGCCGCTCCGGGGTCGTCGGTGCGTGCGTAGAAGGTCATCACCAGCGGCGCCTGGACCGCGGTGTAGCTCACGGTGACCCGGCCGCTGAGGCGGATCGTCTTGACGCCGACCACGGGTCGGTCGAACTGCGCCGCGTTCTTGGGGTAGACGACCTGCCCGACGGTGTTGCCCACCGCGTCCACGGAGATGCTGAAGTCCTCCAGGGGCACGGTAAGCGGGGCCTTGGAGCAGGCGGCGAGGGCCGCGGCCAGCGTCAGAACCAGGGCGGAGGTGCGCAGGAGGGTCTTCATGCCTCCATCCTACCCTCATGGGGTATCGAACCACCCTCAGTCGGGGGTGTGCGCGGCCCCCACCCAGTCCACCCAGCGCCCGCCGCGGGCTTCCAGCTCGCGCTCGAGACCCTCGATCACCTTGACCGGCGCGTAAGGGTCGCCAAAGGTAGCCGTACCCACCGCCACCAGGCGCGCGCCGGCCAGGGCGAACTCGAGCGCATCCTCGGCGCTGGCGATGCCGCCCATCCCCAGGATGGGCCGGTCGGTGTGGCGGTAGAGCTCGTAGACCAGGCGCACGGCCACCGGCTTGACGGCGGGGCCGCTGAGGCCGCCCTGGCGGTTGCCCAGCACCGGCCGCTTGCGTTCCAGGTCCATGCGCATGCCCAGCAGGGTGTTGATCAGGCTGAAGCCGTCCACCCCCGCCGCTTCCAGCGCCTCGGCCACCGGCAGGATGGGCCCGTTGGGGCTCAGCTTGGCGAGCACCGGACGGTCGGTGGCGCCCTTGACGCGGCGGACCACCTCGGCGGCGGCCGCGGGATCGTGGGCGAAGGGCAGGCGGCCGCCGTGGACGTTGGGGCAGGAGAGGTTGACCTCGATCAGGTCGGCGTAGGGGCCGACCTTGCGGGCGACGTGGGCGAAGTCGGCGGCTTCGTCGCCGAAGACGTTGACGATGACGCGCGCCCCCTGGGCCTTCAGCCACGGCAGCTCGTCGGCGACGTAGGCGTCCACCCCCTTGTTCTCCAGCCCGATGGCGTTGAGCATGCCCATCGGGGTCTCGGTGATGCGGGGGGTGGGCGCGCCGGCGATGGGTCGCGGCGAGACGCCCTTGGTGGTGACCGCGCCCAGCCGGCGGAGCGGGTAGAGGTGGGCGTACTCGCGGCCGAAGTTGAAGGTGCCGCTCGCGGTGACCACCGGATTCGGGAAGCGCACGCCCAGGAAATCGACCTCGAGCCGGTTCACCAGACCACCTCCTGCACCTCGAAGACGGGCCCGTCCACGCAGGCGTGCTTCTGCCCCGCGGCCGTCTGCACCGCGCAGGAGAGGCAGGCGCCCACGCCGCAGGCCATGTGGACGTCGAGGCTCACGTATCCGGGCCGGCCGTGTGCGATCGCCAGCTGCGCCGCCGCCCGCATAAGCGCGAAGGGCCCCACGCTGTAGACGGTTGCCACGGCGCCGCCGGCGAGCAGCTCCGCCAGGCCCTCGGTGGGGTAGCCCCGCCGCCCCAGCGAGCCGTCCTCGCTGAAATAGCGCACCTCCAGCCCCAGGCGTTCGTACAGCGTTTGAACCAGGGTGCGGTCCTCCGCCGAGGGCGCACCGTGGAAGACGTGCACGGTCCGCCCCGCACGCAGCAACCGCTCGGCGAGCCAGGCCAGCGGCGCGGCCCCGGCGCCGGCGCCGACCAGCGCGGCGTCGCCCGAGGATATGGGGAAGGAATTCCCAAGCGGGGCGAGCGCTTGCAGGCGGGTGCCGACGGGAAGGCGGACCAGGTCGCGGGTCCCGGGCCCGAAGGGGGTGACGATCAGCTCCACCTCCGTTCCCTCGTGGCGGGACGGCGCCAGCGGTCGGCGCAGCACGTGGCCCGGCACGCTCAGGTTCAAGAACTGCCCCGGCCCGAACCGCGCCTCGAGCGTCGGCATCGCGAGCACCAGCCTCTGGTGAGGCCCCAGCGGTTCGCTGGCGACGATCGTGGCCGCGTGGTCGTCCCAGCGCGGCCGCGGGGGGGCGAGCTCAGGCGAGGCCGGCATCACGCCAGGCCTCCCTTCCCGCCACCAGCGTGAGCCGCGGCCAGCCGACGAGCTCGCGTCCCGTCCAGGGGCTGTAACGCGCCTTGGAAACGAAGCGTTCGGGGTCTACCGTGCGCTTCTCGGCGGGGTCGAAGAGCATCAGGTCGGCCGGCGCGCCCTCCGCCAGACGCGCAGGCGCGAGGCCCAGCGCCGTGCGCGGGCCGGTGGTCATGCGCTCGATCAGCAGCGGCAGCGGCAGACCGCGCCGCTCCACCAGCTCGGTGTAGAGCAGGGGAAAGGCCAGCTCGAGCGCAGGGATGCCGAAGGGGGCGTTTTCCAGGTCCCGTTCCTTCTCGGCCGCGGTGTGGGGGGCGTGGTCGGTGCCGATCGCCGACAGCTCGCCCCGTTCCAGCGCCCCGATCAGCGCCTCGACGTCGCCGGCGGTGCGCAGCGGTGGGGCCACCTTGAAGCGGGCGTCGAAGCCGCGCCAGGCCTCCTCGGTGAGCGTCAGGTGGTGGGGGGTGACCTCGCCCACCACCGGCAGCCCCTCGGCCCGCGCCGCCGCGACGAGCGCCGCGCCGCGGGCGGTGGAGACGTGCTGCACGTAGAGCCGGGGCGCGTGGCCCAGCGCGGCCGCCTTGCGCGCGGCGTAGCGCAGCACCTCGAGGTCGCGGGCGATGCGGGCGGCCTCGGCCTCGGGCGGGTTGCCGGCGAGGCCCAGTTCGGCGGCCAGGGGGCCGTCGTTCATCACCCCGCCGCCGCGCAGCCCGGCGTCCTCGGCGTGGACGGCTACCGCCAGGCCCGCGGCGGCGGCGTAGACCAGCCCGCGGGCGAGCACGCCCGCGTCTTCGTTGGTGCGGCCGTCGTCGGTGAGCAGCGCCGCCCCTGCCCGGGCCAGCAGCGCCGCGGGGGTGAGCTTTTTCCCTTCCTGGTTCTCGGTCAGCGCCGCGGCCACCATCAACCGAGCTCCGGGAATGGAGCGGGCCTCATCCAAGAGCGCCCGCACCTGCTCGGGCTCCTGCACCACCGGCTGGGTGTTGGGCATGGCCACGACCGTGCCGTAGCCGCCTCGGGCGGCGGCGGCCAGGCCGGTGGCCAGGTCCTCCTTGGTCTCCTGGCCGGGGGTGCGCAGGTGGACGTGGGGGTCCGTGAGCGCCGGGGCGAGCCAGCGGCCGCCGGCGTCGAGCACCCGCTCGGCGTCGCCCCCCGCGAGCGAGGCGATGCGGCCGTCTTCGACGAGCACGTCGGCGTTGCCGAGTTCGCCCGAGCCGTCGACCAGGCGGGCGTTCTTGATGAGCAGCTTCATGCCGCCCTCCCCACGAGCAGGTGGTAGAGCACGGCCATGCGCACCGCCTCGCCGGCGCGCACCTGCCGCTCGACGCGGCTGCGGGGTCCGTCGGCCAGGGCGCCTTCGAGCTCCACGTCGCGGTTCATGGGACCGGGGTGGAGGAGGGGGGCTCCGGGTTTGGCCCGGTCCAGTCGCTGCCGGGTGACCTGGTATTCGGCCACGTACTCGCGCAGCGAGGGGAGCGCCCCCTCGTCCATGCGCTCGCGTTGCAGCCTGAGCACCATCACCGCGTCGGCGCCAGAGAGCGCCTCGTCCAGGTCGGTCGTCAGGCGCGCGCCCGGAAGCCGCTCGGGCAGGAGCCCCACGGGGCCTGCGGCCCAGACCTCGGCCCCCAAAAGCGGCAGCAGCTCGGCGTTCGAGCGGGCCACCCGCGAGTGGGCGACGTCGCCGACGATGGCGATCTTCTTGCCCTCCAGGGACTCCAGCTCCTCCAGCAGGGTGTAAGCGTCGAGAAGCGCCTGGGTGGGATGGGCGCGCCGGCCGTCGCCGGCGTTGACGACCGCGCCCTTCAGCCAGCGCGCCGCCTGGTGGGCCATACCCGCCACCGGAGCGCGGATCACGTAGGCGTCGAGGGCCATGGCCTGGAGGGTGAGCAGGGTGTCCTTGAACGACTCGCCCTTGGCGAGGCTCGAGCCCGCCCCGGAAAAGCCCACCACGTCGGCCGACATCCGCCGCGCGGCCAGCTCGAAGCTGATCTTGGTGCGGGTCGAGGGCTCGAAGAAGACGGTGGCCACGGTGAACCCCTTGAGCGCCGGGACCTTCTTCATGGGGCGCTCGAGCACCTCTTCCATCATCCGCGCGGTCTCGAGCAGGCTCTCCACCCGGGCGCGGTCCCAGCCGGCGAAGTCGAGCAGGTGCGCTAGCGCTCCCACAGCTCCACCCCCTCCTCGCCGTCGGTCTCGCGCAGCTTGACCTTGACGACCTCGCTCTTCGAGGTGGGCAGGTTCTTGCCCACGAAGTCGGCGCGGATGGGCAGCTCGCGGTGGCCGCGGTCGACCAGCACCGCCAAGTAGACGCGTTTCGGCCGCCCCAGGTCCACCAGCGCGTCCAGGGCCGCCCGGGCGGTGCGACCGGTGAAGAGCACGTCGTCCACCAGCACCACCGGGCGGCCGGTCACGTCCCAGGGGATGCGGGTCTCGCGCACCTTCGGTTGCACCCCGATCTCGCTGAGGTCGTCGCGGTAGAGGGTGATGTCGAGTACGCCCACCGGCGGCCGCACCCCCTCGAAGCGCTCGATCAGCGCCGCCAGCCGCTCGGCCAGGGGGATGCCGCGGGTGTGGATGCCGACCAGCGCCAGATCGCCCGCGCCCTTGTTCTTCTCGATGATCTCGTGGGCCATGCGCCTAAGCGCCCGCTCGATCTCGGCGGGCTCGAGCACCTTGGCTTTGAAGCGCATCACGCCCCCCTAAAAAAAACCGCCCGCATGGGGCGCGCCGCTGCCGGATTGTTCCGCCGTTCGTTCACGTTCTCCTCCTTCCCCGCCTCACGGGACGGGCTTAAAGGTCAAGACAATCTACCCCGCCCGAGGGGGCGGGGTCAAGCGAAGCCTACCTCGGCTTCAGGTGGCCTGGGTGGGCTGCTGGCTGGCGGCCGTGTAGGCGAGGACGCCGACGATCACGGCGACGATGACGGCGTTCCACATGGCGGCGCTCAGGGCGCTGTAACCGAGCACCCAGGGCGACACCAGGAGCCAGAGCGCGACGACGAGTTCGGACCACTCCTCCCAGGGCTTGGCGTCGGCGAGGGCCAACAACGAGAGCACGACGAAGATCGCGCCCACGATCAGCGCATTCCAGAGCGCGGCGCCGTTCTGCGAGAAGGCGAGAACCCACGGCGAAACGACCAGCCAGAGACCCAGCACCAGGTTGACCCAGTCCTGCCAGCGTTTCATGTAAGCTCACCTCCTTCCGCGAGCATTATAAAACATGAGTGGTACGATATCAAGCCTTCCCCTCCGGCGGCCGCGGGCTTGCGCGCTTCCCGCCCGGTTGGTACAGTGGGGAGCGTTGGTTGGCCGCACGACCAAGCCCGTGCGCCCTCTAAGGAGGACTCCATGAAGGAAGGCATTCACCTCAAGCTGGTCCCCGCCAAGATCATCTGCGGCTGCGGCAACGTCATCGAAACCTACTCGACCAAGCCCGAGATCCACGTGGAAGTCTGCTCCGCCTGCCACCCCTTCTTCACCGGCAAGCAGCGCTTCGTGGACACCGAAGGCCGCGTCGAGCGCTTCCAGCGCCGCTTCGGGGACTCGTACAAGAAGAACCTCAAGAAGAAGAAGGCCTAGGCCCCGCCGGCCAAGAACGACCCCCGCGCCGCGGCGCGGGGGTCTTGGCTGGGGGGGGTCACTCGCTCTTCGCTTCCTCGACGATCTTCTGCGCCAGCTGCGGCGGCACCTCGGCGTAATGGCTGAACTCGAGGTTGTAGGCCCCCTGGCCGGCGGTGAGGCTGCGCAGCACCCGGCTGTACTCCAGGATCTCGCCCAGGGGCGCTTCGGCGTGGATGACCGCGAGCGCGCCGTCCATGTCGGAGCCCAGCACCCGGCCGCGGCGGCCCTGGAGGTCGGAGAGGATGTCGCCCATCTTGTCTTGGGGGACGATGATCTTGAGCCTGTAGATGGGCTCGAGCAAGGTGGGCCCTGCGGCCTCGGCCACCTTCTTGAAGGCCAGCGAGGCGGCGATCTGGAAGGAAAGGTCGGAGGAGTCGACCGAGTGGTGGGAGCCGTCGTAGACCGCGGCGCGGAAGCCGATTACCGGGAAGCCGGCGAGCACGCCCTTCCTGGCGGCCTCCTTGATCCCTTTTTCCACGGCTTCCTTGTACTTGGTGGGGATGACGCCGCCGGTGATCTCCCAGACGAACTCGTAGTCCTCGGCGGGCTCGAGCCGCAGCCAGACGTCGCCGTACTGACCGTGACCCCCCGTCTGCTTCTTGTGCTTGCCCTGCCCCTCGGCTTTGCGCCGGATCGTCTCGCGGTAGGGGATCTTGGGCAGTTTCAGTTCGACGTCCACGCCGTAGTCGTGCAGCCGCTCCCGGGCGACCTCAAGGTGCATGTCGCCCATGCCCCAAAGCAGCATCTCCCCGGTCTCCTCGTTGCGCTCCAGCCGCAGGCTGGGGTCCTCCTCGAGGAGCTTGTTCACCGCCTCGCCCAGCTTGGCCTCGTCGCCCTTGCCCTTCGGCACGATGGCCATGAAGGTGGTGGGCTCGGGCAGCTTGGTCATCGGTACCTCTTCGGGCTCCTCGGGCCACAGCGCCATCGTGCGGTGCAGGTGGTCGGCCTTGGGCAACGCCAGGATGTAGCCGGCCTCGGCCCGGTCCACCTCAAGCAGCTCGTTGCCTCGGGGGACGTAGAGCTTGTTGAACTTGACCGGCCCCTTCTCCGACTGCAGCACGTCGCCGGGTTTCAGCTCGCCGCGGTAGAGGCGGATGTAGGCGACCTTACCCACGACGGGTTCGACCTGGACCTTGAAGACCTTGGCCAGCGGCGGGCCCTCGCCCCAGCGCTCGGTGGGGGAGGGGAGGGCCTGCAGGAAGATGTCGAGCAGCGGCTCCACGCCGATCAGCGTCTCGCCCGAGGCGAGGGCGACCGGGTAGACGAGCCCCTGGCGCACGGCCTCGTGGAAGGCCTTGGCCACCTGTTCGGGGGCGGGTTCCTCGCCTTCCTCCAGGTACTGCTCGAGCAGGTTTTCGTCGGTTTCCACGATGGCCTCGATCGCCTGTTCGCGGTACGTCCCCACCTGCTCGGCCAGTTCTTCCGGAACCTCGACCTCCCGGTACTTCTCGCCGTCGTACCGCAGCGCCTTGTTGCGCAGGACGTCGAGCAGGCCGACCCAGTTCGATCCCTCCATCCAGGGCAGGTGCACCGGGACGATGCTGCCCAGCGTCGAGCGCAGGTCTTCGAGCAGTTGGAAGAAGTCGCCGCCCTTGTCGAGTTTGGTCACCACGACCATGCGCGGCAGCTCCAGCCGCTCGGCCACCGTCCAGGCGCGCTCGGTCCCGATTTGCACGCCTTCGGGCGCGCTCACGGTGACCACCGCGGCGTCGGCCGCGGTCAGCGCCCCGCGGATGCTGGCGATGAAGTCGAGGTAGCCGGGGGTGTCGAGCACGAAAAACTTGTGCCCCTTCCAGTCCAGGGGCAGCACCGCCGTACGTACGCTGATGCCGTGGGCCTTTTCCTCTGGGGTGTAGTCCGAGGTCGTGGTGCCCTCGGACACGCTCCCCCTCCGTTCCTTGGCCCCGGTGAGGTAGAGGAGCGCCTCGCCCAGGGTCGTCTTTCCGCTGCCGGAATGTCCGGCGAAGGCGATGGTACGGATCACGTTCGTCCTCCTTTCGTTTCCTCCCTACGTGCACCAAGTATACGACGCGTTCGAGCGGGGTTTTCTTCGGCCAAACGTCCCCGCTGGTAGGCTGGAGGCATGCGGCTGTGCGTGCGGAAGGGGGCCTGGCGGTCGATGTGGGAAGACGCCCGCGTGCGCGCGCCGGAGGAGGCCGTCGGCCTGCTCGTGGGGCGGCGGGGGTGCGCCGAGGCGGCTTGGCCCCTCGCCAACGCGAGTCCCCACCCGCTCGTGCACTACCTCGCGGAGCCGGGCGAACTGCTCGCGGCG
The DNA here is from genome assembly GCA_026981865.1 of Thermaceae bacterium. Taxonomy (GTDB): domain Bacteria; phylum Deinococcota; class Deinococci; order Deinococcales; family Marinithermaceae; genus Oceanithermus. The sequence continues at coordinate 8,094 of JALSIA010000179.1, forward strand.
CTGCGGCGCGCCGACGCCGAGGGGCTTGAGGTCTGCGCCCTCTACCACAGCCACCCCGCGGGACCGCCGAGCCCCAGCGAGCGCGACCGTGCAGAGGCCACCTGGCGCGTGCCCTACGTTATCCTGGGGCTGCCGGAGGGGCGCGCCCGCGCCTTCCTACTGCCCGAGGGAGAAGAGGTGGAGATTCGTGTGGAGCCGTGAAGAACTCGATCGCTACGCCCGGCACATGATTTTGCCGGAGGTGGGGCCCGAGGGGCAGGCGCGCCTGAAGGCCGCCTCGGTGCTGGTGGTGGGCGCCGGGGGGTTGGGCTCGCCCCTGCTCATGTACCTCGCGGCAGCGGGCGTGGGGCGCATCGGCATCGTGGAGGACGACGTCGTCGACCTCAGCAACCTGCAGCGGCAGGTGCTCTACGCCACCCCCGACGTAGGGCGACCCAAGGCCGAAGTCGCCGCCGAGCGGCTCGCCGAGCTCAACCCCCACGTTGCCGTCGAGGTCCACGCCCGGCGCCTCACGTCGGCGAACGCTCTCGCCCTCTTCGCCGACTACGACCTCGTCGTCGACGCCAGCGACAACTTCCCCACGCGCTACCTGGCGAGCGACGCGGCCGTGTTCGCGGACAAACCCCTGGTCTACGGCGCGATCCACCGCTTCGAAGGCCAGGTTTCGGTCTTTCACCACCAGGGCGGCCCCTGCTACCGCTGCCTTTTTCCCAAACCGCCCAAGCCGGGCAGCGTGCCCAGCTGCGCCCAGGCGGGCGTCTTCGGGGTGCTGCCTGGGGTGATCGGCAGCTTGATGGCCACCGAGGTGCTCAAGCTGCTGCTGGGGATCGGCCGACCGCTTTCGGGCCGGCTGCTCCTCTACGACGGGCTCGAGGCCGAGTTCCGCGAGCTCAAGGTGGAGCGCGACCCGAACTGCCCGGTCTGTGGCGACCACCCCACGCAGAAGGGTCTGATCGACTACGAGGCGTTCTGCGGCGTCCCTCGGTAGCTTGCCCTAAGGCCGCGGATGGGGACGTTGCTACCCCGCGGAGCCGTGTCCCCGATGCTAGACTTGTGGGTGAACAGCCGGCGCAAAGTCTGCACGCCGGGCTCGGAAAGGAGTTCGATATGGCAGAGGCTGAAATCGCACGGGGATTGGAAGGCGTCGTCTTCACCGAGACCGAGCTCTCGTTCATCGACGGCCAGAACGGCAGGCTCTACTACCTGGGCTACCCCATCCAAGAACTCGCGGAGCACAGCAGCTTTGAGGAAGTCTCCTACCTGCTGCTGCACAAGCGACTACCCACGGCCGACGAGCTGGCGGTTTTCAAGGAGAAGCTGGTCAAGAACCGCAGCATCGCGGTCGAGAAGGTGGCCTCGTTCGCCGACTACCCGCGTACGGCCCACCCCATGGCCTCGCTACGCACCGCCATCAGCGAACTCGGCCTCTTCGACCCCACCGAGGAGGACACCTCCTTCGAGAGCCTCTACGAGAAGAGCGTCAGCCTGATCTCCAAGTTCGCCACCGTCACCGCGGCGATCAAGCGCCTGCGTGAGGGGCACATGCCCATCGAGCCCGATCCCGAACTCTCGCACGCGGCGAACTTCTACTACATGCTCAACGGCAAGCGCCCCAGCCCCGAGCAGGAAAAGCTGCTCGACGTGGCGCTGATCCTGCATGCCGAGCACGGCATGAACGCCTCCACCTTCACCGCCCTGGCCGTGCACTCGACCGCCTCGGACATCTACTCCTCGATCGTGGCGGCGGTGGGCGCCCTCAAGGGCCCGCGCCACGGCGGCGCCAACGAGCAGGTCATGAAGATGGTGCAGGAGATCGGCAAGCCCGAGGCCGCCCGCGGCTGGGTCCAGGGCAAGCTGGCCAACAAGGAGCGCATCATGGGCATGGGTCACCGCGTCTACAAGGCGCTCGACCCGCGCGCCGTCATCCTCAAGAAGTACGCCGAGATCGTGGCCAAGGCCCACGGCAAGTCCACCGAGTACGCGATCCTCACCATCGTCGAGGAAGAGGCGGGCAAGGTGCTCAACCCGCGCGGTATCTACCCCAACGTCGACTTCTACTCGGGCGTCGTCTACTCCGACCTGGGCATTCCCACCGAGTTCTTCACCCCCGTTTTCGCGGTGGCGCGGATCTCGGGCTGGACCGCCCACATCCTCGAGTACGCGCGCATGGACAACCGCCTGCTCCGTCCCAAGGCCAAGTTCGTGGGCGAGCTCGACCGCAAGTACGTGCCCATCGACCAGCGCTGATCCGTCACCTGCAAGCGCCGCCGGCCCGGGCCGGCGGCGCTCGTTTGCGCTCAGCGGATTGCGTCCAGCGCCTGCAGCACCGCCCGGGCGTCCCGAAAACGCGCCTGCGGGTCCTTGGCGACCATCCGGCCCAGGACCGAGCCCAGCTGGGTGTCGGGCTCGAGGCCGGCGGCCGTGGGAAGGGGGGCGTGGAGGTGGCGTTCCATCACGGCCTGAGGGGTGCCCACGTAGGGCAGCTCCCCGGTCAACCCCCAGTAGAGGATCACCCCGGCGGCGTAGACGTCGGTCGCCGGGGTCACGTTCTCGCCGCGGACCTGCTCGGGGGCGATGTAGGCGATCGTGCCCAGGCGCAGCCGCTGGGTCGCCTCGCGCGTGGGGCCGGAAAGGTCGAAGTCGATCAGCCGGGCGTGCCCCCGGGCGTCGACAATGACGTTTTCGGGTTTGACGTCGCGGTGGACGTAGCCCCGCTCGTGCATGTGCCCGAGCGCCGCGAGCAGCTGCCGAAAGACGTCCAGGAACTCCCCCGGCGCCGGGGGCTCTTCCGAGAGCCGGCGGCCGGGCGCGTAGGCGAGGAGGACCGCGGGGTGGGCGTCGATGTCGAGCCGCTGCAGCACCGGGTTGACGTTGGCGTGCTCGAGGGCGCGCCCCACCTGCCATTCGCGGTCGGCGCGCGCTTCGTACCCCTCAGGAAAGACCTTGACGGCGAAAGGGCGGCCCTCCCGGTCGAACGCCAGGTAGACCGTCGCCACCGCGCCGCGCGCGATGGGGCGGACGACCCGGTACTCGCCCAACAGCACCCGTCCAGGGATACCCACAACCCAACTATAACGTGCCCGCAAGGGCCTCACCCGGTTCACGCCGGCGGCGGTAGAGTGGGTTCGTGCGAGCTGCGAACCGCCCCGAATTCCAAGAAGGCCGGACGTTGAAACGCGGGATTGCACTGGCGGGGGGCGCCGCCCGCGGTTTCGCCCACATCGGCGCGCTCAAGGCGGTCGAGGAGTCGGGCCTGCCGGTGAGCGCCGTGGCGGGCACCAGCATGGGCGCGATCATCGGCAGCCTCTGGGCGAGCGGCATGCCCGCCGAGGAGATCCTGGACCTGGCCCGCAAAACCAGCTGGCTGCGCCTCATCAACTTCCGTCCCAGCGGCGGCCTGCTTTCCGCGGGCAAGCTGCGCGACTTCCTTGGTCGCTACCTGCCGCGCGACTTCGAGGGGCTCGAGCGCCCCTTCGCCGCGGTGGCTACCGACGCGGTCCGGGGCCGCAGCGTCTACCTGCACCGCGGCGACCTGCCCAGCGCGGTCCTCGCCTCCGCCGCCTACCCCGGCCTTTTCTCGGTCGTTGAGCGCGACGGTCTGCAGCTGATCGACGGCGGCGTCCTGGACAACCTGCCGGTCGACGCCGCGCGTTTTCTGGGCTCGGAGTGGATCCTGGCCGTCGACGTTACCTACGATCCCGACCACGAGCAGGATCCGC
>JALSIA010000180.1 GCA_026981865.1 Thermaceae bacterium
GAGCTCATTACTATAAGTATACCTAGGGACTTTTGGCCTGAGACACCCCCGTTCGGGGGGTGCGCGTAGACTAAAGCATGAAACTCACGACCTGGGGCGCCTGCGGCACGGTCACTGGAAGCTGCCACCTGATCGAACACCAGGGTTTCAAGCTGCTGCTCGACTGCGGCATGTACCAGGGGGAACCCAGAAGCGACAACTACGACCCCTTCGGCTTCGATCCGCGCGCGGTCGACGCCCTGGTGCTGAGCCACGCCCACCTCGACCACGTGGGGCGGATTCCCCGGCTCTACCGCCTGGGTTTCGAGGGCCGGGTCTACGCCACCGCGCCCACGCTGAAGCTGATCCGACCGATCCTCGAGGACGCGCTGAAGCTCATGAAGGAGGACATCAAGCGCGCGCGGCGCAAAGGGTTGCCGGTGCCCGAGCTGCTCTGGGACGAGGCCGACGTGCACGCGCTGCTGGGGCGGAGCAAGCCCGTACCCTACTACAGCCCGCGCAAGGTCGGGCCCTTCCGCGTCACCCTCAAAAACGCCGGCCACCTGCCCGGAAGCGCCTTCGTAGAGGTGCAGGCGGGGGGGCGCACCCTCGTCTTCTCGGGCGACCTCGGCAACCGCCGCAAGGAAACCCTGCCCGACCCCGACTACCCGCGGGTGGCCGACCTGACGCTCAGCGAATCCACCTACGGCGACCGTCCCCACCGCCCCTTCCAGGCCACGTTGGTCGAGTTCGCCGAGGTGCTGGCCCAGACCCTGGACTCCGGCGGGAAGGTGATCGTCCCCTCCTTCGCGCTCGAGCGCGCTCAGGAGATTCTCTTCTACATCCGCCGCTTCGAGGCCGAGGGCACCATCCCCAGCGTTCCGGTCTACGTCGACAGCCCCCTGACCACCCGCATCAGCGAGATCTACGGCCAGATCCAGGAGGCCTTCAGCCCCCTGGTCCAGTCGTTCTACCGCCGCGGCCTCGACCCCTTCGCGCCGCAGAAGCTGCGCTACACCCAGAGCGTGGACGAGTCGAAACGGCTGAACTTCATGGAGGGGCCTGCGATCATCATCGCCGGCAGCGGCATGCTCTCGGGCGGGCGCATCCTGCACCACCTGCGCCACCAGCTGCCCGACGCCAAGAACGCCCTCGTCTTCGTCGGCTACCAACCGCGCGGCGGTCTGGGGCACCGCATCATCGAGGGCGCGGACGAGGTGCGGATCCACGGCCACGATGTGCGGGTACGGGCCAAGGTCTACTCTCTGGGCGGCTTCTCCGGGCACGCCGGCCGCGACGAGCTCCTCGACTGGCTTGCCGCCGAGCGGCGCATCGTACTGGTGCACGGTGAGGATCCGGCGCGCGTCCGCTTGGCACGCGCCTTGCGCGCCCGCGGCGCCAAGGTGACCCGCGCCCGCCTGGGGCAGCGGTTCGAAGTCTGAACGGCGCGATCTTCAGTAAGGAAGCTCGGCGTTGACGCAGGTGCCCTCGCCGGGGGTGCTCCGCACCTCGAAGTGTCCGCCGCGGGCCTCGACGCGCTCGCGCATCTGCGCCATGCCGAAGCCGCCCAACCCCGCGCTCAGCGGCTGGTCGGGGTCGAAGCCGACGCCGTCGTCGCAGATCTCCAGCCGCGCGCCCTTCTCGCCCAAGGCCTTCAGGCGCACGCGCACGCCGCCGGCGCGGGCGTGCTTGGCCACGTTGTTGAGGGCTTCCTGCAGCACCCGGAAGAGGACGACCTCGGAGGCGGGCGTGAGCCCCACGTCGTCGGCGAGCTCGAGCCCGATCGAGAGCCCCACCTGCTCGGCGAAGGCGCGGGCGTAGCGCTCGATCGACTGCACCAGCCCGTACCGCTCCAGATCGATGGGGCGCAGGGCGAAGATGCTGCGCCGCACCTCGCGGATCTGGCCGCGCAGGGTCTCCTTGACCTGGCCGATCTCCTGCTTGGCGCGCCCCGGGTCGCGGTCGAGCAGGCGGGTGGCCAGGTCCAGCTTGAGGGCCATAAAGGCCAGCGCCTGGGCGATGCCGTCGTGGATCTCGCGGGCGATGCGGTTGCGCTCCTCGTTGATGGCCAGCTCCTCGGCGCGCAGGTAAGCCTGGGCGTTGCGCACCGCCAGGGCCACCTGGCGGGCGAGCAGCCGCAGGAAGGGCATCTCCTCTTTGAGGTGGCGGGCGTTGCCGCGCAGCACCAGCACCCCCACCGGGTCCTTGTCGTAGAGCGGGATGGCGAGCAGGTTGGGCTCGACGAAAGTGGGGGCGCGCTTGGCCTCCTCCCAGCGGCCGCTGGGGGCGAAGGAGTGGCGCGCCTCGGGCAGGTGCACCTCGGCCCAGGGGTGGAGGATGCCGTCGGCGTCGAGCAGGTAGACGACGCCCCCCTTGGCCCCGGCCCAGTCGATGATCTTGGAGAGCAGGCCGGCGAGCAGCTTTTCCAGGTTGGCCTCGGCCCCCATGGCCTCGTCCACCTCGAAGAGGGTGAGGAAGTCGCGGGTGCGCGCCTTGGCGGCCTCGAGCAGACTGTCCACCTCGGCGGCCAGCAGGTCGAGAAACTCGGCGTCGCTCTCGCCGTCGGGCAGGATCAGCTCGAGCCGCCCGCCGCTGCGCACCAGCTCGAGGCGCTGCACCGGCAGGCCCCGACGGGTGTAGAACGAGGGGGTCGACCAGTGGTAACCCTCGAGCTCGAGCGAGGCGTCGGCCCCGAGCACGTCGGCGAGGGCATTGACGACCCCGCGGATCACCTCTTCCAGGTTCTCGGTCGCCAGCGAACGGCTGAGCACCTCGCGCAACGCCCGCAGGCGCTGGTTGGCCTCGAGCAGCTTGGCCTCGGCCTCGGCGCGCTCGCGCACCTCTTCGGAGACCCAGTCGAGGGTGAGCCAGATCACCAGCGGCCCCACGACGCCGTAGAAGACGATCTGCAGGTAGAAGAGCCAAGGATCGGGCGGCAGCAGGTGCAGCCACCACTCGAGCGCCACCACGATGCCGCCCACCAGCGGCGGCAGCACCTTGCGCGCCCAGCGGATGCGGGCGTAAAGCTCGCTGTAGACGCCGGGGCGGGTCCGTGACCTAGTCAACCCGCTCCCCTCCATGGGCGATCGCCCAGCGGCTCTGGCGCAGGAGGCCGCGCAGCCGTTGCACCTCGTTGGAACTGAGCAGCGCCCGGTGGGCCATGCGCCGGAAGGCGCGCATCGCCCCTTCCAGGCGGTGCTCGTCGGTGTAGTGGATCTGGGTCAGGTAGGTCTCCAGGTCGGCGAAGAGGCGCTCGAGCTCCTCGGCCGCGGCGGGCCGAGGGCGGGCCGTTTCCAGGAGCTCGCCCCGCGCCAGGAAGACCTCGTAGGCCACGAGCAGCACCGCCTGGGCCAGGTTGAGGCTGGCGTAGCCCCCGGTGGGAATGCGCCACACCGCGTGCGCCCGGTCCATCTCCTCGTTGGAAAGCCCGAAGTTCTCGCGGCCGAAGAGCAGGGCGACCGGCCCCTCGGCGGTCATCGCGCGCACCCGTGGCGCCCCCTCGCGGGGGGTGCAGACCTCACCGGCGTAGCCCTCTCGGGCGCGGGCGCTGGTGGCCACCACGTAGACCGCGCCCGCCAGGGCCTCGTCCAGCGTGGCCACCGTGCGCGCCCGCTCGAGCACGTCGCTCGCGCCCCGGGTGGCCAGCCGGTAAGCCGCCTCGTCCAGCGGCCGCTCCGGATTCACCAGCACCAACTCTTCGAGCCCGAAGTTCTTCATCGCCCGCGCCGCCGCCCCGACGTTGCGGGGCTCGCGCGGCTCCACCAGCACGACGCGGATCCTCGCTCCAGGTCCTGCCGCGTCCTTCATAACGAACCCTACCCCTGCCGCCTCACCCACTCGACCAGGGTGCGCACCCCGAAGCCGGTGCCCCCGGCGGGGCCGAAGGCGTGGTCCTCGGCCGCGGGCGCGAAGCCGGGGCCGGCGATGTCGAGGTGCACGAAGGGCGCGTCCGCGAACTCGGCCAGGAAGAGGGCCGCCTGGATCGCTCCGCCGGCGCGGTCGCCCACGTTGGCCAGGTCGGCGACCTTGCTCTTCAGTTTGCGCTTGTAAGCCTCCTCCATCGGCATCGGCCAGACCTTCTCCCCGGCCGCCTCGGCGGCCCGCTGCACCTCGCGGCCCAGCGCCTCGTCGGCGGCGAAGAGGCCCGCCACCTCGCGGCCCAGCGCCACCACACACGACCCCGTGAGGGTGGAGAGCTCGACGATCGCGTCGGGCTCGGCACGCGAGGCGTAGGCCAGGGCGTCGGCCAGGGTGAGCCGGCCCTCGGCGTCGGTGTTGAGCACCTCGATCGTCTTGCTGTTCATCGCCCGGATCACGTCGTCCACGCGGTAGGCGTGCCCGCTGATCATGTTCTCGGCCGCGGCCACGTAGGCGCGCACCTCGACGGGCGGCTTGAGGGCGGCGATGGCCTTCATGGCCCCGATCACCGCGGCCGCGCCGGCCATGTCGCCCTTCATCGTCTTCATCGACTCGGGCGGCTTGAGCGAGTAACCCCCGGTATCGAAGGTCAGCCCCTTGCCCACGAGGGCCAGCTTGCGCACCGGTTCGTCCTCGGGCCGGTAGACGAGCTCGATGAAGCGCGGCTCGTTGGCCGAGCCCTTGGCCACCGCCCAGTAAGCGCCCATGCCCAGCTCCTGGATCTCCTCGGGACCGAGCACGTGCACCTCAAGGCCCGCCTCGGCGGCCACCTTCTCGGCGCGCCGCGCCAGCTCCACCGGGTTCAGCACGTTGGGCGGCTCGTTGACCAGGTCGCGGGCGAGCCAGACCCCTTCGGCGACGGCCGCCGCCGTCTCTACGACGGGGCCGTAACCCTGCGCGATCACGAAACGTGCCCTGGGCGGCTTGGCCTCGCTTTGGTACTTGGTAAAGCGGTAGGCTCCGAGCAACAACCCCTCGGCGAGAACCCGGCTGGTCTCGCGTTTGCCAAAGCGCTCTGCGAGGAAGTTCTCGACCGCAACCTCACGCACGCCGCGCTCGACCGCGACCTCGGCCACCTTGACACCGGCGCGCCGCACGTCGCCCAGGCGGTGGCCCCGCCGCTTCCCCAGACCGACGAGCAGGACCTGAACCCCTGCCAACGGTACGTACAGGGTGGTTCCAAATTCGCCCTTGAACCGCGTTTCCTTGAGAATGCGCGTGAGCGCGCCGCCCAGCTCGGAATCCAGCCAGCGCCCTTCTTCGGTGAGTTCGCCGCCCAGCACGGCAACGACACGCATGGGGGCCTCGTGTTCGAATACTTTTCTTCGGGTGGTTTTGACACGAATCGCCATAACACCCCGAGCTTACCACGCGCCCTTCCACCAAACCCTCACCCGTCTGTGGCAGAATACGGCCCATGAAGCAGATCGGCGGCTCGGCCGCAATGGAAGGCGTGATGATGAAGGCGCCCGACGCCTGGGCGCTGGCCGTGCGGCTCCCCAGCGGCGCGATCCACGTGGAGCGCCACGAAGAACCTTCCCTCTACCGCAGGTACCCCTGGACCCGGCTGCCGCTTTTGCGTGGCGTGGTGGCGCTCATCGACGCCCTCTCGGTCTCCTACCGGGCGCTCTCGCGCAGCGCCCAGCTGGCGGGCGAGGAGGACGAGGAGGAGCTCTCGGGTGCGGCCCTCTACGGCACGATCGCCCTCAGCACCCTGATCGGGATCGGGCTGTTCATCGTGCTTCCGGCCGCGATTTCGCGCCTCTTCATCGACGCCGCCGCGTACCCGGTGCTCTACAACGCGCTGGCCGGTCTCTTCAAGGCGGGGCTGCTGGTGGGCTACCTGGCCTTCATCGGCCGCTTCCCCGACATCCAGCGCTACTTCATGTACCACGGCGCCGAGCACAAGGCCATCGCCGCCTACGAGAAGGGGCTCGAGCTCACCGTCGAAAACGTGCGCGCCCAGCCCAAGTTCCACCCCCGCTGCGGCACCACCTTCATCGCTTTCGTGATCGTGACCAGCATCGTCGTCTACAGCTTCCTGCCCCGGCCCGACGTGATCTGGTGGCTGCTCCTCGGGCGGGTGGCGCTCTTGCCGCTGGTCGCGGCGCTGGCCTTCGAGCTGCTGCGCTTCTCCTCGAGCCACGACGACCCCGTGTCGCGCCTCCTGCGCTGGCTGGGTTTCCGCTTCCAGATGCTCACCGTACGCGAGCCCGACGATTCGATGATCGAGGTGGCCATCGCCTCCACCCAGGCCGCGGCCGCCGCCGGCGAGTCACGGGAAAGCGAGCTGGTGGCCTGAATCCGGCGCTGGCCCAAACCCGAGCGAGCCGCTAGAATAGAGTTTCGTGAAGAGACCGCGCGTCCTCGTCGCCATGAGCGGAGGGGTGGACTCCTCCGTCGCCGCGGCCCTGCTGGTGGAGCAGGGCTACGACGTCGTGGGCGCGATGATGAAGTTCTGGTCCGACGAGGAGCTAACCGAGAGCTGCAACCGCGAGTCGAGCTGCTGCACCCCCACGGCCGCGCTCGAGGCCGGCTGGGTGGCGCGCCAGCTGGGCATCCCCTTCGAGCTGCTCGACTACCGCGAGACCTTCGACGAGCGCATCGTCACCCCCTTCCTCGACGAGTACGCACACGGCCGCACCCCCAATCCCTGCGTCTGGTGCAACACCGACGTCAAGTTCGACGCCCTGCTCGAGCACGCCCGCGCCATCGGCGCCGAGTACGTGGCCACCGGCCATTACGTGCGCCGGGTGGACGGGCCCGCCGGCGTGGAGCTGTGGCGCGGCGGCGACGCGGCCAAGGACCAGACCTACTTCCTCTGGGGCACGCCGCGCGCCGCCCTGCCCCACCTGCTCTTCCCGGTGGGCCACCTGGAAAAGCCCGCGGTGCGCCGCCTGGCCGAAGCGCGGGGCCTGATCACCGCCCGAAAGCCCGAATCGCAGAACATCTGCTTCGTGCGCGGTTCGTTGCGCGACTTCCTGGCCGAGCACCTTCCCAGCGAGCCGGGGCCGCTCGTCGACCTGGAGAGCGGCGAGGTCATCGGCGAGCACGCCGGGGCCCGCTTCTACACCGTGGGCCAGCGCAAGGGCCTGGGGCTGTGGAAGAGCCACCTGGAGCGCTACGTCGTCGAGGTGCGCCCCGAGACCAACGAGGTGGTCGTGGGTCCGCGGGCCGCGGTGGAGTGGTGGGGGCTCGAGGCCGCCGGACTCAACCTGCTCCTCGACCCCGCCCACCTGCCCGACCGGATCGAGGCGATGGTGCGCTACCGCGCCCGCCCCGTCGGGGTGCGCATCCAGCGGCTCGACCCCGCAAGCGGGCGGTTCCGGCTGCGCTTCGAGCGACCCCAGTTCGCGGTGGCGCCGGGCCAGTCGGTGGTGCTCTACGCCGGAGACCGGCTGCTCGGAGGCGGCTTCATCGAACGCGCCCGTGAGAACGCCCTGGCGCGCGCCGGCTAGGGCGCGGCGCGGTAGAGCGCCTTGTACGTCGCGTAGGCGTACAGCACCCGCTCCACGTACTCGCGCGGCTCGTCGCGCGGCTGAAAGCGCATAAAGTCCCAGATGTCGCCGCCCGCCGCCGCCAGCGCCCGGCGGGTGTAGCCGGGTCCACCGTTGTAGCTGGCGAGGGTGCAGACGAGCTCGCGGTCGCAGACGTCGAGCAGGTGGCGCAGGTAGTACGCGCCGAAACGCACCGCCGCCTCGGGGTCGAAGGGGTCGGCCCCCTCCTCACCCAGCCGCCGGGCGACGTCGTCCCAGGTGGCCGCGACGAACTGCATCAACCCCTTGGCGCCGGTGGGGCTCTGTGCCTCGGGATCGAAGCGCGACTCCACCCGCATCACCGCCCACAGCAGTTCGGGCTCGAGCCCAAAAGCGCGCGCCTCGCGTGCGACCAGGGCGGGATAGGCGCGTGGGTAGACGAGCGTCCGCCCGCAGCGGTCGGGCAGCCCCGGAAGATCGAGCACCCGCGCGAGTTCGAGCGAGGGGCCCCACAACCCGCGGAGCTGCAAGGCCTCCACGACACCCCAGGCTCCTTGGGGCGGCAGGCGGGCCATCCACCAGCGGGCCTCGCCCAGCGCCCAGTCCTCGCGCCCTTCCGCCAGCAGCCGCTCGACCGTCCCCTGCCCCGGCGCCGCGGAGGCCTCCAGAGCGCAGGCGGCCGGATCGGCGGGCCGGGGCCCCTTCTTTCCGGCGAGCAAACCCATCCCCCCTTCCAGGCGCGCATAGGCCCAGGCCGCGAGGTCCGCATCGCCCTGCCGGCGGCCCAGCACCCACAGCCGCAGCAGTGCGTCGTCCGCGTAGACCGAGGACCCTTCTGCGAGCCGGCGGTAGAGCGGCAGGGCCTCGGCCACCCGCCCGGTACGCTCTTGAAGCCCCGTGGCCCGCCAGAGCGCCTCGGGCAGGCCGCTTTCCCGGTAGGCGCGTACCGCCGCTTCAGCCTGGCCCATGGCCTCGAGGGCCCGACCCAACCCCAGCGCCCCGTCGGCCCCGCCCGCATCGCGGAAGGCGGCCGCCGCCTCGGGGTAGCGTTCTAGCTCGAACAGCAAGCGCCCCAGCGCCAGCCGCCCCTCGCGGCTGCCCTGCGCCCAGGCGCGGAAAAAGGGCAGGGCCTCGGCGTAACGGTGCAGCCCCGCCAGCGCGCGGGCGCGCCAGGCGGCCTCGCCCTCCGCCGGCAAAGCTTCGAGCAGCGCCTCGTAGGCGCGGCCCGCGTAGAGCGCGGCGTAGGCGCGCTTCACCCCCGCGCGCGCCAGCCGCACGAGCGCGGCCTCGGCCTCGGGTTGCGGCAGCGCCCCCGCGTAGGCCTCCGCCGCCCCGGGCGCGTCGCCCAGCACCTCGCGCAGCCGCCCCACCCAGAGCCAGTCGGAGGCCGCGTTTTCGAAGCGCGCGGCACGTTCGGCCAGCTCGAGCCGCCGGCTGGGGGAAAACGCGGCCATGCGCGAGAGCGCCCGCGCCGCCAGAACCTGCACGTACCCCGGCTCCGCGAGCAAGCGCTCGAGCCCGCCCGCGTCCTCGGTCCGGCGCGCCTGCTCGTAGGTGCGGTAGGGCGCGGGCAGCTGCGCCCAGACCGGCACCAGCAACAGCAACCCCAACGTCGCGAGCCTGCGGAACATGGACCCACTATAGGCCGCACCGGGATGAAAAACGCAGGGCGTTGACGCCCGCGCGCACCGTTGCCTATGATGGGCCTTGGCTTTGGGGCGTCGTCTAAGGGTAGGACAGCGGTCTTTGGAACCGCCGGTCGTGGTTCGAATCCACGCGCCCCAGCCATTCTTACGTTTGGCCGTATATTGTTTCATAAGGTGAAGCGGTTCAGCATTGGACGGTCGGTATGGCGGACGTTGAAAAACGCGGTTTGATCGTAACTTCCCACAGCGCACTCAAGGCCTACCTCGAGCTGGCCCTGGAAGACGCCGGTCTGAAACCGGACACCGCCGCCACCCTGCACGACGGCCTCGCCTACCTCAAGGAGCACACCCCGCGGCTGATCGTCCTCGACGAACTCTCCGAAGACGGCCTCGACGCCGCCGGCTTCGTCTGGCGGATCAAGCGCGTCAAACGCCTGAAGAGCGTGCCCACGATCCAGATCGTGCACGAAGCGAACGAGCGCGAGCGCATGACGATGGAGATCTCCGGGGCCGACCACATCGTCGAGCTGCCCATCAAGAACAGCCGTTTCCGCAAGCTGCTTGAAAACCTTCTCAGCATCAGCCGGTAGACTGGGCAACGTGAAGCTGCGCCGCTACTTCCTGCTCGCGTTCCTGGCCGTCTTCCTGGGCACGGCCGTAGCGGCGGCGATCGTCGTGCGCGGCTGGACGCGCGACCTCCCCAGCCTGGACGCGCTCGAGAACCTGCGCCTGACCTCGACGACCACCGTCTTCGCCCGCGACGGCACCCCCATCGCTCAGCTGGCCAGCGAAGAGGGCGGGATCACCATCACCCGTATGCTGGTCAAGCTCGAGGACGTCTCCCCCGCCGCCGTGGCCGCGATCGTGGCCTCGGAGGACCAGCGCTTCTTCCGCCACTACGGCATCGACTGGATCCGCATCGCCGGCGCCTTCTGGCAGACGCTCCGGGGCAACCTCCAGGGGGGGTCCTCGATCAGCGTGCAGGTGATCAAGAACACCCTGCTGCGCAACCTCTCGGGCGTGCGCACCCTCGAGCGCAAGTTCAAGGAGCTGCCGCTGGCGATCCAGCTGGAGCGTCTCTACTCCAAGGAAGAGATCCTGGAGATGTACCTCAACGTCTCCTTCTGGGGCGGCAACCTCTGGGGCATCCGCGCCGCCAGCGAGGCCTACTTCGGCAAGGACCCGGCGGAGCTGACGCTGGCCGAGGGCGCCTACCTCGCGGCCCTCATCCCCGGCCCCAACGCACGTTTCCGCGATCTGCCGCGGGTGCGCCGGCGCATGAAGACGCTGCTCGAGCAGATGGTGCGGGAGGGCTGGATCACCCAGGCGATGGCCGACGCCGCCTGGCGCGAGCCCGTGGTGCCCAGCGGCTGGAAGGCCGAGTACGACGCGGAAGGGAACCTGGTCTCCGCCGAACTGCTCGACCCCGGCGCCAACTCGCTGCCCGACCTCGAGGTGGAGGTGGCCCCCCACTTCGTCTACGAGATTCGCAAGGAGCTGATCCGCCGCTTCGGCCGCGCCAAGGTCTTTGGTCAGGGCGGTTTGCGCGTCTACACCACCCTCGACGTGGAGATGCAGCGCGCCGCCGAGGAGGCCGCCCAAGCGGCGGTGAAGCGCGGCCTTCCCGAGGGCGCGCAGCTGGCGCTGGTGGGCCTCGACCCCGAGACCGGCGAGGTCTACGCGCTGCTGGGGGCGCTGCCGGGGACCGAGGGCGAGTTCAACCGCGCCACCCAGCTGGGCGACGGCAAGGGACGCAGCCCCGGCTCGGCGATCAAGCCCTTCGTCTACACCGCCGCGCTGGGCGCGGGCTGGAGCCAGGCCAGCATGGTGGAGGACAAGGAGGTCAGCTTCCCCGATCCCACCCAGCCCGACGGCGTCTGGAAACCCAAGAACTACGACGGCACCTACCTGGACCGGTCGGTCACGATCCGCTACGCCATGGACCGCTCGCTCAACGTGCCGGCCATCCTTACCGCCGACGCTTTGGGGGTGCGCCGCCTCGCGGGCGAGCTGCAGGCCGCCGGTTTCCAGGTGCCCAAGAACCCGGGCCTTTCCATCGCCATCGGCGGCGGCATCGGCGCCACGCCACTGCAGATGGCCGCCGCCTACGCCGCCTTCGTCAACGGCGGCTGGCGCGTGGAGCCGCAGCTGATCCTGCGGGTGGAGGACCAGCAGGGGCACGTGCTCTACGAGGCGCGGCCATTGCGGCAGCGGCTCTGGAACCCCGACGTCGCCTACCTCGGTTGGGACATGCTCAAGGGCTACGTCTACGACGAGGACCCCTTGGGACGGGGCAACTTGGCCTGGCGGGCGCGCATCCCCGGCCGGGTGGTGGGCGGCAAGACGGGCACCTCAAACAACGCCCGCGACCTCTGGTTCGCCGGAGCCACCCGCGGCATGAGCGCGGTGGTGTGGATCGGCCGCGACGACAACCAGCCCATGCGGATGAACGGGCGCGAGCCCTCGTCTTCGGTCGTCAACCCGCCCATCTGGCGGCAGTTCGTCGAGAACGCCCTTCGGGGCCGCCCCGCAGGGGAACCCGCGGCCCCCGAGAACCTGGTGCAGGTGCGCATGGACCTGCTCAACGGTGAGGCGAACGCCGTTGGCACCCCCGCCTACTTCCGGATCGGCCACACCCCGATGCCCAGCACCCTCCCGGTCGGGGCCTCGATCCTGATCGGGCTCGAGCCCGGGCGCGACTGCCTCGCCGGCCCCGAGTGGCCCCCCGAGCAGGTGCGCTGGAAGGCTGTGCCCCCCGGCGAGG
>JALSIA010000181.1 GCA_026981865.1 Thermaceae bacterium
CCGCTGGAAACGTCCACGGCGTAAGGGCAGACCCGCGCGAAGAGCTCCGGCAGGCGCTCCGGCGTAAGCCCTCCGGCCACGATCAGGCGCGGGTGGTCCGCCAGCGGCTCGAGCCAGCCCCAGTCGTAGGCCTCGCCGCTTCCGGGCCGCGGCCCGTCCACCAACAGCGCGTCGGCGGGGTACGCCACGAGCGCCGGGTCGGGCGGCCCCGCAAGCCGCACCGCCTTGATCACCGGCAGGCGGTGCCGCAGGGCCTCGGCCCACTCGGGCGGCTCCTCGCCGTGGAGCTGCACCGCCGACAGGCGCGCGCGCCTCGCCACCTCCAGCACCTCAGCCGGCGGCGCGTCCACGAAGACGCCCACACGCGCCACGAAGGGGCCCAGCCGCGCCCCGATGGCCGCCGCCTGCTCGGGGGTAACGCGCCGCTTGGAGGGGGCGAAGACGAACCCCACCGCCCAGGCCCCCAGCCGCTCGGCGGCGAGGGCGTCTTCCGCACGGGTGAGACCGCACACCTTGGTGCGCACCGGCTCCATAGGCCCAGCCTAATGCATTAAACTGGGCTTAACCCGTCGCACATCGCCCCCGCGCGCGGCGCGCGCTATCCTAAGGACATGGTCGGCCTCCTGCTTACCGCCGTGCTCGCCCTGGCCCCGTTGCCGGGCCTGCCGGCGCTGCCCGACGGCACCGAGGTGCGCATCGTCTCGCCGAACCTGCGCACCGTCTACCTGTTCTGGCGCATCGAGCAGGGGGAGCTGCGGCTGAAGGCGCGCCCGATCCGCCCCCCGGAGAACGCGAGCGTCCGCCTGATCGTCAAGACCGGGCGCAGCCTGCACATCTACGAGGGGCGCGTGCGCTCTGGCGACATCTACCTGCTGCTCGATCAGGGCATCGTCAGCCTGCGCGAGACCTTCATACGGGTCTACCACCTGCGCACCTCCAAGGCGCTGGACTTTTGGAGGGAAAGGAGGGAGGAGGGTGAACCCCGCACACCCCGAACCCGCCCCCGAAGACCCTAAGCGCATCCTGATCATCGAGGACGACCCCGAGATCGCCAACCTGCTCCAGGCCGAGCTGGGCGAGGCCGGCTACCGCGTGGACTGGGCGCCCGGGGGAATGCAGGGCCTCGTCAAGCTGCGCGAAGACCCGCCGCACCTGATCGTTCTCGACCTGGGGCTGCCCGACCTCGACGGCTCCGAGATCGCACGGCGCGCCAAACAGCACGGCGACGTGCCCATCATCGTGCTCACCGCCACCGACGCGGTGGAACGCAAGGTCCAGCTGCTGCTCGGGGGCGCCGACGACTACCTGACCAAGCCCTTCCACCCCGCCGAGCTGCTGGCGCGCATCCAGGTGCAGCTGCGCCGCGGCGAGGGCGGCGAGGTGCGGCGCGTGGGCGACCTGGAGATCGAAGTCGAGACGCGCCGGGTGCGCGCCGGCGGCCGCGAGGTGGCCCTCTCGCCCAAGGAGTTCGCGCTGCTTGAGCTGCTTTCTAGCCGTCCCGGCCGTGTCTTCAGCCGCGACGAGATCGCCCGCCACATCTGGGGCAAACCGCTGGAGACCGAGTCGAACGTCGTGGACGTGCACGTCGCCAACCTGCGCGCCAAGCTGCGCGAGGCGGGGGCCTACGGCTACCTGCGCACGGTCCGCGGCGTCGGCTACGCGCTGCGCAAGCCGGCGTCGTAGCAGAATACGGTTGTGCGCTACACCACCCGGCTCACCCTGGTCTTCGGGCTGATCTGGGCGCTGATGCTGGCGCTCAGCCTGCTCGGCATCTACGGCGCCCTGCGCGCCGGGCTGGAGGGCCGCATCGTGCACCAGCTGCTGGACGACGCCGGCGCCTTGGCCGAGCTGTACAACTCGGGCACCACCGGCCAGGTGCGGCCCACCGGGGGGACCGCGGTCGCCCTCTACGACGCTTCGGGCCTGCCCTTCCTGCTCGACGAGCCCCAGCACCGCATCCCCGCGGAGGTGCTCACCCAGGCCGACGAGGGGCCGCAGCTCTACCGCGGCCCGGGCTTCGTGGCCGCCTACGTGGCCACCAGCATCGGGGTGCTCGCGGTCTCGCAGGACCTGGGGTTCATCGACCGGCTGCTCGAACAGGTGGCGCGGGTCGCGGTGTTCATCTTCCTGCTTACCCTGCCGCTGGGCTGGCTGCTCGTGCGCGTGGGGGTGGGCTGGGCCAACCGCCCGCTGGTGCGGGCGGCCGAGGAGGTGGCCCGGCGCAAGGGGGCGGACCTCTCGCCCATCCCCTACGACGGCCCCACCGACGAGCTGGGGCGGATCGTGGCCCGCTTCAACGGCCTGCTCGCCGAGCTGCGCGAGGCGCGCGAGCGCGAGCGCGTCTTCCTGGCCGAGGTGAGCCACGAGCTGCGCACGCCGCTCACGGTGCTCGCCGGCTACCTCGAGCGCCTGCGCAAGCGCCCCGGCGACTCAGGGGCGCTGGCCGGGGCCGAGCGCACCGCCCGCCACCTCACCCGGCTGGTGGGCGACCTGCTGGCGCTCGCCCGCGGCGAGGCCGAGCGCACGGTCAATCCCCACATCGTCGACCTGGCCGAGCTGGCCCGCGGCGTGGCGGCCGGCTTCCCCGGGGTGGAGCTCGAGCTGCACTCGGCCCCCGAGGTGCTGGGCGACCCCGACCGCCTGATCCAGCTGCTGCGCAACCTGGTGGCCAACGCGGTGCGCGCCGCCGGGCGCCCCGAAGGGGTGCGGGTGACCGTGGGCGAAGCAGGCGGCCGCGCCTGGGTCGAGGTGGCCGACGACGGCCCGGGCATCGACCCCGAGGTGCTGCCCCACCTCTTCGAGCGCTTCGCCCGCGGCCCCGAGGGCGGAACCGGGCTGGGCCTGGCCATCGCCAAGCAGATCGCCGAGGCCCACGAGGGCACGATCACCGTCCGCTCCCGGCCCGGCCGGACGGTCTTCCGGGTGGAGTTGCCGGGGCTGGAGGGGGAGGGGTAAGCACTCAAGGTACCCACGGCAACAAAAAACCGTTTAGCGACAAATGTCAGACGCCTGTTGACAAGGAAAACAGCCCCTGTACACCTCATTACGGACCCCTTCTCCGCCCGCGTACTTGCGCCAGTGGAAATTATTAACTTCGCAGATCGGGACCGGTGTTTTGGCCCCAGGGTGCCAGGTCCAAGTAAACTTGAGCCAACCCACCAAAAGAGATTAATAACAGGCCTTGCGGTATTTAAGGGGGTGGTTGCGAGTAAGTAGTCCGCTCTCGCAAACGAGGATAGCAGAAATAAGCGGTTCGAGGGAGAATAGGGCATGGAGCAACCGGTTTGGCTTACCGTAGCCCAAGTCCTGTCGGGGTTATCAGCACCGCTAATGGTTATTTTTTCATATAAACTTGTCCAGGCTCAACGGACGAGCAATGGGGTGCTAAACCAGCAGACGCAGCTCCAAGCAGCGCAGCAGAGGCTTCAGGAGCAGCTTGTGGTTAGCGAAGTGCGCCCGCTGGTAAGCGTTTACCTCTCATTGGCAGCACCTCCACACCTCATTCTTTTTAACTTGGGAAAGTACGGTGCCGAGATCGAGGGGGTCTGGATACACCGGCACCTGCCAACCGACCCGAGCGGAGGAGAGGCAGTCAGGTTTGAGCCCAGGGTCCAAGGCTTGGGCGTCCTATCCGAAGGTGCCCCTATTTTCCCGCTCGGCCTCGCCCCAGGAGCCAGTGTGGCGCTCTCGCTTCCAACAAGCCTGCCCATTTCGCACGAAACTGAAGCACTTGAGGTACGCTATCGCCACGGGGCGAACCCGGGAGCGCTTCTTTCTGACCTGTGGAGGATTGAACGCAGCCAAGAGGGTCGCCTGGTGCGCCTCGCACGGGTCTGGCAAGCACGACCTGTCGGCGGGAAAGGATAGTCAACCTCCTTCATTTTCATCCGCCTTATTACCACATCCGCCGCGAACCCCGCGGCGCGGCGTGACCCCCGACACCGCCCTGCGGCTCGCCCGGCTCTTCGGCACCTCGCCCGAGTTCTGGCTGAACCTGCAGCAGGCCTACGACCTCTACCGGGCCCGCCAGCGCGCGGGCTACGAAAACATCAAGCCTTTGCGCCAGGGCGTCGCTTAAGCACCCAGCGGCTACGGGTGAGGAGGCCGGGAATCTCCCACCTCCTACGCCCCACTTCCTACAGCCCGCCTTCCTACGACCACTCCGGCTCGCCGCGGTAGAGCTCCAGCGGCTCCTCGGCGAGCACCGCGTCCCGGCCGAGCTCGATCAGCTCGATCACCTGCGGCGGGCAGCTGGCCACGCAGCCGCCGCAGCCGGTGCAGGCGGCCACCTCCAGCTCGAGCACGTACTCCTCCCCCTCGCGCACCCGCTTCACCGCTCCGGTGGGGCAGACGTTGGCGCAGACCGGGCAGAGGGTGCAGCCCTCGAGCACCTGGATGGCCGGCCAGCGCACCGCCTCCTGGCTGCGCGCCGCCGCCATCTTGCGCAAGCGCAGCTCGGCGGGGAGGTCGTGGTCCTCGTCGAGGCCCAGCTGTTCGGGCGGCTCGGGAAGCACCTCGGCGGCCATGCGCTTGGTGCCGCCGAGCAGCTGCTCGAAGAGCTCGCGCCGGCCCACCACCGCCCCGGGCAGGGCCTCGTTGGTCAGGCGCACCTCCAGCTCCGGGTAGTACCGCCGGGCCTCCTCGATGACCTGTTCGAGCGCCTGGGGCACCGTGGGCCCGCCGATTCTGCATCCTTCGCAGTCGCCCCGGGCCAGGGTGAGCGGACCGTGGCGGCTGGCCGCCTCGGCGAGCAGGCCCGGCGTGAGCCGCCCCAGGCAGAGCACCTCCTGGCCGTGGCCCCCGGCCTTCGAGCACTTGAGCTGGCCGCGGCCCTTGTCGAGCGCCTCCTGCATGGGCCCGAGCGGGAACTCGAGCGCCACCCCGGGGCAGACCTGGGTGCACAGCCCGCAGCCGGTGCAGCGGGTGTCGTCGATCTGGACGGTGAAGTGGGAGAGGTCCACCGCCTCGTGGGGGCAGGCCTGTTGGCAGAGGTCGCAACCCCCCACCGCGTACTTCTCGACCAGGCAGCGGCTGCCGGTGTAGCGGGGGGTGGGGTCCGTCAGCTTGAGGAAGGCCCCGAGCAGGTTGTCGAGGAAACCCACGCCCGCCCCCGGCTAACCCCGCCGCACTGAGGCGGGCTCGAGCAGGTCGCGCACCGCGTCCAGGAAGGCGTCGAACTGCGCGAAGTCCATCTGCTGGTTGTTGTCGGACATCGCCACCTTGGGGTTGGGGTGCACCTCCACGTGCACCGCGTCCACCCCCGCGGCCAGCGCCGCCCGCGCCAAAGGCGCCAGCAGGTCGATGCGGCCGGCGGCGTGGGTCACGTCCACGACCACCGGCAGGTGGGTGAGCTGCTTGGCCAGCACCGCCCCCGAGAGGTCCAGGGTGTTGCGGGTCCACTTCTCGTAGGTGCGGATGCCGCGCTCGACCAGGATGACCTGATCGTTGCCCTGGCTGAGCACGTACTCGGCGGCGTAGAACCACTCCTCCACCGTGGCGCTGAGGCCGCGCTTGAGCAGCACCGGCTTGCCCGAGCGCCCCACCTCGCGCAGGAGCGCGAAGTTCTGCATGTTGCGCGCGCCCACCTGGAGGATGTCGGCGTACTCCGAAACGACCCCCACGTCGCGGGTGTCCATCACCTCGGTCACGAAGGCCATGCCGTGGCGGTCGGCCGCCGCCCGGCCCAGCTTCAAACCCGCCTCGCCCAGGCCCTGGAAGGCGTAGGGGCTGGTGCGCGGCTTGTACGCCCCGCCGCGCAGCACCTTGACGCCGCGCGCGGCCAGGAACTCGGCCGTGCTCTGCATCTGCTCTTCCGACTCGATGGCGCAGGGCCCAGCGATCAACAGCGGCTCCGCGCCAAAGACCGCGTCGCGCACCCGCACCCGGGTACCGGAGGCCCGGGTCTCGCGCGAGAAGAGGAAGGTTTGCTTGTCCTCCTGCTCCTCGAGCGCCAGCGTGGCCTTGAAGATCTCCTTGAACAGCTTCTTGACCGTGCCGTCGGGGAAAGGGCCGGGGTTTTCGGCGGTCAGGTAGGCGAGCATCTCCTCCTCGCGCGCCGGGTCGTAGTGGCCCAGGCCCCGCTCGGTCTGGATGCGCCCGATCTCGGAGGCGATGCGCGCCCGTTCCGAGAGCAGGGTGAGCAGTTCGCGGTTGATGCGGTCGATCTCCCGCCGCAGTTCGAGGATGCGCGGTTCCATTCGCCTATCCTACCGCTATTCGGCGCCCGTGTCCGCGCGGGTGCGGCCGCGGCCGGCGGCGCGCGAGACCCAGATGGAGACCTCGTAGAGCAGGAGGAGCGGCACCGAGAGCAGCGCCAGGTTGAAGGGGTCGGCGGTGGGCGTGATGATCGCGGCCAGGGTGACGATCACCACGATGGCGATGCGGCGGTTTTTCGCCAGGAAGCGCCAGTCGAGCATGCCCAGCTTGGTGAAGAGGAAGCTGAGCACCGGCAGCTCGAACATCAGCCCCACCACCGTCAGGTACATCAGGATCTGGCTCATGTACTTGTCGATGGTGAGCAGCGGGATCACCTGGTCGCTGAGGAAGCCCAGCAAGAAGGGCACCGCGAAGGGCAGCAGCACGTAGTACGAAAACACGACGCCCACCGCGAAGGAGAACCCCGCGCCGAGGATGAAGGGCACGGCCAGGCGGCGCTCGTGAGGGTAGAGGCCGGGGGCGATGAAGGCCCAGAGCTGGTAGACGATGAAGGGCAGCGCAATCACCAGGCCGCCGAAGGCGGCGATCTTGAGCGAGACGATGAAACCTTCGGTGATCGTCTGCTGGTAGAGGTTGGCCTCGATGCCGCGGACCTGGGTGGCCACGTCGAGGGGCCGCTTGAGGATCTTGAGCAGGTCGACGCGGAAGGTCCAGGCCACGCCCATGCCCACGAACCAGGCCAGCAGCGCCCGGATGATGCGGGCGCGCAGCTCCTCCAGGTGCTCGACGAGGGGGGCTTCCTGCACGCTCGGCTAGGCGTCCCCGGCGGGCTTCTTTTCGGCCTCGGGCGCGGCGGACTGCTGGGGCGCGGGCTTTTCGGGTTCGAGATCCACCGCTTGTTCGAACTCCTGCTTGATCTCGCTGGCGCCCTTCTTGAACTCGCGGATCGACTGTCCCAACCCGCGGGCCAGCTCCGGCAGCTTCTTGGGGCCGAAGAGGATGAGCACGATGACCAAGATGACGAGGATTTCAGGCATTCCCAGGTTCATGTCGTCTCCCCCTCTATTCTAGTACCCGACTCCTGAGAATTGGATGCGCGCCGCTTGCGCTCGGCCCAGCCCTCAATGTTGCGCTGGCGGCCGCGCGCGATGGCGAGCGCGCCCTCGGGGACGTCGGTGTTGATGGCGCTGCCGGCGGCCACGGTGGCCTCGGCGCCGATGCGCACGGGGGCGATGAGCACCGAGTTGGAGCCGATGAAGGCCCGCGGCCCGATGATCGTGGGGTGCTTCTTCGCGCCGTCGTAGTTGGCGGTGATCGTCCCGGCACCCACGTTGGTCTCGGCGCCCACCTCGGCGTCGCCCAGGTAGGCCAGGTGTCCGGCCTTGACCCCCGGGCCCAGGCGGCTCTTCTTGACCTCGACGAAGTTGCCCACGAAGGCCCCGGCTTCGAGCACCGCCCCGGGGCGCAGCCGCGCGAAGGGGCCGGCCACCGCCCCGGGCCCCAGCCGCGCCCCCTCCAGCACGCTGTGGGGGCGCACCTCGGCGCCGGGGGCGAGCTCGCTGCCGGTAAGGAGGCTGTAGGCGCCCACGACCGCGCCCTCCCCGATCCGGGTCCGACCCCTGAGCATCACCCCGGGCTCGAGCGTCACGTCCGGTGCGAGCTCCACGTCGGGTTCGAGGTAGATCGTCTCGGGCATCACCATGCGCACCCCTTCCCGCATCCAGCGCACCCGCAGCCGCTCCAGCAGCACCCGCTCCACCGCGGCCAGCTGCACCCGGTCGTTCACGGCCAGCAGCTCGGTGGGGTCGTCGGCCTTGAAGGCCCGCACCGGCAGGCCGTGCTTCTGGTAGACCCCGATCAGGTCCGGCAGGTAGTACTCCCCGGCGGCGTTGTCGCGGTCCACTTCCTCGAGGAAGTCCCAGACGTTCGCGTCGAAAGCATAGACCCCGGCGTTCACCTCGCGCACCGCCCGCTCCCCGGGGGCGGCGTCCTTGTACTCCACCACCCGCGCGACGTCGCCCTTTTCGTCGCGCAGCACCCGGCCGTACTGGGCGGGGTCGGCGGGCTCGAAGGTGAGCATGGCCATGCCGCCGCCCGCGGGCAGGGCTTCGGCGAGGCCGCGCAGCGTCGTGGCCGAAACCAGCGGCGCGTCGCCCATGGTGACCACCACGGACCCGTCCCAGCCCTGGAGCGCCGCGCGGGCGCTCGCCAGGGCGTGGGCGGTGCCCAGCTGCTCGGCCTGCAGCGCGGTGCGCACGCCCAGGGGCTCGAGCACCGGCCGTACGGCCTCGGCGCCGTGGCCGACCACCACGACGACGCGCTCGGCTCCGGCCTGCTGGGCCGCCCGTGCGGCGTACTCCACCAGCGGCCGCCCCAAGAGCGGGTGGAGCACCTTGGGCCGCGCCGACTTCATGCGCGTGCCCTTTCCTGCGGCCAGGATCACCACGGCAAAACTCACGCCCCGGCCTCCTCCCCGCTCCTTCCCATGCGGTAGAGCATGTAGAGCGCCAGCACGATCAGGGGAATGGAAACCAGCTGCGTGGCCGTGAAGAACCCGATCCCCGCCTTCTCGTTCAGGTAGACCGGCCACCACAACGGGTTGAGCCGGAAGGGCTCCTCGACCAGGCTGCGCAGCACGCTGTACCAAAGCACGAAGTTCCAGAACGCCCACCCGGGGGTGCGGTTCTGCTTCCACCAATAGAAGGCCAGGCCCAGCAGCACCAGCCCGATCACCGCCCCATAGATCTGGGTCAGGTGCACCGGACCGCGCACCACCTCGCCGCTGCAGAACCCCCAGGCCAACTGCCCGGTGCTGGTGCAGATGCCCGGGAAGCCGGTGGCCCAGTCGGGCCAGGTGTAGCCGACGGCCCAGTCGGTGAGCCGGCCCACGGTGTCGGAGCCGTTCATCAGGTTGCCGATGCGGCCGCCGATGATGCCCAGGGCCACGCCCGGGAGCGCCGCGTCGAGATAGACGTAGGGCGGTACGCCGTGCTTTCGCGCGAAGTAGACCATGGGGATCAGGCCGCCCAGGATGCCGCCGTGGAAGGCCAGCCCCCCTTGCCAGATATAGAGGGCGCTGATCGGGTTGGCCGCAAAGTCGCCCCAGCTGGTCAGCACGTAGACGAGCCGGGCCCCGATCACCCCGGCGATCACCGCCCAGAAGACCGCCTCCTCGAACTTGTCGGGATCGTACCCTTTACCGGCCACGTAGCGCCGCGCCAGAAAGTAGCCGACGAAGATGGCCGCGGTGATCAAAAAACCGTACCAGCGCACGGTCAGCGGCCCGATTTCGATCATGATCGGATCCATACCCTACCCCCTCCCCAGCACCCGCGCCAGGTCTTCCTCGGTGAACGCACCCTCCACGAGCACCACCCCCGCCTTGAGGACGGCGGGCAGCTGCCGCCCTTCGGCCAGCTCGGGGCGCTCGTCCACGTCGATGCGCTCGTAGGGCAGGCCCATCGCCCACAGGTAGCGTTCCTGCTGATCGCAAGCCAGGCAGTTCTTCTTGGCTAAGTAGATGTACAAGGGCGTCCCTCCGATTCCCTAGAATATCCTTTGGATCACCAACCAACCCATGGCCACGTGCACCAGCAGCTTGGCCAGCACCCCGCCGAGCACCCCCAGCAGGCTGCCCCACGCGGCTCGCAGCGCGTCCCGCCCGTTCTTTCCGGCGATGAGTTCGGCCACCAGCGCGCCCAGGAAGGGCCCCACCAAAATCCCCAGCGGACCCAGCACGACCGCGCCCACGAGCGCCCCGATCACCGCACCCCAGATTCCCGCCCGCCCGGCCCCGTAGCGCTTCGCCCCCAGGGCGCCGGCCACGTTGTCGAGCGTCATGGCCAAAAGCCCCAGACCGATCAGCCAGGCCCAGTCGGTGCGCGAGAGTTCGCTGAACCCCACCAGCACTTTGTGCAACAGCGCCGCACCCCAGATGACCAGGGTGGCCGGCACCATGGGCACGAAGGTGAGCGCCAGCGCCGCCAGCCAGAGCAGCACGAACAGCACGTCGGCGGTCAGGTTCATCGCCCCATATCGTAGCGTCATCGGATGAGAAAGCCGTCGACCTGGCGACCACAGCCCACCGGTTGCACGGCACTTCCTTTGCCGGATGCAGGAAAACCGCACCCTTCCGGGTTGGAACGTCCGGTGTCGGAAACCGGTACGGGCAACGATCCCCGGTCCACCGCAACACGGCTCTGCGCAAGCCTCGGCCCCAACCGGACCCGCCGAATGCGGGTCGCCTGACGTTTGACACCGCCGCAGCCTCCCCAAGACTCCAGGGGAGCCGCGGCCTGACCGTTTGCGGTTCTTGCGTAGTAGGCTAGAAGTGAGGCTGACCCACGGGTCAATCACCATGGAACCATCCAATACGCGCCTGACCCCGATCGACGTTTCCGCTCTGCTCACGCTGTACTTCATCTGGGGCGGGGCCTATCTGGCCAACAAGCTGGCCATTGCCACCATCGACCCCTTCATCATGCTGGCCATCCGGCTGGGGGCCAGCGGCCTGCTGCTCTTCGTGCTGCTGCGCCTGCTCGGCTGGACGCTGCCGAAGGGCCGCGAGGTGCTGGGGTCGTGGCTGATCGGCCAGCTGCTCCTGGTGGGCGGCATGGGCGCGGTCGTCTACGCGCAGCAGTGGGTGAGCTCGAGCCTGGCCGCGGTCATCGTCTCGACGATGCCGCTGTGGAACGCGTTTTTCGCCAACTTTCTGGGCCGCAAGACCCGCGGCGTGGAGTGGGCGGGCATGCTCCTGGGCCTGGCGGGGGTGTACCTGCTCGCTGGGGAGCCCGACCTGAAGCTGGATCCGAAAGCGCTCCTCGTCTTCGTCGGCCCGGTCAGCTGGGCCTTCGGTTCGGCGATCAGCACCCGCATCCCCCAGGCGCCGGGGCTGATGTCGAGCGCGGTGCACATGATGGGCGCCGGCCTCAGCTTCACCGTGATCGCGCTTTTGGCGGGGGCGCGCTGGCACGAACCCAGCCCCACCTCGCTGCTGGCGCTGGGGTACCTGGTCCTGCTGGCGGGGGTGGTGGGCTACAGCGCCTACCTGCACCTGCTGGCCCGGCCGCTCCGGCCCGCGCTGGTGACCAGCTTTGCCTACGTAAACCCGCTGGTGGCCCTGGCGCTGGGCATCGGCTTCGCCGGCGAGCGGCTCACGCAGGCGGGCCTCGGCGGCGTGGGGCTGATCGTGCTGGGGGTGGGGCTGGCCGTCAGCGGCCGCGGCCGCTGACCCCTACGCCCGCGCCCCGCGGTTGAGCACCACCCCCAGGGCGATGAGGGCGCCGCCGAGCAGCACCCCCGGGGTCAGGGGCTGCCCCACCAAGAAGACCGCAAACAGGGCGCCGGCGAAGGGCTCGATCAGGGCCACCAGCGTGGCGATGCGCGCCGGCACCCGGCGCACCCCGAGCAGGAAGAGCCCGAAGGGGAGCACGGTTCCGAAGATCACCAGGCAGCCCACGGCCAGGGCCGCACCGGCGTCGAGCGCCAACACCTGGGCGCGCTGGGTCCAGAGCACGGGCAGCGAGAGGAGGGCCCCCACGCCGGTGGCCACGCCCAGGCTGGTGAAGGCGGGGGTGCGCAGCCCCTGG
>JALSIA010000182.1 GCA_026981865.1 Thermaceae bacterium
GGCGCGCAGGCCGTAGAAATCCGGGTGGTAGGTTCCCGCCCAGGCGCCGAGTTTGCCCAGGTTGAACCGCGCGTTCTTGGTGAGCAGCGGGTCGAAGGTCCAGGTGACTAGGTCGTAACCGCGTTCCAGCGCCCAGCGGCGCTGGAAACGTTTCAGCGCCAGCGCCACCCCCTTGCCCTGCCAGTCGGGGCGCACGCCCATCTGGTGCGAGTGGTGCCAGACGCGGCCGTCCTGGAAGGCCGGGAAGCCCCAGACGAAGCCCACGGCCTCGTCCCCCGCCCAGGCCAGGGCGACGAGGCCGCCCGAGTGCTGGCTTGCCACCAGCGCCGAGTGCGGCGCGATCTCGCGCTCGCTGAACTTCCAGGCGGCGATCTGAAGGTCCTCGGTGAGCATCAGCTCTTCGGTGCCCCGGGCTTCGCGCACTTCGATCATGAACCTACGTTACCCGCTCGGCGGCGGGATTGGAAAGAACCCCTCCAGCACGCCATAATGAGGGCATGAGCGAGCTGGGCCGCTGGCTGGTGGCCGTGGGGCTCTTGATCGCCTTCGCCGGGTTGCTGCTTTGGTGGTGGCCGGCCCTCTTCGGCTGGTTCGGCCATCTGCCGGGCGACCTGCGCTTTGAGCGTGACGGGGTGCGGGTCTTCGTTCCCGTCACCTCCATGCTGCTCGTCAGTCTGCTGCTCACCCTGGGGCTCAACCTGGCGCTGTGGCTGCTCGCCGCCCTTTCGCGCTAGCGTGTACACTGGGCACCGTGAACGCCCACCTGCGCGGGCTTCTTGCGCTCACCTTCGTTACGCTGATCTGGGGCTCGACCTTCGTGGTGGTCAAGGGGGCGCTCGAGCAGTTTCCGCCCAGCCTGCTCATGCTGCTCCGCTTCTTGGTGGGCGCGGCCTTCTTTCTGCACTATTGGAAGCGGGCCCGCGGCGCCTGGGGTCCGGGCCTGGACCTGGCCTTCTGGGCCTTTCTGGGTTACGCCACCCAGACGATCGGTCTGCTCTACACCACCGCCGGGCGCAGCGCCTTCATCACCGCGCTGAGCGTGGTGCTCGTGCCGGTTCTCGCGGGCCTCGCGGGCCGGCGCGTGCCCGTCTGGGTCTGGCTCGGGGCCCTGGCCAGCTTCGTCGGGGTGGGCCTGCTCGCCTACGACGGCAGCCCGCCGAACGCGGGCGACCTCTGGACGCTGGCCACCGCCGTGACCTACGCGGTTTACATTTTGCGGCTGGAGCTGCACACCCGCACGCACGACGCCTTCGTGCTCAGCCTCACCCAGCTCGTGGGGCTCGCCCTCTTCGTGGGCGCCTGGGCCTGGGTGAGCGGCGACCTGGTGGCGCTGGCGGGGCTTGCGGTCCCCTGGGGGGCGGTGCTCTACCTGGGGGTGGCCGCTACCGCGCTTACGACCTGGCTGATGGCCGTGGGCCAGCGCAGCGTGAGCGCACCCGAGGCGGCGGTGATCTACTCGATGGAGCCCGTCTGGGCGGCGACCTTTGCCTACTTCGTGCTGGGCGAGGTGCTCGGCCTCCGGGGGTTGGTCGGGGGCGCGCTGGTGGTGCTGGCCGTCGCGGGGGTGCAGTGGAGCGCGGCGGCCGCGGAACGCGGCCGCGCCTCCGGGTAGGATGGGACCATGCGCAAGCTGGTGCTCGTGCCCACGCCGATCGGCCACCTGGCCGACGTGACGTTGCGGGCGCTCGAGGTGCTGAGGCAGGTCGAGGTGGTGGCCTGCGAGGACACCCGGCGTACGGCCAAGCTGCTGCGGCATTACGGCATCGCCACGCCGCTGGTGCGGGTCGACCAGCACACGCCGGACCGCGCCGAGCGCCTGCTCGAGGAGCACGCCTACGTGGCCTACGCCTCCGACGCCGGCACGCCCGGCATCAGCGACCCGGGGGCCGAGCTGGTGGCGCGGGCGCTCGCCAAGGGCTTCCGCGTCGAGGTGCTGCCGGGGCCCACGGCCTTCGTGCCCGCGCTCGTGGCCTCGGGGCTGCCCACGGCGCGGTTCGTCTTCGAGGGGTTCCTGCCGACCGGCCGCGCCCGCAGGCGGCGGCTCGAGGCCCTGACGCACGAGGAGCGCACCGTGGTGCTCTACGAGGCCCCGCACCGGCTGGCACGGACGCTCGACGACCTGATCGCGATCTACGGACCCGACCACCCGGTCGCGCTGGCGCGCGAGCTGTCCAAGAAGCACGAGGAGGTCTGGCGGGGCACGCTTGCGGCGGCGCGCGCCCGCTTCGAGCGGCCCCGGGGTGAGTTCGTCATCGTGCTGGGGCCGCGTGAAGTTCCGGAGGAACGGCCCGACGCCGCAGCGCTGGCCGCGGAGCTGGGCGAGGCCGGGCTTTCCGGACGCGCCCTGGCGGAAGCGCTCGAGGCCCGGGGCGTGCCCCGCAACGAGGCCCGCCGCTGGGCGTACCGAAAGGAGAAGGCATGAAACGCATTGGGGTCTTCACCAGTGGGGGCGACGCCCCCGGCATGAACGCCGCCCTGCGGGCGGTGGTGCGCTGGGCGGCGGCGAACGAGGTCGAGGTAGTGGGCATCCGCCGCGGTTACGCGGGCATGATCGAAGGCGAGTTCGTGCCGCTTGCCCCCCGCGACGTAGCCAACATCATCCAGCGCGGCGGCACGATCTTGCGCACCGCGCGCAGCAAGGCGTTCCTGGAGCCCGAGGGGCGCGCCGAGGCGGCGCGCCGGCTGGCCGAGGCGAAGATCGACGGGTTGGTGGCCATCGGCGGCGACGGCACCTTCCGCGGGGCCATCAAGATGACCCAGGAACACCGCATCCCCATCGTGGGGGTGCCGGGGACGATCGACAACGACCTCTACGGCACCGACTTCACCATCGGCTTCGACACCGCGGTCAACACCGCGTTGGACGCCATCGACCGCATCCGCGACACCGCCGCCAGCCACGAACGCGTCTTCTTCATCGAGGTGATGGGCCGGCACGCCGGCTTCATCGCCCTCGACGTCGGGCTCGCCGGCGGAGCCGAGGTGATCGCGCTCCCGGAGATCCCCACCGGGCCCGAGGAGATCGCCGAGCAGATCCGGCTCTCCGAGGCCAAGGGCAAGCACTCCTCGATCATCGTCGTGGCCGAGGGGGCCTACCCCGGCGGCGCCGACACGCTGATGAAGGCCGCGCAGCAGATCCACCCCTTCGAGGGGCGGGTGACCGTGCTGGGCCACATCCAGCGCGGGGGTTCGCCGACCGCGCGCGACCGGGTGCTGGCCAGCCGCTTGGGGGCGGCGGCCGCCGAGACGCTGGTTTCGGGCAGCAGCGGGGTCATGCTCGGGGAGGTCGAGGGCGAGATCGCACTCACGCCGCTGGCCGAGGCGGTGGAACGGCGCAAGCCGATCGACCGCAGCGTCTACGACCTGGCGACGGTGCTGGCCGAGTAGCGGTTAGCGCGAGGGTTCGGGGCCGAAAAAGACCTTGCGCGCCACGGGGTTCTGCCAGACGACGGCGAAGAGCTTGGGCGCGAAGGGGCTCGAGGCCACCGCGTCCTGGATGATGGGCGGGGCCGAGAGCGCCGGGTAGCGGATCGCGCCGGTGGCCGGGCTGTACTCCGAGGGCAGCCCCACCCAGAGCACGAGCGCCAGGAAGACGCCCCAGACGAAGCCTGCGAGGCCACCCAGGATGGGGTCGAGCTTGAAGGGAAAGCTTACCGGCAGCAGCCCGCTTATGAAAGCGGCGGCCAGCCCGCTGCCGAGGCCGAGCAGGAGCAGCCAGGAGGGGCCGGGCACGTAGTCGAGGCCCAGCCAGTAGAGCGCCGCGGCGATCGGCAGGGCCAGCAGGAAGCCGCCCCCGCGCCGCACGCCCATCGCGGTGGCCAGCGCGGCGGTGGTGATCGCCAGGACGTCGAGCCAGCTGAGCATTGGCCTCAGTATACGTCGCACCCGCGAGGGCGCGGGTTCAGCCGCGCCCGTATCCGCGGAAGAAGCGCCGCAGGGCCTGGGTGCCGAACTCCAGCGCTTCCACCGGAATGCGTTCGTCGGCGGCGTGGATGAGGCGCGAAAAGTTCAGGTCGGGCGGCAGTTTCATGGGGGCGAAGCCGTAGGTCTGGATGCCCAGGCGCGCGAAGTGGCGGCCGTCGGTAACCCCGGAGAGCAGCAGCGGCACCGCGCGCGCCCCGGGATCGGCCTCCTCCAAGGTGCGCTTGAGCAGCGGGTAGAGGGTCCAGTCCACCTTATCCGGGCCCGGGTCGTGGCGCACCACCCGAGCCTCGAAAGGGACCGGGATGATCTGCTCGAGCTCGGCGATGAGGTCGTCGGGCTTGAACCCGGGCAGCAACCGGCCGTCGAGCTGGAGGCGCACCTCGGCGGGCACCACGTTGACCTTGTCGCCGCCCGTGACGATGGTGGCGTTCACGGTGTTGTGGAAGAGCGGCTGGAAGAGCCGGCCGCCCTCGCCCAGCGCTTCGAGGACCCGGTCGGTGAGCGCGGGCTTGAGTGCGGCCAGCACCCCGGCGCGCGCTGCGCCGCTTAGCCCGGCGGCGATCTCGCGGAACATACGCTCGGTGACGGGCGTGACGTGCACGGGCGTGAGCTTCTTGTCGAGCGCCACCAGCGCCCGCCCCAGCTTGGCCATGGCGCCTCCCTTGTGGATGAGCGAGCCGTGGCCGGCGGGGCCGCTGAAGGTAAGCTCGAGCCAGCTGACCTGCTTCTCGGCCACCATCACCGGGTAGAAACGCCGGCCGGCGATCTCGAGGCTGAAGCCGCCGAACTCGCCCAGGGCGTGGCGGACGCCCTCGAACCGTTCGGGGTGACGGTCCACCAGCCAGCCCGCGCCGTAGTCGCCCCCGGCCTCCTCGTCGCTCAGCAGCACCAGCACCACGTCGCCGGCGAGCTCTCCCGCGGCGTGCGCCTCCACCAGCGAGGCCAGGTACATGGCCACCGCCCCCTTCATGTCGAGCGCGCCACGCCCCCAGACGCAGCCGTCCCTCTCCACGCCCTCGAACGGCGGCACGCTCCAGTCCTGCCCCTCGGTGGTCACCACGTCGAGGTGGCCGTAGACGAGGATCGGAGGCGCTTCGCCGCGTCCGCGCAGGCGCGCCACCAGGTTGGGCCGCTCGGGGTCGCGGGCGAGCAGCTCGGAGGGGATCCCGTGCCCTTCGAGCCAGCCCTGCACCCAGCGCATGGCCTCGGCCTCGCGGCCGGGGGGGTTGGTGGTGTCGAATCGGATCAGTTGCTGCAAGAGCTGTACGACGTTCGTACCTTCCATTCGCTTCTCCTTGGGTTTTACTATAAAGCCCATGAAGAGCGTACAAGTCGGGGGCGTGCGGGTCTGGCTGCTTGACTCGGTGACCCAGGGCGGCGCCGAACAGACCGGTGCGGTGGTGGTGACGGGCTCCCACGGCGGCCTCAGCGCGGCGCATTACGCCGCGGCGTACCGCCCCCGACTGGTGGTCTTCAACGACGCCGGGGTCGGCAAGGAAGCGGCGGGGGTGGCGGGTCTGACCCGGCTCGAGCACGTAGGGATCGCGGCCGTGGCGGTCGCTGCCGCCAGCGCCCGCATCGGCGAGGCGGCCGACACCTGGGCGAGCGGCGTGATCAGCCACGTCAACGCCCCGGCGGCGGCGCTGGGCTTCCGGGTCGGGGTGCGGCTCTGCGAGGCCGTGGCGGCGTTCGCGGAGCGGGGGGGAGGGTAGCGCCCCAGAGGGCGGCAAGGTCGGAGCCGGGGCGACGAAAGGGAGGGGGTGCGCCCGGGCGGCGAGTGCGGCGTCTGCGGAAGTCCTGAACCGCCTCCGGGCCAGGCGCGGCCAAACGGGCTCGCCGCCTCGAGCCGCGCGGTCCGGTCAAGGACCTCCGCCGCCTCCCGTAGAATGCGGTCGTGCACGTCTTCGTTCTGAAAGGCGACTTCGAGCTGCTCGACGCCTACGTTCCCCGGCTCTTCGAGCTGGGCGCGCGCGGCCTCGAGGAGAAACCCGGCGAGGTCTGGGCCTACTTTCCCGAGCGGCTGGAGCTGCCGTTGCCCGGCCGCTGGCGGGAGCTCCCCGACGAGGACTGGCTCGAGGCCTGGAAACGCGGCCTGAAGCCGGTGGTGGCCGGCCCCTTCGTGGTGCTGGCCCCCTGGCACGATTGGACGGGCCCCGAGCGCCGCATCGTGCTCGAGCCCGGCATGGCCTTCGGGACCGGCCACCACGCCACCACGCGGATGGCGCTCGAAGCCCTGGCCGGCGAGAACCCCGCCGGCAAACGGGTGCTCGACGTGGGCACGGGTTCGGGCATCCTGGCGATCGCCGCTGCCTTGCTGGGGGCCGAGGCCCTGGGCGTGGACACCGACGCCAGCGTCGTCCCGGTGGCCCGGGAGAATTCCCGGCGCAACGGCGTCGCCCCCGAGTTTCGGGTGGGCAGCGTGGAGGCGGCCGAGCCGCCCTACGACGTGATCGTGGCCAACCTCTACGCCGAGCTGCACGCCGAGCTGGCCCCCAACTACGCCCGGCTGCTGGCGCCCGGAGGACGGGCGCACCTGACGGGTGTCCTGACCGAGCGCGCCCCGCGGGTGCGCCAGGCGCTCGCCGGGACGGGCCTGCGTTCCGTGGGCGAACGCCGCGAGGGGGAGTGGGCACTCCTCAGCTTCGAGCGATGAGGAAGCCGCGCGTCTTCGTGCCCCGCCTGGCCCCGGAGATCGTGCTCACCGGCCGGGAGGCGCACCACTTGTTGCACGTGCTGCGCGTGCGGCCGGGGCGCGAGGTGGTCGTCTTCGACGGCGCCGGCCTCGAGGCCGAGGCCCGGGTGACCCACGCCGGCGCGGGCGCGGTGCGGCTGGCCGCGGGCGAGCCCCGAGAGGTGCGGCGCGAGCCGCCGCTCGCGCCGGTGCTCTACGTGGCCCTGCTCAAAGGCGACAAGCTCGCCGACGTGGTGCGCGCGGGAAGCGAGCTGGGGGTGGTCCGTTTCGTCCCGCTCGTCACCGAGCGCAGCGTGCCGCGGGAGATGGGCCGGGCCAAGCTGGAGCGGCTGCGCCGCATTGCGGTCGAGGCCGCCAAGCAGTCGGGCCGTTCGCGGCTGCCCGAGGTGGCCCCG
Source organism: Thermaceae bacterium (assembly GCA_026981865.1). Taxonomy (GTDB): domain Bacteria; phylum Deinococcota; class Deinococci; order Deinococcales; family Marinithermaceae; genus Oceanithermus. The sequence continues at coordinate 7,012 of JALSIA010000182.1, forward strand.
CCGCGGGCGCTCGCGGCGTTGGAGCCGGTGGACTTTGGTCTCGTCGCGCACCCCACAGCGGCGCGGACGCTGGCCGAGGTGGCCTGGCCCGAGGCCGGAGAGGCCGCGCTCGCCAGCGGGCCCGAGGGCGGCTTCACCGAGGCCGAGGCGGCGCAGCTGGCCGGCCTGGGGTTCGCGCCCGTCTACCTGGGTCCGCGCATCCTGCGGGCCGAGACCGCGCCGCTGGTGCTGGCCGCGGCCGCGGCCGCGCTGCGGGGACTTTAACCCGCTTCGCATCCGCGCGCGTTAGCGTGGGGGGAGATGCGAAGGGCGTGGGTGCTTTTCTTGCTGGTGTTGCTGGCGGGTTGCCGCTACACCTTCTGGCCGCTGATTCCCCCCGAGGCGCCCTTTCCCGAGCGGGTTTCGGTCACGGGCAGGCTCGAGCCCGCGGGCGGAACCGCGCGCGCCGTGATCGTGGTGCGCCGCTGGCCGGAGCCGAACTACCTCGAGCTGCGCTGGTACGCGGACGAGGAGTTGGTCGAGGAGCGCTCGCTGTGGGTGGAGACGGTCGGCGAGCTGGAGGTGCGTTTTCCTGCCGAGGCGGGGCGCTTCCACCGCCTGCTCGTCGTGGTCGCGGGCCGGCCCGTGCTGCAGCTCGACCTGGGCGAACCTACCCTACCCCCGCCGCCCGCAGCGCCCAGCCCAGCACCAGGGGAAGGGTCAAAAAACTGATCAGCGTCGAGAGCACCACCACCCGTGCGGTGCGCGGGGCGTCGCCGCCGAGTTCGGCGGCCATCAGGTAGGTGTTCACCGCCGCCGGCATGCCGCTGATGAGCACGAGCACCACCAGGTCCGCGCCCCCGAGCCCCAGCGCGCGGCCGATCCAGAAGGCGACCACCGGTCCGCCGAGCACCCGCAACAGGCTGGCCAGCAGGTCGTAGGCCCCCACCTGGATGCGCGACTCGGCGATCTGCATGCCCAGCGCCAGCAGCAGCATGGGAATCGCGCCCTGGGCGAGCATGTGCACGCCCCCGCCCAGGTTGGCGGGCAACTGGAGGTTCGCGGCGCCCGCGGCGAGGCCAAGCACCACGGCCCAGATGAGCGGCAGGCGCAGGGTCATGGCCAGCTGCTCGCGCAGGCTGCCGCCGTGGAAGAGGGCCGGCCCGAAGCCGAAGAGCAGCACCGTGGCCACGACGAAGACGATCGTCGCGCGCTCGAGCCCCACCTCGCCCAGCGCGAAGAGGGCGACGGAGAGGCCCATGTTGCCGGTGTTGGGAAAGGCCGTGGTGGCGGTCAGGCTCGCCCGAACCGCCGCGGGCAGGCCGAAGAGTCGCCCCACCCCCCAGCCCGCGAGGGCGAAGGCCGCCGAGGCGAGGGCGAAGGCCAGGGCCAGCCGCAGCGCCCCGGCCGGGTCGGCGGTGTTGCGCCAGAGCTGGTCGAAGACCAGGAAAGGGACGAGGACGAAGAGCGTGAGCCGCGTCAGCGGCCCGCGGTCGAGGCGCAGGGTGCGCGCGGCCAGGAAGCCGGTGGCCACCATCAGCGCCACCGGGGCCACCGCGCCGAGCAGCACGCCCGCGCCCCCCACGGTCAGGCCTCGAAGAGGATGGGGATCAGGATCGGGTCGCGGCCGGTTGCCTTGCGGATGAACTTCTTGGCCGGGTAGTAGACGTCGTCGCGGATCTGCTCGAGCGGCTTCTTCTCGCGCAAGCCCCGCTCGATGGCCTCGAGCGCCACCCGGCGGATCTCGGCGTGCAGCCGCTGCCCCGCCTTGACGAAGCCGCGGCTCACCACCTCGACGACCGGTTGCTCGGAGACCAGTGCGGTCAGGATCACGATGCCGTCGGCCGCCATGTCCTGGCGCTCGGCGAGGATGTCGTCGGTGATGTCGCCCACCCCGAGGCCGTCCACGTAGAGGGCCCCGGCCTTGACCCGGCCCGTCTTCTTCAGGTCGCCCTCGGTCAGCACCAGCACGTCGCCGTTCTCGGGCACGATCGTCTTGACCGGAGGCTTGGGCATCTTCTCGACCAGCCACTTGAAGTTGGTCTGGTGGCGGACCTCCCCGTGCCAGGGAACGAAGAACTTGGGCTGGACCAGGTTGTAGAGGAAGCGCAGCTCCTCGCGGCTGGCGTGGCCCGAGGCGTGCACCTTGTAGGCGGGCGGGTAGAGCACGTTGGCCCCCAGCTCGTAGAGCTTGTTGATCACCCGGTTCACCGCCTCCTCGTTGCCGGGGATGGGGCTCGAGCTGAGGATCACGGTGTCGCCCTCGCCCACGCTCAGCTTGGCGTGGCGGCCGAAGGCGAGACGGCTCAGCACCGCCATGGGCTGCCCCTGGGAGCCGGTGGCCAGCACCAGCACCTCGCGGTCGGGGATGTCCTTGATCTCGTCGGTGGTGTAGAGGCGGTCCTTCACCTCCAGGTAGCCCAGCTCGAGCGCGATCTTGGCGAACTTGAGCATGCTGCGGCCTTCCATGGCCACCTTGCGCCCGTGCCGCTCGGCGGCGCGGATCACCGACTGCACCCGGTGGATGTGCGAGGCGAAGGTGGTCACGAAGACGCGGCCCTCCGCCGCCCCGATCGCGGCGTCGAGCGCCACGGCCACCTCGGCCTCGCTCGGGGTGATCCCTGGCCGTTCGGCGTTGGTGGAGTCGGCGATCAGGAGCAGCACCCCTTCGGCGCCGGCCTGGGCCACCTTGGCCAGGTGGCTCACCTTGCCGTCCACCGGCGTGGGGTCGAGCTTGAAGTCGCCGGTGTGGACGACGTTGCCCACCGGGGTGCGGATGATCAGCCCCGAGTTGTCGGGGATCGAGTGGGTCATGCGGAAGAGGTCGACGGTGAAGTGGCGCCCGATCTTCAGCGTTTCGTCGGGGCTGACGACGTTGAGGTCGAACTCGCCCGGTTTGAGCCCGAACTCCTCGAGCTTGCCGCGCAGGAGGCCCAGGGTCAGCTTGGCCCCGTAGAGCGGGATCTTGGGCAGCTGCGGCAGCAGGAAGGGCATCCCGCCGATGTGGTCTTCGTGGCCGTGGGTGAGGACCCAGCCCTTGATCCGCCCCGCGTTCTCGACCAGGTAGTCGATGCGGGGGATCAGGATGTCCACCCCGGGCATGTGCTCCTCGGGGAAGGCGAGGCCGCCGTCGACGACGAGGATCTCGTCCTCGTAGCGGAAAGCGGTGATGTTCTTGCCGATCTCGCCCATCCCCCCCAGGGGGACGATCTCGAGCTTACCGATGGAAAGGGGACGCCCCGACTTGCGGCTGCGCGAACGGCGCCGGCCGGGCTTGCGGGTGGGTTTGGATGGTTCGTTCATTTGTTCTCCTAACGCGGCCGGGCCGCCCGATGGGCGGCCGACCGCAGTGCGCTGGGGCTAGCGGCGGCGGGGTCCGCCCGAGCGGGGCGGGCGCCGCGGCGGGATCTTGCCTTCGAGCTCGGGGCGCACCAGGTCGACGCGGCCCTTCTCGTCGATGCGGTTCACCTTGACGGTGATCTTGTCGCCCACCTTGAGGTGGTCCTCCACCTTGTCGACGCGCTCCTCGGCGATCTGGCTGATGTGCAAGAGCCCCTCGGTGCCGGGGAAGAGCTGGATGAAGGCGCCGAAGTTGGTGGTGCGCACCACCACGCCCTCGTAGACCTCGCCCACCTTGGCCTCGCGGGTGAGGTTCTCGATGCGCGCCTTGGCCTCCTCGGCGGCGCCGCCCTCGGCCGAGTAGATGCGCACGGTGCCGTCTTCCTCGATGTCGATCGAGACGCCCAGCTCCTCCAGGGCGCGGATGTTCTTGCCGCCGGGGCCGATGACCGCGCCGATCTTGTCCACCGGGATCTTGAGCGCCAGGATGCGGGGCGCGAAGGGCTTGAGCTCCTTGCGCGGCTCGGGCAGGACCCGTTCCATCTGGTCGAGGATCTTAAGCCGCGCCTCCCGCGCCTGCTCCAGGGCGCGGCGCATCACCGCGGCGTCGAGCCCCTGCACCTTGATGTCCATCTGCAACGCGGTCACGCCGTCGCGGGTGCCCGTCACCTTGAAGTCCATGTCGCCCAGGGCGTCCTCCATGCCGAGGATGTCGGTGAGCACCACCGGCTCGCCCTCCTCGGGTTTGACCAGGCCCATGGCGATGCCGGCCACCGGCTTCTTGACGGGCACGCCCGCGTCCATCAGCGCCAGGCAGCCGGCGCAGACGGTGGCCATCGAGCTGGAGCCGTTGGACTCGAGCACGTCGCCGACCACGCGGATGGTGTAGGGGAAGGCGTCCTTCTCGGGCAGCATCGGCTTGAGCGCCCGTTTCGCGAGGTTGCCGTGGCCCACCTCGCGGCGCGAGACGCCGCGCAGGCGCTTGACCTCGCCGGTCGAGTAGGGCGGGAAGTTGTAGTGGACCAGGAAGTCCTCCGACTCGTCCAGGCCTAGGTCGTCGATGATCTGCTCGTCGCGGCCGGTCCCCAGGGTGACCGTGCCCAGCACCTGGGTTTCGCCGCGGGTGAAGATCGCCGAGCCGTGCGAGCGCGGCAGCACGTCCACCTCGATCCAGATGGGGCGGATCTCGGCGGGGCTACGGCCGTCGGCGCGCTTCTTCTCCTCGACGATCATGCGGCGCAGCTCGCGCTTGGTCACGTCGCCGAAGGCCTGCTTGTACAGCGCGCGGCGGGCTTCGGCGTCCTCGTCTTCTTCCGGGGCGATTTCGGCGACGAGG